>NZ_JBBMQY010000002.1:0-428515 GCF_038900255.1 Pseudoalteromonas sp. AS84 | reverse complement strand
CTACATCTACATCTACATCTACATCTACATCTACATCTACATCTACATCTACATCTACATCTACATCTACATCTACAAATCATTATTTACTAAAAAAGCCTGCACGCGATGGTATTGTTGGCAATCGCAAAGCGCTTTCTTATACAAAGCTTCCACAAGCGGTTGAAGTTGGTCAAACCTACACATTTTATATACGTATAAACGTGGCTGCTTTTCCTAATAACCATGCTTTTGGATTAAGCAACCTCACGCCAGAGCTAATTAATAAACATGCGTACGATGCGTTTGAGCCTACACTTCGCGTAACCGATAAAACAGAATCAAACGGACTTGTAAACGATGGCGCATTAATGGTTAAAATCGGCAATGGGTATAGCAACATTCAAAACTACACTACCAAACAATCGGCCAAGCCACTGCAAACAAATACATGGTACGACGTGTGGTACGTTGTTAATAACGCAGCAGCCTCAAAGCAAGGTCAGCAATACGATGTTTACGTAAAAGGTGGTGAATTTAGCAAGCAAACACTGGTGTATAAAAATGCACAATTTAGAATGAAGCGCGAACAACCTCTTATATACTTTTTAGCAAACTGTAATACAGGCCCGATTAAAAAGCCTTACGGAAATGGTGGCCTCAGATATGACGATTTATACATGAGCAAAGGCACAAACCTAAATAACCCAATGCTATAAAAGTAAGTAAAGTGCTTTTTTGATGCTCTTTTTAACATAGGTTTATATAAATAATGCTCTAGTATATTCACAATTAATACCTTACAAACCTGCATTTAAAAATACTTAAATGGTATAATACGCATCATTATTTGCCATTTAAGTTTTTAAAATGTATCGATTATTTGAAAAAATGACAAAAGCATTTCCTGAGGACCAACCCACTCAGCCGCCTTCTACTTTATTTGCTTTTTGCCGTCACTACACCAAAGGAATGGAGCTCTCGCTGCTGCTAATGTCAATCAGCGCCGCCATGCTCGCTATTTTAGAGGTTTCTTTATTTAGCTACATGGGCCAACTTGTGGATTGGTTAACCGCCTACACACCCGAAACCTTGTTTGTAGAGCAAAAGTCAGAACTTATCAAAATGGCTGTTATGCTATTAGTTGTGCTGCCCGTTGTTGTATTTTTTCATTCTGCTATTTTGCACCAAGCATTACTGGGCAATTATCCCATGTCGATTCGCTGGTTAGCGCATCGTTATTTACTGCGTCAAAGTGTTAGCTTTTATCAAAATGAATTTGCAGGAAGAATAGCCACTAAAGTATTACAAACCTCTTTAGCTGTTCGCGAAACCGTTACAAAGCTACTCGATGTATTAATGTACATAGTGGTTTACTTTGGCTCTATGGTGTTTTTAGTGGCCGAAGCTGATTGGCGGTTAATGATTCCGCTACTGGTTTGGTTAGTTTTATACATTTTCGTGCAGCTTTACTTTGTACCGCGTCTTAAAAAAATTGCCAGCTCACAAGCAGATGCTCGCTCAGAAATGACCGGTCGAATTGTTGATAGTTACACTAATATTTCTACAATTAAGCTGTTTTCGTATACCCAACGTGAAGAGCAATACGCAAAACAAAGCATGGATGTATTTTTGCAGCCTGTGTACAAACAAATGCGCTTAGTCACCAGCTTAAACTTTGTTATTCAAACCCTAAATTATCTATTAGTGTTCTCTGTTGCTGCCGTATCACTTTATTTATGGTCACTTAGCGCAATTAGCGCAGGTGCTATTGCGGTAGCCGTTAGCTTAGCACTCAGATTAAACGGCATGGCACAGTGGATCATGTGGGAAATAAGCAGCTTATTCGAAAACATTGGCACCGTAGCCGATGGTATGAAAACACTTTCTAACCCTATTGAAGTTGCCGATAAACCAAATGCCGATACACTTAACGTAAGCCAAGGTGCCATTGAGTTTAACAACGTACACTTTAACTACGGAAAAGCTGCAAACGAGACTAATCGCAGCCCAGTAATGAATGGTTTAAACTTAAATATTAAACCTGGCGAAAAAATAGGTTTAGTCGGTCGCTCTGGTGCAGGTAAGTCAACACTTGTTAACTTACTACTGCGTTTTTACGATACCGACTCTGGCACAATAAAAATTGATGGTCAAAACATCACAGATGTAAGCCAAGAAAGCCTACGCCGTTATATAGCGATGGTTACGCAAGATACGTCCCTGCTACATCGCTCAGTAAAAGACAACATTTTGTACGGTCGCCCTGATGCAACGCAAGCTGAGATGATAACCGCTACTAAACAAGCTAAAGCACTTGAGTTTATAAATGACTTAGTAGATAGCAAAGGTAAAAAAGGCTTTGACGCACAAGTAGGCGAGCGCGGCGTTACTCTTTCGGGCGGTCAGCGCCAGCGTATTGCTATTGCACGTGTGCTACTTAAAAATGCACCAATACTTATACTCGACGAAGCCACCAGCGCACTCGACTCAGAAGTAGAAGCAGCAATTCAGGCAAGCCTTGATGACTTAATGACAGGCAAAACAGTCATCGCGATAGCGCATAGGCTCTCAACCATTGCACAAATGGATAGATTAATTGTACTTGATGATGGCGGCGTAGTTGAGCAAGGCACTCATGAAGAACTAATCGCTAAAGGTGGAATTTACGCAGCTTTATGGACACACCAAACAGGTGGGTTTATAGGCGTCGATTAGCCATTAATATTGTCTTACTGTAGACGTGGTTTATATTCTTCTGCTACCTAACAAAAAAAGCGAAGATGCCTTAAAGGCTCTTCGCTTTTTTGTTTAAAGTTATAAATAGAGTTTATAACTTTTTAATAAATTAAGAGATTAGTCTTAACCCTATCATTATCAGCATAACCACATTAGCAAGCACCCCTATTAAAAAGAAGTAACTACGTGGGCTTGGGTTTTTTTCAGTTGCTATAGCATAGTACAGCACCATATGGATTAAGCGCGCAATTAAGTACACCCAAACACACATTGCAAAAATAGGGCTCTGTAAATTAATTACAAACGCAAATATAACAGTACCTATAAATAACGCGCTGTTTTCAAGCGTATTATGAAACGTACGATGCGCTCTAAATATAAAGCTGTCGTGCGATAAATCATCGCTAATTTTACCTGGTACAGCATTAGGCTCTTTAGCTTTGCTAAACGTAGCGACCGCCCACTGTACAAGCAACATAATTAAATAGAGGTAAAATGCCAAATAGGCCGAAAGTGCAACTTCTGTCATTGTTAAGTTCCCTGTTTTGTTTTTAACTTAGTTAGGGGAGCAATTTCAAAGCCAAAGTTAATACCTTGATATTTGAAGGATTAATTTTTTTCAGCCCAATCACATATGTAAGTAACTCACAGCGTTGTATAAAATTTACTTGTTATGATTTTAAAAACCACATCAAAACTGAGCTATATACAGTTGGGTTTACTCCGATCTAAAAAGCTTAAATTCTTCAAACGAAGCATCCCACAACACAACTTGATTACGACCCAAAGATTTAGCCTCATAAAGTGCTAAATCAGCCTGCTCAATTAACTCAGAAGGTGTTCTGGCTTTAAATTTAATAGACGTAACCCCAAAACTACACGTAACAGGAATCTCATCAAAGATTGCTTCTTCTACTTTAATTCGAATTGCCTCAGCAATCCGAATTGCTTGCTCTTGAGTTGTATTGGGTAAAATAATACAAAACTCTTCGCCACCAAAACGAGCAACACGATCACTTTTACGTATATTGGCTTGTAACAGCTCAGCCACGCCACAAAGTACAGTGTCGCCAATGCTATGCCCATAAGTATCATTAACACTTTTAAAATGATCGATATCGACCATTAAAATACAATATTCTTCAATCTGAGGTAAATTCAAAAAGTCACGATTCATAACCTCAAATAAAATGCGGCGGTTATAACAATTGGTCAAAGGATCTCTTGCAGCCAAATAGTCCAACTCTTCATTACGTTTTTTAGAAGCAATAAAACTTCTATAAACCAGTAAAACAATAGCTAAACAAGCAGCTAATAAAAATGCGAGCGCAATACTCGCATATTTGTTTTTTGCAAGCTCTAGCTCTGATATAACCCTAGCTTGGTCAGATATTTCAATTTCATTGTTTTTCTTTTCAAGCTCAAGTTGATGGAGTTTTTCTTTTTCTCTCAAGGTCTCCAGCTCTGTTTCCATCTTGTGAGAATGCAAATGTGCTTTTTCAAGAGCAAGCTTATTTTCGTCTCTTTCGTTTTGAAGAATTTCGGTCAGGGCTATTTCTTCTTCCGCGTAACGAAGTGACTCGTCTATGCGCCCACGCAGCTTTTCGGCTATTCGAATTTCACGATAAGCGTATAGCATATGTAACTTATCATCTAACTGCGTTGATAAAGCGAGTGATCTTTTAAGTAAGATAATCGCCTCATTTGTATCAATTCCAATTAAAATCGCGGCTAGCGCTGTTAGCGACTTTATTTCATAAAGTTTATTACCCGTTACTCTCGCGACCGATAATGACTCTTTATAATACTCAATAGCCTTATTTTTATCCCCATGAGCGCGATAAATATTAGCAATAATCCGCGACGTTATGGAAATGTAAGACTTAAGGTTTTCAGCTTTATAAGTTACGTAAGCTTTTTGTGCAAATTTCATCGCCGAATCTAAGTCGCCAGATTCATAGTTAATAACAGCCATCTCTCTCAAAGCCGTTGCCAGCGTTTTTTCCTCAACCATACCTTCTGGTAAATCAATGGTTATTTGATAAAAAAGCTCGGCCTGGTCAAATTGCTTTAATCGCGTATATAGCAGTCCCATTTGGTTCGATGTTTTAGCAATCCCAAGCACGTTATTTACTTTTTTATAATATAAATATGCCTTATTTACATGCTCGAGTGATTTTTCGTAAAGGTTAATATGACGATAAATAATACCCGCACCTAATAATGCTTTAGCCAAGCCAACAGGATCGTCAATTTTTTTATGTATTTCTAATGCGCGAGTGGAGTAATCAAGGGCTAAAACTAAATTATCTAAATAACGCTGCGCTTCTGCTAGTGTATTTAATGTGCGCGCCATCAACTTTAAATCACCTAAATTGGTGTATATCCCTAAAGCTTTGGTATAAAAATAAGCCGTTTGCTCTCTATTTTTAAGCCGTTTATACGACTGAGCTAATTTTTTATATGTTTCACCTAACTTTTTTTGTACAGATTCATCCTCATCAACGAGATACTTTAAAGCAGATGAGTATTGTGCGTTTGCATCAATATATTTTTTTTGGTCATAAAACGAATCCCCTTTAGTAAGAAGTACTTGCGCTATAAAAAACTCATCGCCATACACAAGTGTTGTAGGTAACAAAGTTTCAATGCTTGAAGCAAGTTCGTCATATCGTTTTTCATCTAATAATATTTTTATATAATTAATAGAGGCTTTTATTTGGTTATTAGCATCATTTAGCTTGCTGTAATAAACAGAGGATTGTGAATAGTGATGAAGCGATTCATTAATATTGTTATTTTTTTTATTCGCTTTACCTAACAAGTTATGCAACTTTGCACTGAGTAATGTGTCATCGGCACTCTGCGCTTGTGACAACAATTCCTTACTAAGTTCGATACTTGTTATGACGTCAGTATCCATAAGTAATTCGGCTCTTTTTAGTAGCCCTTCGCTGGATTCGTTGATTAAACTGTATGAGGTAGTTTCTTGCGCGTAAGCGCTGCTTAAGCTAATAAACAAAGCACAAAGCAAAGCTTTTACTAAAAATTTAGAATTATAAATTCGATTTACGAATAAACAGTGTACTTGCGAAATTAAGTCCATCTTTCGCGTGTGATACGAGTGAGTGTAAAATTCCATATTTACCATTTTAGTGATTTGTTATTAATTTAATGCAAAAATTCTGGCGATAAAATATACACATAAAGACTGCAGGTCAAGTTTCGCTGCAATATGGGTAATTGCTAATTTATGATTTTAGCATAATTATGCATATCGCAACTTAATTCTTTTTTTAGCTTAATCGTGTGCTGTAAGTTATTAGATGAGAAAACCTAGCTTCTCAGTTTAAGGGTAACCAATACAACACCGTGGTCGGTAGTTAAATCATCACGTTCGTACTCAGGGTTTATTAAGTGCCTATCGTAAGTGTTATAATTACTGACTTCAAAAAAGCTGTCATCGTAACTAGCGTCAAACTCACACGACAATAAAATGTAATCAAGCACAGAGCTACTTGCGCCGTAGTAATGAGTTGGCGGCCTTAACAGTGCTGGCTTTGCTATGTTTATATTTTTTACTTGGCTTTTATCCGCTGAATCAGCAATCTCGCTGTTACTACTATCACAATCGCTTTGTACATCGTTTGTTATTGCTTCATCGCTAGAAACCTCAACAATACTTAGCTGCGACTTAACAAACAGATCCCATGAATCATTTAAACAATATTTAGCGAGGTAGGTTTTAGCGTCAAACGCAGGAGCAAAGCGTAATGTATTTGTAAGTAAATGGCTTAATACGCCATCCGCAAGTTCATTATTAAAGTCCCCCATTAATAGCATGGGTTGCTGCGTAGCTTCACGGCGAGTAATCATTTGTATCATTAGTAATGTGGCTTCACTGCCACGCTGAATAGTTGAGCCCCACCCGCCAGCTACATTCGCTTTTAAAATCTCAATTATGTTTTGCTCAGGTGCAAGCTCTTTATTGTGTTCATCAACTTCAATCATTGGGCGCTTAGATTTAAAGTGCACCACATAACAATCAGTATTACCTATATGCGGCAGCGTTATAGTTGCTCTTAGTACTTTGCGACTAAAGGTAAACTCACTATTAAGGCCAAGCGAACTCGCAAGCTCACTATCGTGTTCAACCGCTGCTACTTCAACTATGGGATATTTAGAGGCAATCGCTACTACGGGGCGTTTATAAATAAAATCATCAATCACCTCTGGTGTATCTACCACCGCAAAGTAGTTATAGCCTTGATCAGCAACTAGCTCTTTTAACGAATCAATACTAAACACTTCCTGAAAACCAATTACATCAGGCGCATGCTGCGTTAAGTAATCAACAATCCAACGCTGCTTTTTAGCCCACTGCTGCGCGGTATAAATTTTCTCAAACTCATAGTAGGCATTGGGTAGCTCAAGGTAATTAAACAGGTTAAATGTGGCTATTTTTAGATGGGTATTAGTAATAACAGATTCTTGAATATTTAAATCTGTATCTAACTGTTTAAGATCTTGATTGCTGATGGGTATCGCCTAAGTAAAGTTGAAAGTCTAGCTTGCTTATAAACTATCATTTTATTACATGTTTACGTAATAAATCAGCCAGCTTAACTGTAATTTTATACACTCTTTTATTCTATACCAATCCGCAATAATACTTAATCATTTTGCGGGGCTAAACGTGTCGCTACCTGTGTTAAAAAATTCTCATTTACGACTGCATGGATGCAGAAGGTAGAGCAATGCAGGAGCAATTGCCGAGAACAACTAAATAGCGATTTTTTTGCCTAGCTATCAACACGTTTTTCCATCCTCAAAATAGATCACTTAATTAAGCGAATTGGTATTAGTCTTTATTATATCCCTCAATAAATAGCATTAACGTGCTTAACCAGATAAAATTCGCGGCAATTAAATATGAGCGAAGTGAAGTTGTCATGAGTAGAAAGATTGAACTATTAGCCCCAGGCGGTGATGTAAACGCGGTAAAAGCCGCCATTGTAGCCGGTGCTAATGCGGTTTATTGTGGGTTAGATACCTTTAATGCACGTAACCGAGCGTCTAATCTTTCGTTTGATGAGCTTAACGGCGCACTTCGCTTAGCCCACGAATACGGCTGTGAGATTTTTTTAACGCTTAACGTGGTAATATTAGAGCACGAAATGGGTGCGCTATTTAAGCTGTTAAATCAGCTAGTAAATACAACTCTTGATGGCATAATTGTGCAAGATTTAGGGTTGTTCAACATTGTTAAAAAACACTTTCCTACTTTGCATATTCACGCATCAACGCAGTTAACTACGCATAACGAATCGCAAGTTGAGTTTTTAGCGCGCATTGGCGCTACACGTGTAAATTTATCGCGCGAGCTTAACTTAACTGAAATTAAAATATTGACCGACGTAGCGCACAAATGCGACGTACTAACCGAAGTGTTTGTACATGGCGCATTATGTATTGCGTTTTCAGGGCAATGTTATTCAAGCTCAGTAAGTGTGGGTAACTCAGGTAATCGTGGTCGCTGCTCGCAAGCATGTCGTGATGAATATGAGCCAACGGCAATGGGTAACAAACACCCATTAAACTTAAAAGACAATTCAGCCTATTTTGACCTACCAGAGCTGGTAGCCGCAGGCGTTGATTCGTTAAAAGTAGAAGGCCGAATTAAAGGCGCTAACTACGTACATACGGTTATTGACAGCTGGCGCAAACAAATAGATACCTTTGTACAAACCGGTAACTTAATTGAAGACGATTCAAGCTTATATAAAGTGTTTAACCGTAACTTTACTAATAAGTTTTTAACCGGCGACATGACCAAAAACATGTTTACCGACAATCCACGAGACCATAGCTTTGATCACGCTAACGAAAAAAACAGCGCGATTTCGGTAGTGCAAATTTACGATGCGCAACAAGAGCTTTCTACCCAAAAAAGTGAAATTGATTCGTTAGTTAAAAAGAAAATTGAGTTTTTAGATATTTCAAAGCGCGAGCTTTCATTAGAATTTACAGGGCAATTAAATCAGCCATTCACTGTAAACATAATTATTGAAGATAAAAACGATATTACGCTTTCAAATAAAAACGCAAAAGAACCTCTACGCTTTGAAGTTCAATCGCAAATGCCTATGCAAACCGCCGATAAATCGGTTGTTGATATTGCAGCCATTGATAAGCGCTTTAAAACGTTTAGTAATGCTAATTTTGAAATTAAAAATATGGATTACACAAACCTCGGCGACAACTTAAGCATTCCGTTTAAAGAGCTCGCCCGTATTAAAAAGCAAGTCGCTTTTTTATTAAACGAAGGGAAAGACGTTATAGCGCCAGTTGAATTACCTAAACTAGTGAATCACGAAAAAGCCGAAAATATAACTACACTCTCTATTTTAATATCGGACATAAAAGACGCTCACTTATGTAATTTAACAGATGGTGACGTTTACTTTAAATTACCTGAGAGCTTTAGAACCGATAACGATAAATACATAAATGTATTTTTAGAGCACCCGCAGTTAATTCCGTGGTTTCCAGCGGTACTAATTGGTAAAGATTTTGAAGAAGCTGTACGTTTACTCGAGGTTGTAAAACCTAAACTTATTATTAGTAATAACACAGGCGTAGCATACAAAGCAGTGCAAATGGGTATTGACTGGATTGCAGGCCCGTTATTAAACACCACAAACTCTTATGCGTTATTAACGCTACAAGAGGATTTAAATGCTAAAGGCGCGTTTATTTCAAACGAGATTAACAAACAGCAAATGCGTAGTATTAAACGCCCTAACGACTTTAAAATGATGTACAGCATTTATCATCCAATACTAATGATGACCAGCCGTCAGTGTTTTTTCCAGCAAACCGTAGGCTGTAAAAAACCACGTATTGACGCAAGCTGTATGCTGAGCTGTAAAAAAGAAACAACCGTTACCAATGTTAAAGGCATTAGCTTTGCAATTGATAAACAAAAAGGCGGCTACCCGAGCATTTATAACCATGAGCAATTTTTAAATATGGATATTGTGACCGATTACGCTGACAAGTTTGACGAGTTTATGATTGATTTAACCGACATTGGCTCAGGCGATAAAGAAAAGCTAGATAAAACCGTGTTACTTGCACACTTCCAAGATTTAATTAGTGGGCAAACACACGCGGCCGATCAGTTAAATCACATGGTAAAAGTAAAAACACGTCAGCAATATGTTGAAGGCTTAAATAGCTAAGGTAACTGACATGACATTGCCATTATTATATTCATTACAACACTGCCCATACGCAATGCGTGCACGAATGGGTATTTTAATGGCAGAGCAACAAGTGCTCCTACGCGCTATAAAAACTAAAAACAAACCACCTCATCTTTTGAAAATATCACCAAAAGGCACGGTGCCTGTTTTATTATTACCTAATGGCCAAGTAATAGATGAAAGCCTAGACATTATGCTCTGGGCATTAGAGCAAAATGACCCGCATAATTTACTGCATACTCAAAACCCATTAGCACTTGAGCGCATGCTTGAATTAATTAAGTTGAACGACACACAATTTAAACCAGTGCTTGAAAAGTACAAGTTTTACGCTCGCACAAAAGACATGGCACAAATTTACTACCAAAAAGCCTGCGAAGAGTTTATTAAGCAATTCGAAGCAAAACTAACCACGCATAAATACTTAATGGGCAATGAAAAAAGCCTAGCCGATTATGCCCTGCTACCGTTTATTAGACAGTTTGCCCGTGTAGATAAACACTGGTACTTGCAAAGTGAATACACGCATGTGCGCGCCTGGTTAAACGAGTTTTTACACGCCCCCATGTTTACCAAAGTTATGACCAAATTTGATTTGTATATGGACTGTGGCGAAGAATTTTTATACGGCGTTAAAAAGCCTTAACTTAGCCTTTGTTTTATAGAAATTTTATTGTCATAGCCAACTACAAAGCTAAGCATTGAATTATTCTCATCATCGAATTTAAGCCCTTTATTTACGCTATACTGCCCTCCCCATTACTAACAAACGCTATGCATTATGAACTACTCAAACTTTGGCACTAAATTTACACAACCCAACGGCATTACTCAGTTAATGGAAGATTTAGGTGGTGCTAAAAACAGCAACAATCCTAATATTGTTATGCTCGGTGGCGGTAACCCCGCATTAGTACCACAAGTAAATGAGGTTTTTTTAAGTGAATTACAAAAACTCGTTGCCAGTAACAAGGTATCGCAGGTATTTGGCCTTTACGACGGCCCAACCGGTAACGACGAGTTTAGAGCTGCATTAGCAGGCCAGCTAAGTAAAGAGTTCGCATGGGATATTAGCGCCGATAACGTAGCACTTGGTAATGGCAGCCAAGCTAACTTTTTTGTATTGTTTAATATGTTGGCAGGTGAAATGCCGGATGGCAGCCATAAAAAGATTTTATTTCCCCTTGCGCCAGAGTACATAGGTTATGCCGATCAGGGTTTATCGGCTGATATGTTTGTTGCCATAAAGCCTGATATCGAAATTTTAAATACAGGCAGCACATCAAAACAGTTTAAATACGTCATTGATTTTAAAGCAGTTGAAAAAACACTAGCAAACGACAACAGCATAAGCGCGCTGTGCGTATCACGCCCTACTAACCCAACAGGTAATGTAATTACTGACGATGAAGTAAAGCACCTTGATTTTCTTGCTAAGCAATATGGTATTCCACTCATTATTGATAACGCATATGGCGATCCGTTTCCAGGTTGTATTTACACCGATGCAAACCTAACGTGGAACTCAAATATTATTTTATGTATGTCACTTTCAAAACTTGGCCTACCGGGTTTACGCAGCGGTATTGTGGTTGCAAACAATGAGATTATTAAAGCAATTGGCCGCGTAAATGGCAGCATGGTGCTATCGCCAAATAGTATTGGTCCAAGCTTAGTGACACGCTTAATTAACGACAACGAACTACTCCCACTGTGTCGCAACGTTGTACTGCCCTTTTATCGTAATAAAGCACACACAGCGATTGAGTTGTTTGATGAAGTATTTGCCGAACTGCCTGTTTATTTGCACAAAGTTGAAGGGGCATTTTTTATGTGGCTGTGGTTTAAAGACGCAAAAATAACAAGCGAGGTGTTATATCAAAAGCTGAAAGAACAAGACGTGTATGTGATCCCTGGTCACAACTTTTTTATCGGCATTGACGACAGCTGGGCACACAAGCACGAGTGTATTCGTATTAACTATGCTACCGATGCAACTACACTAAAAAAAGGCTTAGAAGCAATCAAAGCACTAATAAAGTAAATGCATTGATATTGTTATTAATAGCAATATCGGCGTTCGTCATTTAACTCGCGTCACTTATACATTCTCTTGTAATTTACTGCATAAAATATTGTGCTTTTTTATGCGGTAAACATTAACTAAATTTTGAGACTTCGCGTGTAACCTCTACTCGCACCACTTATTCGTTTAAAATTTATGCAAACGCATTGTATCCCCTTTAAATTTATATATAAGTTGGTATCCTACGCGACCTTTTTTAATAGCAATTCGCTTAATTGAGTGATCTATCCTGAGGTGAGAAAATCGTGTCGATAACCAGGCAAAAATTTCGTTATTTAGTTGTTCTATATCAGAAATTTTTAACGCAGTTAGCGTCAGATTTAATCCCTCAAATTGATTAAGTATTATTGCGGAATGGTATAACATATACTGGTAAAAAAGAACCAGCCAAGAGGCGACATCGCTGCAGGACACTTACTCTAAGTGGCAGCAATAACACAACAGGCATCGCGTATAAATATCGGTTTTAAACGTTAGATGTAACTTTAAATAGCAACATGCAATAGCACTATTAAGGTCAATTATGCGATTAGGACCAGGACTACTCGTCACCGCTGCCTTCATTGGACCAGGGACCATTACTACCGCCAGCGTGGCAGGTGCAAACTTTGGTTTTGCACTTATATGGACGTTACTGTTTTCAGTAATTGCCACTATATTATTACAATCTATGGCGGCGCGCCTTGGCGTTACTACCGGGCAAGATTTAGCACAAGCTCTTAGAGCAAATATTCAAACGCCCTTATTTAAATCCTTGGCGATATTTTTAGTTATTAGCGCCATTGGCGTAGGCAGTGCAGCTTATGAAGCGGGTAACTTAAGTGGCGCTAGCATGGGGTTAATTGAAATATTCCCTCAAATTAACTCCCAACTATGGACACCACTTATTGCTTTTTTAAGTGCTGCTTTACTGTATAGCGGCAAACATAAAGTGGTTGAAAACGCGCTAATTTTACTCGTTATTTTAATGAGTTTAGTGTTTATCTCAACACTTGTAATGGCTGCCCCTTCGCTCGCTGATGTATTTGCTGGTTTTATCCCTAGTATGCCTGAAGGTTCTATTACAACTATATTGGCATTAGTCGGTACGACCATTGTGCCGTACAACTTATTTTTACACTCCGGCGTGCTCGCTGCCAGACACGACAGTAATAGCGATATGGAAAAAGTGATCAAACAAACAAATGTTGATACAGGCCTATCAATCACCTTAGGCGGTGTGATCACTTTAGCTATTTTATCTACAGCTTCAGTCGCATTTTATGGCACCGATGCGGGGCAAATTAGTGCGGCTAACATGGCCGTGCAGCTAGAGCCATTACTTGGCGACGCCGCTCATTACTTTTTTGCTATTGGCTTATTTGCTGCAGGTTTAACAAGTGCTATTACAGCGCCGCTTGCCGGTGCTTATGCTGTGTGTGGCATGTTAGGGTGGTCAAACGATATGGGTAACTTACGCTTTAAAGGCGTTGCTATTGTTATTTTATTGTTTGGTGCTGCGGTGGCCTCATTAGATTTAGACCCAGTCGCGGTGATTATATTCGCACAAGCAGCTAACGGGTTATTACTCCCCATTGTTAGCACCTACCTTGTATGGCTGGTTAATCAAAAAGGGGTTATGGGAAACTACACTAACTCTTTGGCTTTAAACCTAGTCACCCTACCCGTTTTAATCCTAATTTTTGGGCTAAGTAGCTACAAACTAATTAGTTTAATTTTTTAATTAAACTCTAAAAATCATATTTAAAGGCCGCTGTTTACAATAAACAGCGGCCTTTATTTGTTAATCATCAAATAACGTATCAACCGTACTTATATTCACACATCAACACGCTTTTTGGATTTTAGTTGCCTTAACTAATTGCGAAAACGCCAAACCACCTAACGCGCCTGCAAGCAGTTGAGCATAAAAACCCCAGCCTCTTGCGCCCGCTATAATATGAATATTCATAATTGATTCAATAGCAATTAACACAATAGCAAATGCCACAATGCCAGCAATAACAAATAGCTGAGTACCGTATTTTTGAAGCTTTTTATTAAGCTTTGTTGTAGCAAAAAAAGCGATGGTAAGTGCCACAGCAATAATAGCCCCGTAGGTAGGTAGCAAGCCTAACCAATCATCAAGCGTTAAACTAACCCGATCACTAAAGCCCACCACTACACCTACATTAACTAATTCATTGACAACGTATTGGCTATGAAACAAGCTAGCAAGTGTGAATGTAAGTAACCAAGAAACTAAAAATGAAGGCAATATACGTGTTAAAAACGACATGGTTATCTCAACTTAAAATAAAGCTTTTCTCTTATACTAGTTATGCTAGCAAAGGCTTGCTCCGTAAACAATGTATCTCTTTTTTTACTTTGCTTTCGCTTTTTTCGTTTTCTGTTAATGCAGATGTTGCGTTACCAAAGGAGCAATACAGTACACAAACACTGGCTACGCAATTACAGTCTCCGTGGAGCATGGTTGAACTACCAAACGGCACATGGTTAATTACAGAGCGTGATGGTCACGTAGTTATAGTAAAAAACAATCTGCAATCAAGAGTAAAATTAAACCTAACAGGTTTATACGTTGCGGGCCAAGGTGGTTTACTCGATATTGTATTATCACCAAATTATAACGATTCCAAAGAAGTTATTTTTACTTATGCCCAAGGTGATGCAAGCGCAAATAGGCTTGTTGTTGCCAAAGCCACGTTTAATGGCACTGACTTTTCAAAGCCTAATGTTATTTTTAAAGTAGCGACTGATAAAAACACACCACAACATTACGCTGGTCGCGCCCTCGTATTACCCGATAGCACATTATTAATTTCAACGGGTGATGGCTTTGACTTTAGAGAGCAAGCACAGGTTATAACAAGCCAACTTGGTAAAATATTACGTATAAACCTAGATGGCACTATCCCAACAGACAACCCATTTATTAATCACGAAAGCCAAAATGCACATGCTGTTTACTCACTTGGTCACCGTAACCCTCAAGGCTTAGTTTATGATTACGATACGCAGCAAACTGTTAGCAACGAACATGGACCTGCAGGCGGTGACGAGCTAAACTACTTAACCGCTGGCACTAATTACGGATGGCCGGTAATCACCTACGGCAAAGATTACTCGCAAGCGCGTATTTCACCCTTTACCGAATATAAAGGCATGCAAAAACCAAGTGTTAATTGGACGCCATCAATCGCCCCATCAGGCATGGCGTATTATGGTTCTAAACATGCAGCTTTTCCTTCATTACAACAACATGTGCTCATAACTACGCTAGTCGATAAAAAGCTCTACAGCGTTAATCTGGCCAACGGTGAATTTACGCAGTCTCACGTCTTCCCTGAGGCTTCAGGGAGACTAAGAGATGTATTTGTAACTGATAAAGGTAACGTCGCGGTATTAACCGATGGGAAAGATGCGAAGCTGATGTTGATGACAGCAAACTAATTCACAAAGGGGGTAAGAGCCGCTTCGCTTTTAAAGTAAGATAGCGGCTTTAAATAAGCCACTTTGGTTAATTAAGTAATTTGATCAGTAAGATCAGGGTTAATCCCTTTATCTTTAAGATTAAGGTGAGCGTCTTTATTATGTTCTTAATAACGTTCTTGTCTCCAACTGCCTTTGCATATACTTACAGTGCTTGTTATTTACCCGATTCTAATTTCTGTTTCAATAACTCAATCAGTTGAGTGTTAAGCCCTGTAATTTCAGCTTCTAGCACCTTCACTTTAGTCTGCGACTTTTCATCATCTTTACTGCGTAATAATGCAGCTTCTTGTAGTAGCTTTTCGAGCTTCTCTTGTATTTCAGCAATCTGTTCATCAAGTGGGTCACCTTCTGATTGTGACGCCTGACTTGCATCTTCATTGCCTGATAATTTACGTAACGCCTCTCTATTTTGATCTTCCAGACTTTTTTCTTTTCCTTCTTCGGATATATCCACTTGGTCACTTTGAACTGCTGCTTTGTGAATAGTCGCTTTTTCGGTTACTTCATCAGCTACCACCTTTAAAGTTTGTTTTTGTGGGTAAGTTTCTAAAGGTTTAGAGGTTATGTGAACTGACATTTTATCCATTTTAATATTCCTTGTTCCGTCAATTATTGGCGGCCAGTAGTTAACTATAAATATAATGCTTTACCAAAAGCCAATTGTAATAGCCCTTGTTTGATTTTTTATTAGATTACACTTTACTCACAAGCTTGCCCATTGTTGTTTTAAACCAACGAGGTGAATAATACCAAAAGATAAACAAATAAAGCACATTAAACTAGACAGCCACTCCAATTGTAAACTAATCTAGGCGCGCCACTAAATTTACTTTTTTGGGCTAAGAGTTCACCTCTTTTTATATCTTTACCCGCGCGTTACACATTAAATAAGCAATTATCACTGTTAAACCTAAATTACACGCATGAAAATGACTGCATAATGCAGTTGTGATTTATTACTGAATAGTTTTACCGCATTAAACTAGACAGCCACTTTAATTGTAAACTAATCTAGCTGCGCGCAATGTCTTCATTTAACAACCGCATAAACCAGCTGATACTTGATAGGCGCTCGCGGTATTGTTTTACTGTTTGATTAAAAAAGATAAGTTCAGCTTTACTTAGCTTTTCACCCTGTATGTATTTTTGCGTAAGTACAGAGCCTTTTCACAGCTTGTGCCAGCGAATAACAATCGCTTTATCATTCAGCCGATTCGCTTTTTTGTCATCAACATACAACACTAAGTGCGTATGATTGCTCATGACAGCATAAGCACAGACGTCAATACAAAATACCTTGGCTAACTCAAGCAGTTTGTCTTCAACCCAGCCTCTACGATGCTCGTAGGATTGACCTGTAAAGTGGTCTTCCCCACATAAAAATGCACGGCGTACGCAACGTGATATGCAATGGTAGTACTTTGTATCAACCAAACTTACTTGACGCTTTCTTGCGATTGCCATAAGACATCTGCTTATTTTTTGCACTAAACAAAACGTAGTGCTTTGCTCATAAAAGTGCAAAATTTAGAGTGAGTGTCTAGTTTATGTTTAGAGTGAGTGTCTAGTTTTTGTTTCTTATAATGAAACAAAAAGCGCACGCTAACCAAGGTTAACCAGATAAAGACACGAGATTAAATCTCGTTTGGGTGAATATTTTTTAGGTCCCTTGGTACGAAGCTCATTAGGAGCATGGCGCATGATAACCATGACACCATAGCTCGAATATATGTCAGTACCTTTGCTTTTCAGCAAGCTTGTGACGCATCATAACTGTGAAATGGGATACATGATAATAAAATAAAGGCATCAATTTTGATGTTTATACATTAGCTCGTCTTGACTTCAAGGGAGCGTCCATATATGTCACTGTTATTCTTTTACGTGGCTGGGGACACTATTACCTAATAGCCAACGCTTATCAGCTAACGGTGGATTTAGATCATTGGATCCGCCGTAGGATAAGAATGTGCTACTGGCGGCAGTGGCGAAAACCTCGTACCAAAGTACGCAGTTTAATGAAACTAGGTGTTAGCGAACGACTCGCCATAGCCTGTGGTATCACCAGTAAAGGCCCTTGTCGAAGCTCAAAAACAAAAGGAATTAACATTGCGCTAGGCAATGATTACTTAGCGTCACAAGGTTTAGTGTCATTGAGAGATATTTGGATCAATATTCATTACGGGAGATGAACCGCCCATTGCGGACCCGCATGATGGGTGGTGTGGGGGCTGGAGGTTAGAGACCTCCGGCTACCCGATTATAATTTTTATTGTGAAAAACTATCTGTTAATCATCTGGGTAATATGGTGCACTTTCACAGTGGTAACCACCTCTAGCTAACTCATAAAAACCATGCTCACACTCAATCAGCTTTTCGATGAAACTAGAAAAATGAAAATCTTTAAATGCTATTATTGACAGGAGTAAAACAACTGTCACTTTAAACCAGTATTTTTTTAATAAATCTTTCATGATTTCCCTTTTGTGATCCCTATTTTTTCTGCAAACCTGCTCATTTCATCCTCTTCTTCAAAGAGCTTATTAAAGTCAAAGTCTACAAAGCCGGTAAATTCATCAGATGTTGAGCTGACCAAGCTATTTAGCAAGCCTCTAATCTTCATCATCCAAGTATGATTGGTCATTGTTTGAGAATAGTTAAACTTCCCTTGTCCACACCCAAAGGAGGATGGTAAAAAATTTTCGTATGCATCAAGTGAATAACGAATAAATACTGAATACTCGCTAAGCTCATCTTTTATTTCTTGGTATATTTCCTTTGAAGAAAAACTAGCCAGATCCGCTAACTTATTGAGGTTATGTCCTGCTTTCCTAACACACCCATAAACTTCTTCCATATTGGAGCTTTTATGAGAAAGAAAAATATGGGATTTTAGAATGCATTCAAATCCCATTAGAAGATCGACAAAACACTTAAATCGTTTGGTTTTGGAGTATTCTTCATATAGAAGGTCAAACCGCTCTAGAAAATCAGCTGCATCAGTATAAAAATGGCATGCAAGTTCAATTCTTAATCCTGTTTTACGAATATGCACGATACTCTCTTAAAAATTATAACAGCTTATTGAACACCACTTTGGGGGTTTATAACACCCCAAAACGGCGTATATTACATGGCTCAATAATTCCACTAAATAACTCTAATGTAAACAAGTAATTACGTATGTTATAAAATGCTCGCTGTTAAAATACACCAAAACGACTTTTAATAATGTTATTGGACAAAACACTGTTCACACACAGTGTATTTGAAAGTTGAATATTATTTATGAAATCTCTCTTTCTAACCACGATTAAAGGCCATATGTATAGCAATAACTATTGTTACAAACTACACAAAGAGCATTATTGAAGCTTATCTTTTTTGGTTAACTGCCTATATCTGCTTTAATAATATGCAACACGTACTGGCTCTATGGGAGATACTCAAGTGAAGTTATGTTTAAATCATTTAGTAAACTCGTAAAATGTAGCGCTAGAAACTGATAAAAAAGAAAGGTGCATATTTTTGTTAAAGAACTATAACGCGCTAAAGCACGTCCTACATATTAGCTGAACCTTATTATTACCTTTTTTAACCTAAAACAAAAAAACCGCTGTTCATTGCAAACAGAGGCTTTCGAATTAAGACTTACAAGCTTAAAGCTTGCTTAACTTAAACTTGATTTTATTGTTTACCAATTACTTCTAGTCCACCCATGTATGGGCGTAATACTTCAGGTACTACTACAGTACCATCGGCTTGTTGGTAGTTTTCTAGTATGGCTACGAGTGTACGGCCAACGGCTAAGCCTGAACCATTTAGTGTATGTAGTAACTCTGGCTTTTTAACACCTTCACGGCGAAAACGTGCTTGCATTCTACGCGCCTGAAAGTCAGCCATGTTTGAACATGATGAAATTTCGCGGTATGTATCCTGCGCAGGTAACCATACTTCTAAATCGTAAGTTTTAGCTGAGCCAAAGCCCATGTCGCCCATACATAAAATTACTTTTCGGTATGGTAGGTCAAGTGCTTGTAGTATTTGCTCTGCGTGACCTGTTAACTCTTCAAGCGTTGCCATTGAGTCTTCTGGTTTTACAAGCTGTACTAATTCAACTTTATCAAACTGATGCTGACGAATTAAGCCACGTGTATCGCGGCCATAGCTGCCTGCTTCACTTCTAAAACACGGAGTGTGAGCAACTAGGCGAATTGGTAAAGCGCTTTCGTCGTAAATTTCGTCGCGGGCGCTATTTGTAAGCGGTACTTCTGCTGTAGGAATTAAGCTAAAGCCGGCTTGTTGTTCGCCGTCGTCATTTACAAGGCCTAATGTGTGGAACAAATCGCCCGCAAATTTAGGTAATTGGCTTGTGCCATAAAGGCTTGCGCTATTTACTAAGTACGGTACATACATTTCTGTATAGCCGTTTTTATCTGCGTGCGTATCTAGCATAAATTGCGTTAGAGCACGGTGCATACGCGCTACTTGTCCACGCATTACGGTAAAGCGTGCGCCACTAATTTTAACGCCCATTTCAAAGTCTAAACCGTTTAGGTCTTGACCTACATCAACGTGATCTTTAACTTCAAAATCGAATTTTTTAGGCGTGCCCCACGTTAAAATTTCAACGTTGTCGTCTTCGTCTTTACCCGCAGGTACTGACTCGTCTGGCAAGTTAGGAATTGCTAAAGCAATGTCGTTAATTGCGGCTAATACTTCATCTTGCTCAGTTTTAGCGGCGTCAAGCTCACTGCCTAAGTTAGCCACTGCATCAAGTAGTGGCTGTGCGTCTTCGCCTTTTGCTTTGGCTTGACCAATTGCTTTTGCGCTTGCATTACGTTGACTTTGAAGTTCTTGCGTTTTTACTTGTAATGTTTTGCGTTTTTCTTCAAGTGCCGTTACCGTCGCTACATCGAGTTCGTAACCGCGCGCCGCTAAACGTGCTGCAGTTTGTTCGATGTCTTGACGTAAAAATTTAGAATCTAACATGTTAGTTTTTTAACCTTTTTGCATTACTAGCTGAAGGCCCAGCCAAGCCATAAAAATACACACCATCACGTTTAAGATGATATTGAGGGCCATTTTAATAAAGTGACCTTGTTGTAATAACAACAACGAGTCCATTGAGAATGTTGAAAAGGTGGTTAATGCACCTAAAAAGCCAATACCGATAAGGGTTTTGGCGGGGCTTGCGGTGATAATTTCTTTATCTATCAAACCGTACAAAATGCCCATTAACAATGAACCCAGAATATTAACCGTCAACGTGCCAAAAGGGAATCCCCTACCGAGGAGTTTTAGCATGCTTTCGCTAATAAAAAACCGTAAACACGCACCTGACGCTCCGCCAAGTGCAATCATCATATAAAGTTTAATCATTTTCGTACCGTTTAAGTGGGCTTTGCGCATCGCGCTCTTTTAGGTAGTCGAGTTTTTGTTTAATTTTTTGCTCAAGTCCGCGATTGCTCGGTAAGTAATATTCTTTGCCGTCCATTTCTGGCGGTAAGTATTTTTCACCTGCGGCAAATGCGCCTTCTTCATTGTGCGCATAGCGATATTCAGCGCCGTAACCTAGGTCTTTCATTAAGTTAGTTGGCGCATTACGCAGGTGCTCTGGCACGGGGTAACTTGGCTCGTTTTGAGCATCTGCTTTGGCTTGATTAAACGCCATATACACCGCATTACTTTTAGGTGCGCTGGCTAAGTACAATGTAGCTTGTGCAATTGCACGTTCGCCCTCGCTTGGGCCTACTCGCTGAAATATATCCCATGCGTTTAAGGCCACTTCCATCGCACGCGGATCGGCGTTACCAATATCTTCTGTTGCAATAGCAAGTAAACGCCTTGCTACATACAAAGGGTCGCCACCACCGGCTAAAATTCGGCAATACCAATACAGCGCGCCATCGGGGGAACTGCCACGTACTGATTTATGAAAAGCTGATATTAAATCGTAAAACTCATCGCCGCCTTTATCGTACTTAGCTAAGTGTGTAGGTAGTACTTGGCTAAGTACGTGCTCGTCTACGTTGTATTGCCCGTTTTGCTCGACTGTTAAGTCGACCGCTTGCTCAAGTAAGTTAAGTACTTTACGCGCATCGCCGCCACTTACTTGGCATAGTGCCTTTTTAGCATTCTCGGCAATAGTGATGTGTTTTTGGCTTAATTGTTCGTCTTGTTTAAGTGCGCGCTCTATAACGGTGTATAAGTCGGTGTCGGCAAGCGATTTCAAAACATACACGCGTGCTCGCGACAATATAGCGTTATTAAGGGCAAATGATGGGTTTTCGGTGGTTGCACCTACAAATATAAAGGTGCCGTCTTCTATGTGCGGTAAAAACGCATCTTGCTGAGATTTATTAAAGCGGTGCACCTCGTCAACAAACATAAGGGTGCGTTGGCCACGGCTTTCTAAGTTGTCCCGCGCTTGCGTTACGCTGTCGCGTATATCTTTTACGCCTGCGGTTACCGCCGACATTTGAATTAGTGAGGCATCAGCGTGGTTGGCAATTATTTGCGCAAGCGTTGTTTTACCAACACCAGGCGGGCCCCACAAAATTAAACTATGGCAGCGCCCCGCTACAATGGCTTGATGCAGTGGTTTGTCAGCACTTAATAAATGCTGTTGACCAATGTATTCATCAAGCGTTGTAGGGCGCATACGCGCGGCAAGTGGGCGTACATCGGGCCCAAAGTTAAAACCTAAATTACTCACCGTTACTCTGATCGTCTATTTCAACACCTTCAGGAGGCGTAAATTCAAAAGTGCTTTTATCAAGCGGTGTATTAACTTGTGCATTGTTAAACGTAAATGACGATAGCTGCCCTGAGTTGTCGGTAACGACTAATTTAGCAAGGCCTTGCTCGTTACCTGCAAACGCTATATCAAGTTGTTCTACTTGGCTTTCTACGCCTTTATTTGGCGTTACGCTAAAACCTGTATTTGTTGCAAGTACACTGTATTTTTCCCACTGTGCTGGGTCTTTTGATGTAAGTAGCACAAATGGTGTTGAATCAATTAGGCTGCTGGTTTTCATAATCGTTACTTGCTCAGCAAAGCTGTCGAAGTAATATGTTTTATCACCGTTTGATACAAATAACGTATCGTCTGGGTTTGTTTGCTGCCAGCGAATCATCATAGGCTGTTGAAGGGCTATTGTGCCCTCGCCTTGCATAACTGCTTGGCCTTCTTTGTCTGTTACTTTTTGTGCAAACTGCGCTTTGAAACTTTTTAAAGTGGCAAGTCTATCTTGTAATGCTTGGCTGTCGTCAGCAAAGCTTGGTGCGGCAAATACGCTGCCTAACACTAATAATAAGGCGTTAAATTTTTTCATTAATTTGCTCCATTAGGTACTAATACATCGCGAGCGCCGTTATGGCCTGGTGAACTCACGATACCCGATGTTTCCATTTGCTCTACTAAACGTGCTGCGCGGTTATAGCCAACACGTAATTTACGTTGCACTGACGATACCGATACTTTGCCAGTTTCTATTACAAACGACACAGCTTCGTCGTATAACGGATCGTTTTCTTCGTCTGCATTTTCGCTTGCTTCGCCTGGCAATAAAATATCTTCGCTGGCATCGCCATTTAATATTTCATCAATATAATTTGGTTTAGCACGTGCTTTCCAATCGTTTACTACAGCGTGTACTTCATGGTCGTCTACAAACGCACCGTGTACACGCTCTGGTACACTAGTACCTGGCGGTAAATAAAGCATGTCGCCCATACCCAGTAGATTTTCAGCGCCTTGTTGGTCAAGTATTGTGCGCGAATCTATTTTGCTTGATACCTGAAACGCCATACGCGTTGGTATATTTGCTTTAATTAAACCTGTAATTACATCAACCGATGGGCGCTGCGTAGCAAGCACTAAGTGAATACCTGCCGCACGTGCTTTTTGGGCAATACGTGCAATTAGCTCTTCTACTTTTTTACCTACAATCATCATCATGTCGGCAAATTCGTCTATTACTACAACAATACTTGGTAATTTACCTAGCTCATCTGGGCCTTCTTTCATGCCATCGGTGTCTTTAAATAATGGGTCTAGAATCGGGTAACCCGCTTCATTGGCATCAAGCACTTTTTGGTTGTAACCTTTTAAGTTACGCACACCCAAAGCTGACATTAATTTATAACGACGTTCCATTTCGCCTACACACCAACGCAGTGCGTTAGCGGCTTCTTTCATGTCGGTGACTACTTCACACAATAAATGCGGAATGCCTTCGTATACTGATAGCTCAAGCATTTTAGGGTCAATCATAATCATACGTACATCATCAGGACCCGATTTGTACAGCAAGCTTACTATCATGACATTAACGCCCACTGATTTACCTGAACCGGTTGTACCGGCCACCAATAAGTGTGGCATTTTACCTAAATCAGCACATACCGGCTGACCAGCAATATCTTTACCTAGCACCATGGTAAGCGGGGATGGATTTTGCTCAAATTTAGGCGCGTTTATTACTTCTGACAAACGTACTATTTCGCGGTGTTTATTAGGAAGCTCAATACCTACGTACGTTTTACCTGGTATAACTTCTACAACACGCACACTAATTGCCGAAAGCGAGCGGGCTAAATCTTTTGCTAAACCTGTAATTTTAGATACTTTTATACCCGGTGCTAAATCGAGTTCAAAACGCGTAACAACAGGGCCTGGGTACACTGCTACAACCTTTGCCTGTACGTTAAAGTCGAGTAGTTTTGTCTCTACTAAGCGCGATACTGTATCGAGCTCTTCTTGCGAAATTGGGTTTTTGGCTTTATCTGGTCTGTCGAGTAAATCAAGCGACGGTAACGGCCCCGGAGGTGGCTCTTGTGTTAATAATTGCTCAAATTTTTCTTTAGCCGTTGGCGGCGGTTGATATGCAGGTTTTGGTTTAGGCATTGGCCTAGCTGGCGATACAACCGTAGTCACTGGTTTTTCAGGCTCTATTACGGGGCTTTGGTCCAGCGCATTTAATGCAGCTTCTGTATCCATTGGCTCGTCGTCTATGGCGCTAAAACCAATTTCTTGATCGAGTATGTCGTCAAGTTCATCAAACGGCATAAAGTCGTCACTAATTTGTGGCTCTCTAAATGGTGTTTGTGGTTTATTAATTGCTTTTTGTTTATCTACTTTTTTAGATGATGTAGGCAGCTCTATTTGCTCTTTTATATCGTCTTCAAAATGGGCGTCTTCTTCATCATGATTATTTACTTTGCCCGCAGCATGCTCTCGGTGCATCCAGCCTTTTGCGTACGATACAATAAAGCGATAAAACCTAACCATTAAATCGCCAAGGTAATCTACAAAATCAACCCACGATACACCCGTTAATAAGGTAAGCCCTGCAAAAAAGAAACACAGCAATAATATAGACGTGCCGGTAAAGTTGAATGCAGGCATCATGGCTGATGCAATAACATCGCCCACTACCCCACCAGATGAAAAATTATAAATATCGTCAAAATTAATACTACTAATAGCGGTAGCTGAGGTAATAAATAAAGCAAAACCAATAACACGTAGCGCTAAGGTAGTGTAATCAAGCTGTAAAATGCGGTGAGGTTGTTTAAATAACAAATAGCCAAATAGCTGAATGGCCGCAGGCACTAAGTAAGCCAACCAACCAAAGGTGAGTAATAAAATGTCGGCTATCCATGCACCGGCAGCTCCTGTAATGTTGCTTACTTCGCTAAAACTAGTTTGCGACCATGCAGCATCTGCTGGATCAAAGCTGATTAAGGCACATAAAATAAATATTGCCGTAAAGGTGCTGATAATCAGCCCTGTTTCTAATAGTCTTTGCACACCGTTTAGGCGCATAGTTCCCTATTCCTCTTTATTATTCTATTTTTATTCACACTTACTTAGCAGTGAAATACCTTAGCAGGAAATGCAATTTGTTGCACTTTATCTTAACCTTGATGGCCTGATTATGAACAAGTTTTTATAATTTGAGCTTATATAAGCAAATGGCACAAGCTAATATAAATAACCTTAAGTAATATAGGGGCGAATAATTACGCCTTCTTCACCTTTTACTTCTTCCATTACTACATAAGTTCGGCTTTCACTAACATTAGGCAATTTTAATAATATGTCGCCTAATACGCCACGGTATTCTGACATATCATTTACGCGCGTTTTAAGTAAAAAATCAAAATTACCCGATACCAAATGACATTCTATAATTTCTTCATGCTTTTTAACGGCCGCACTAAACTCATCAAATACGTCGGGAGAAGTTTTAGTAATTGTTACTTCTACATACACCGATAAACCTTGTCCAAGCTTAGCTGGATCGACCACTGCTTTATAGCCAAGTATGTAGCCTTCTCGTTCTAGCTTTTTCACTCGTTCCAGACAGGGCGTGGCGCTTAGGCCAACTCGTCTGGCCAGTTCAACATTTGACAAGCGTCCATCGTGTTGTAATTCCATTAAAATTTTACGGTCAATTCTATCTAACAATTGATGCATAGTACCAACTAGTTTTTTATACTGTTTATTTTTATTATATAGATGATAACACTAGATTTGACTTTAAAAAAGGTGAGACACACGGGCTTATGATGAATATAATAGTGGAAAATGTTAATCCGTTCTTAATAAGGCAAATGATATGATTATTGGTGTTCCTAAAGAAATTAAAAACCATGAATACCGTGTAGGTATGGTTCCTGCAAGTGTTCGTGAATTAGTAAACCACGGTCACCAAGTGATTGTAGAAACTGATGCAGGCATGGGTATTGGTTTTACTAACGAAGATTACACGCTAGCGGGTGCTGAAATTTTAGCAACAGCTGCTGACGTTTTCGCTAAAGCAGACATGATTGTAAAAGTAAAAGAGCCACAAGCTGTTGAGCGTGCAATGCTACGTGAAGACCAAATTCTTTTCACTTACTTACACCTTGCACCTGATCTTCCACAAACTGAAGACCTTGTAAAAAGTAAAGCTATTTGTATTGCATACGAAACTGTAACTGACTCTCGCGGTGGTTTACCGCTTCTAGCTCCTATGAGCGAAGTTGCTGGTCGTATGTCTATTCAAGCTGGTGCACAAGCGCTTGAAAAATCTAACCACGGTCGTGGCATGCTACTAGGTGGCGTACCAGGCGTTGAAGCTGCTAAAGTTGTTGTTATTGGCGGCGGCATGGTTGGTCGTAGCGCAGCTCAAATGGCTGTTGGCCTTGGTGCTGAAGTTGTAGTGCTTGATCGTAACATCGACGTATTACGTGCACTAGATGCGCAATTTGGTAATAAAGTAAAAGCTATTTACTCAACTGCTGATGCATTAGAAAAACACGTACTAGAAGCTGACTTAGTAATTGGTGGCGTACTAATCCCAGGTGCAGCTGCACCTAAATTAGTAACTGCTGCGCACATTAAAGCAATGAAACCTGGTTCTGCAATTGTTGACGTTGCAATCGACCAAGGTGGCTGTATTGCTACTTCTAAAGCAACGACGCATGCTGATCCTACTTTCATCGTTGATGAAGTTGTTCACTACTGTGTTGCTAACATGCCAGGTGCTGTTCCTCGTACATCTACGTTTGCACTTAACAATGCAACATTGCCTTTCATCATTAACCTTGCAAACAAAGGTTATAAAAAGGCATTACTAGATGACGCTCACTTCTTAAAAGGCTTAAACGTAATTAAAGGCCAAGTAACTTACAAAGAAGTAGCTGAAGCGTTCAACATGGAATATGTTGACCCACGCACAGCGGTAGAAAACGCATAATTTAGCGTTTTGTAGTTAGGTTATTATTTAGTAATGTAGCAACCTAACTACAACCCATAAAAAAAAGCAGCTAATTAGCTGCTTTTTTTTGTATTTAAATTTCAGATTTATATAAACTGGTTTAAATAAAATAGTTTAGATAAAACGCTTAATTATAAAATCTACTTTTACGCGCTTAGCTTGGCCAAGTAGTTTTTTAACTGGCTGCGGATAATCATCCATCGTCTCTAAATCATCTGGGCCTGTTAAACGTCGGCAGTGTTGTAAAATTTCCTGCTTTTCGTTATCAATAGCATCCATAATTGTTTGCTCTGGATCTTCTATTAAAATACCGTTTTCGATATCAAGACCCCATGCACGCGGATTTAAATTATGCCCGCTCAGTAAATGCTTTGTTCTATCTGAACATATACCTTTTAAATGAAACGAATTACTTCCATCTTTCCACAGATACACATTTAAATTACCGTTATCGATATGGCGCTTTTGCGTTTTTACAAACTTATGCAAAATAGTTTCGTACAAATAAGGTAATGCCCCTATTTTACTAAACGGCTCGCTTGGCGGTAAATAAAAGTCATTTGCTGTTTTATCCCCTACTACAATAGTCACTTGCTTACCTTGCTTTAATAATCGGCGCAGTGATCGCATAAGCGGTGCCGGAAAATTAAAGTATGGCGTATACAACACAAGCTCTTGTTCTGTGGTATCAAATAACGCTTTTATTAGTCTGTTCAGTTCGTTGTTACGCCGCCCGAGCCCTAAAAACAAGCGAATACCTAATGCTTTGGTATTTAGCTGCTCTGCTGCGTTATAACTTGCTACTTTTAAATCACGCATTAATTGCTTTTGATCAAGCTTAAAGTCATGCAAACGCTTAAGCGGTCGAGTGTCTATGCGCGGTACAGCAACTGAACTAAGCAGCTTAGTCTCAATAAAATCAACTACCGAGTCACACAGCTCGCTCTGCGTTATTAAAAAGTAGCGATCGAGTCTGTAGCGCTCGCTGTATTGCAAGTACACATTATTTAAGCTTGCGCCGCTGTAAAGTAAGGTGTCGTCAATTACAAAACCTTTTAAATGCAATACGCCAAATAACTCTTTAGCTTTTACAGGTACGCCATATACTTGTACGTTCGATTTAAACTTTTCTAAATCGTCACAGTATAAACTTGCGTTGCCGTCTGACTTATCAGCGCCAATTAATCCACGTTGCGCACGATGAAAATCCACCAGCACTTTTACTTCAAGTGCGGGGTTTGCCAATGACACACGATGCAGCGCTTCTAAAATTTCGCGGCCTGCTTCGTCATCTTGTAAATACAACGCCGTAATATAAATTCGTTTTTTTGCGTTAGCTATCAAACGTAGCAATTGCGTTCGGTAATCTTGCGCATTGGTTAAGACGTTAACGTCTTTTGAAGTCAACCCGAATGCGGGTTTTTCCTGCCAAAATAACATAGTTGCCTATTTGCTTAGGTCACATAATCTATCAGTGACAAATAAAATTAGGTAAAACATAACAAAAAAAATCAAAGGGGTCATGAATTAACGCTGTTTTATTGCCTGTTAGTCTATTTATTGAGCTACTTTGACATATTAGCTGTAAAAGCATAGAGCTCTAGTACACAATACTGCACAGCTTTTCGATTTGAGAAAAAAAATAATCGCGGATTTTGTTTACATCTGCCTTGTTTTTCTTAGAATCAAGCGCATTAATGAGCATATTGAACACAGTATTAAACGTTTAGGAAAAATAATGACTGAAGCAAAACATTGTAAGCTACTAATTTTAGGCTCTGGCCCAGCTGGTTATACTGCCGCAGTATATGCAGCACGTGCAAATTTAAACCCTGTTTTAATTACAGGCATTCAACAAGGTGGCCAATTAACCACCACTACTGAAGTTGAAAACTGGCCTGGTGATGCACACGGTTTAACAGGTCCTGCGTTAATGGATCGTATGAAAGAGCACGCTGAGCGCTTTGAAACTGAAATCATATTCGATCACATCAATAAAGTAGATGTATCTAAGCGCCCTTTCACACTAACTGGTGACCAAGGTACTTACACATGTGATGCGTTAATTATTGCAACAGGTGCTTCTGCTAAATACTTAGGCCTAGAGTCTGAAACTAATTTCCAAGGCCGTGGTGTTTCGGCGTGTGCTACCTGTGACGGCTTTTTCTATAAAGGTCAAAAAGTAGCGGTTGTTGGTGGTGGTAATACAGCGGTTGAAGAAGCGCTTTACTTATCTAACATTGCTGACGAAGTACATGTTATTCATCGTCGTGACAGTTTCCGCAGTGAAAAGATACTTGCTGACCGCCTTGCTGAAAAAGCAGCAAACGGTAACGTTGTAATGCATTACAACCGTACGCTTGACGAAGTATTAGGCGATCAAATGGGCGTAACCGGTGTGCGCATTAAAGATGCACACTCTGATGCAACTGAAGAACTTGATTTAGCCGGTGTATTTATTGCTATCGGTCACAAGCCAAATACAGATATGTTTGTTGGTCAACTAGAAATGAAAGATGGCTACTTAGTTGTAGAGTCTGGCCTTCACGGTAACGCGACTCAAACAAGCGTAGAAGGCGTTTTTGCTGCAGGTGATGTGTCAGACCACATTTACCGTCAAGCAATCACATCTGCGGGTACAGGCTGTATGGCTGCCCTTGATGCAGAGCGTTTCTTAGATAATTTATAAGCAATTAAATAAATTATTATAGGGCTGATTATTCAGCCCTTTTTTTATGTCTAAAATATAGTTACACTTTTACGATCAATTATAAAATAAGTACTGTATGAGAAATCAGCTATACCAATTAAGTGAAACCGATATAGCATTCCCCAATCCGGAATACGCATTAGAATCCCCTGATGGCTTGCTAGCAATTGGCGGAGATTTGAGCTTACCTCGCCTAAGTAATGCCTACAAAAGCGGAATATTCCCTTGGTTTAGCGAAGATGAGCCTATTATGTGGTGGTCGCCTAGCGAGCGAGGCATTTTTGAGCTTAATGATTTTCATATAAGTAAGAGCCTGCGTAAGCATTTAAAAAAGCACCCTGTAAGAGTAACCATTAATAATGCCTTCGAAGAGGTGATAGAAGCCTGTCGCGATCAGCGCCTTGATACCGATGGCACCTGGATCACCTCTGACATGCTCGACGCTTACGTTAATGCACACAATGCTGGCATTGCACATAGTTTAGAGGTGTGGAGTAACGGGGAGCTTGCAGGTGGCTTATACGGCATTATGCAAAATGGTGTTTTTTGTGGTGAGTCAATGTTTCATCATCAAACCAATTGCTCCAAGCTTGCTATGTGGGCACTTGTAAATTGGCTTAAACGTCATAATGCGCATTTTATTGATTGCCAGCTAGAAAACCCTTATTTAATGACCCTGGGTGCACAAGTAATCCCCCGTTCCACATTTTTGACTAAACTAAAAGCTGCACATAACTATACTGTTAACCCTATTATGTGGGAGCCACAAGAACTTGACGCAATCTATGAATGAACAACTTCCTGCACGTGTTGGTTTAACCCAAGAGTTTGACTGTAGTTATCTACCCAACAGACAAGAACAACTTTTAGTTATTCTTGATCCCAGTTGCTACAGCACCGACAAATTTGAGTCTTTATTAGGTTTAGGATTTCGTCGCAGTGGTAATCAAATATACCGTCCGCACTGTCCAATATGCAGCGCATGTAGTTCTGTACGTGTATTAGCACAAGACTTTATGCCCTCAAAATCGCAAAAACGTAAACTAAACAAAGCAAAAACACAGTTTGAGGTAAAATATTCAACGCAAGAGCGACCTGAGTACTATCCGCTTTATAGCAAGTACATAACGATGCGTCATCAGGATGGAAGTATGTATCCTCCTGAAAAAGAACAGTTTCAAAGTTTTTTGCTTTGCAGTTGGCTTAAGATCACATTTATTGAACTGTGGCACCAAGATACTTTAGTCGCAGTTGCTGTAACCGATTGTATGAATAGCGCTATTTCTGCAATTTACACCTTTTTTGACCCCGACTTTGAACACTATAGTTTAGGCTCTGTGATGATATTAGAGCAGCTAAAGTTTGCTAAAGAACAAAATAAACAATACGTGTACTTGGGCTATCAAATTGATGAATGCGACAAAATGAAGTACAAAACTCAGTTTTTACCTGCTCAAAAACAGCTCAATGATGAGTGGGTGGCTATTTAATTTGCAAATATAGCCCCTGCGCCTTTACTTATTGGAGTATTTTGGGCAAAATCTGCAGCGTTTAACTATTAAAGAGGTGTTACGCTAAACATGGCGAAAGAAGACGTAATCGAAATGCAAGGGACTGTCCTTGATACTTTACCAAATACAATGTTCCGAGTTGAGCTAGAAAATGGTCACGTAGTTGTGGCTCATATTTCAGGCAAAATGCGCAAAAACTATATCCGTATTTTAACCGGCGATAAAGTAACGGTAGAAATGACTCCTTACGATTTATCAAAGGGTCGTATCGTATTCCGTGCTCGCTAAGTAAGTGCGTAAACGAGATTTAGTTTTTGGCTAGTATTTAACTAGCTTTAAGCGTTTATTAAATGTAATTGATAGACATTGACTAGCAATTACATTTAATAAACAAAAAGCCCAGTTTTTACTGGGTTTTTTGTTGCCTATAAAAAGGGCAAAAAAAATGGCCCGCTATTATGTAGCGGGCCATTTTATTTAACTAAATTATTTAATTAACGTTTAAGCTGGTGTTAAATTACTCTCGTAATCAAAGCGAATCTTCTTATCTTTAACCGATACTTTAACCGTACCGCCATCAACAAGTTCACCAAATAATATTTCGTTAGCTAATTGCTTTTTAAGCTCTTCTTGAATAACACGCGCCATTGGACGTGCACCCATCGCTTTATCGTAGCCTTTATCTGCTAACCACTCACGTGCTTTGGACGTAAGCTCAAGGTTAACCGATTTTTTATCAAGCTGCGCTTGCAGTTCCACAATAAACTTATCAACCACCAGTAAAATAACTTCACGTTCAAGGTGATTAAACCAAATGATGTTATCTAAACGGTTTCTAAATTCAGGCGAGAATACTTTATTAATTTCGCCCATTGCATCATGTGTATGGTCTTGCTCTGTAAAACCAATCGACTTACGTGTAGTTTCTTGTACACCCGCATTGGTAGTCATTACAACCACTACATTTCTGAAATCAGCTTTACGACCATTGTTATCGGTTAACGTACCGTGATCCATAACCTGTAGCAAAATGTTGTAAATGTCAGGATGCGCTTTCTCAATCTCATCTAAAAGTACAACCGCATGTGGGTTTTTAATAACGGCTTCTGTTAATAAACCGCCTTGCTCAAAACCAACATACCCTGGTGGTGCACCAATTAATCGGCTTATTGCATGGCGCTCTACATACTCCGACATATCAAAACGAATAAACTCAACACCCATGCATTTAGCCAGTTGCTTAGTTACTTCTGTTTTACCCACACCGGTAGGCCCTGCAAACAAGAACGAACCTACAGGTTTTTCTTCGCTCGATAAACCAGAGCGAGATAAACGAATCGCTGATGTAAGCGCGTCAATAGATTGATCTTGCCCAAACACGAGCATTTTAAGGTTACGGTCTAGGTTTTTAAGCGTTTCTTTATCTGTTGACGAGACGCTTTGCGCAGGAATACGTGCCATTTTAGATATAATTAGTTCTATATCTGCCACACCAATGGTTTTTTTACGTTTAGAGCTAGGTTGCAGGCGCTGACTTGCACCGGCTTCATCAATTACATCTATTGCTTTATCTGGCAAGTGACGCTCATTAATGTATTTAGCACTCAGTTCTGCAGCTGCTTTTAATGCTTTTTGAGTGTAACGAATACCATGGTGCTCTTCGTAACGCTCTTTTAAGCCGTTTAATATTTTAGTGGTATCGGCAACACTTGGCTCAAGTACATCAATTTTTTGAAAGCGACGAACTAATGCACGGTCTTTCTCAAAAATATTTTTATACTCATTGTAAGTGGTTGAACCCATACAACGTAGCTTACCACTTGAAAGGAGTGGTTTAAGCAAGTTTGATGCGTCCATAACACCACCAGACGCCGCGCCGGCACCAATTATGGTATGTATTTCATCAATAAATAAAATAGAGCCTGGCTCAGCTTGCAGCTCTTTAAGTAAGCTTTTAAAGCGCTTTTCAAAGTCGCCACGATATTTAGTACCCGCAAGCAATGCACCCATATCTAGCGAGTACACAACAGCGTCTGCAATTACTTCTGGTACTTGCTTATTAACAATACGATACGCTAAGCCTTCAGCAATTGCTGTTTTACCAACGCCCGCTTCACCAACAAGTAATGGGTTATTCTTTTTACGACGACACAATACTTGTACCGTGCGCTCTACTTCGCTGTCGCGCCCGATCAGTGGGTCAATGTTACCTTCACTTGCTTGAACGTTTAAGTTAGTTGTAAAGCTGTCTAGCTTGCTTGCTTCTTCATTTTGAACTTCTTGCACTTCATCATGAATATCGTCGCTGTCGTTGCCTAAATCATCATCTGCTTTAGAAATTCCATGCGAAATAAAGTTAACGATATCTAAACGCGATACATCATGCTTTTTAAGTAAATATACAGCTTGGCTTTCTTGCTCAGAAAAAATAGCAACTAGCACATTAACGCCAGTAACTTCATTTTTACCTGACGATTGCACATGAAATACAGCGCGTTGTAATACACGTTGAAAACCAAGTGTTGGCTGAGTTTCACGTTCTTCTTCTAAATCAGGAATGACAGGTGTTGTTTCGTCAATAAATTCTAATAATTCGGTTTTTAAACCAGAAATATTAACACCACACGCGTTTAGGGCTTCTCCTGCAGAAGGATTATCTAACAGCGCAAGTAAAAGGTGCTCTACGGTCATAAACTCATGACGGCGAGTGCGCGCTTCACGAAACGCGGCATTTAATGTGAGTTCTAAGTCTTTGTTTAGCATTGGCAACCCCTTACTGAGATAATAATTTATACCACAACAATCGGATGTTTGATCACCCTAATTGGTATTTATACCAATTGTATTAAATTGGTATTATTCCTGCTCACAACTACAAAGCAGTGGATGCTCGTTATCACGCGCGTAGCGGTTAACTTGTTCAGCTTTGGTGTGGGCTACGTCAGCGCTGTAAACACCGCATATACCCTTACCTTTTTCATGAACCTGAAGCATCACGTCGGTTGCTCTATCGCTATCCATATTAAAAAACGTCGTTAAAACTTCTATTACAAAGTCCATCGGCGTGTAGTCGTCGTTATTTAAAACAACTTTATATTTTCGCGGCGGCTGTAGCTTTTGCTTTTCACTGTCGCGAACTGTGTCGATAACACCTGAATCTTTCATACCACTCATAATTAAATATAGTCTTGTCTTTGTAACTCAAGCAAACTTGAATAAAAAATAAATAAAATGTTAAAAAAATAACTCAAAACACTTGACTGGTTGGCTAAATAAACTACAGTCAAACGTAGATTGATTAAACCTTAGTCAGTCTAGCAAATAATACAATTTAGAATAACTAAATTAGTCAACTTATTGAAGGATGTAGAAGTATGGCTTGCGGTAAAGTTAAATGGTTCAACAACGCTAAAGGTTTTGGTTTCATCGTGGAAGACGGCTGCGAGAATGATATTTTCGCTCATTACTCAACAATTGTAATGGACGGTTATAAAACGCTTAAAGCTGGTCAAGATGTAACATTCGAATTAGAACAAGGACCTAAAGGTCTACACGCTAAAAATATTGCCCCAGATGGTGACATTATTGAGTGACTATTGTTTTGTTCGACTAAAGCGAGTGACCTTTTAAGATCCTCGCTTAATTCCTTAAGCACACTAACTTATCTCTTCTCCTCTATTTATTGCCTCTTTTCATCCAAATTCAACCCTTTTCCTTGAATTTATTTTATATACCCCAATGTTCTAAGAGTTGATTGTTTAACTGCTTATTGGGCATGCTCAAACTCTAGGGTCTGTTGATCTTTCAAGGTTAAATTTGCAGCAGTCTGTTTGGTATTTAGGCAAGGCAGCGCCTATGTAGTGTGGTTATTCCCCATAAATGGGCGATAACGTAGCATTAATGCCAAACAGGCGCTGCCCAAAGGGTTCTTCCTAGGGGCTATTTACTCTTTGTTGCTCGGTTTTTACTTAGCCCACTAGGTTACAAACCTCGCGCCGCGATAAAATAGCCCCTAGTTTGAACAAATTTTAATCCGCAAAGATCAACAGACCCTAGCCCTTTTTATTTAAGCTTGTTACACTCTTGGTGCTAAAAATTGCGTATTAACGCAGCAACTAATCCAACTTGTCGCCTATTCTATATGTACTAGGCTAAAGGCTGATTTATTTTTGTTAATTTTTTAGCTATAAATACAATTCCAGTTCGTCAGGTGTGACTATTCTGCTTTTATAAAAGAGCAACGCTGAGTACCAACACCTAACAAACTATTCATTACGAGCGTATGTATTCATTAACTTGTTTAATAATATGTACTCACTCATTAGTAATGATTTTCTTTGCATTGTTGAATAAGACCTTATCGGTCTACTATCTAGGAATGATGATGACATCAAAAATTATCTATACAAAAACGGACGAAGCTCCGGCACTAGCAACTTACTCGTTGCTACCGATCATCCAAGCATATACAAATGCGGCCGGTGTTGAAGTTGAAACTCGCGATATCTCATTAGCAGGTCGTGTAATTGCTAGCTTCCCTGATTATTTAACACAAGAACAACGCATTGGTGATGCACTTGCTGAACTTGGCGAGCTTGCTAAAACACCAGAAGCAAACATCATCAAATTACCAAACATCAGTGCATCTGTACCACAGCTTCGCGCTGTAATTAAAGAGCTTCAAGCAAAAGGTTACGCTCTTCCAGAATACCCTGTTGAACCTAAAAATGATGAAGAAAAAGCAATTCAAGCGGCTTACGACAAAATCAAAGGCAGTGCAGTAAACCCTGTACTACGTGAAGGTAACTCAGATCGTCGCGCACCAGGTTCTGTAAAAGAATATGCACGTAACAACCCACATTCAATGGGTGCGTGGAGCAAAGATTCAGAGTCTTATGTTGCAAGCATGAGCGAAGGCGATTTCTTTGGTTCAGAACAGTCAGTAACTGTTGATACGGCCACTGATGTACGCATTGAACATGTTGCAACTAACGGCGACGTTTCTGTACTTAAACAAAGCACGCCTCTTTTAGCTGGCGAAGTTATTGATGCATCAAGCATCAGCGCTTCTAAGCTTCAAGCTTTCTTAGCTGCTGAAATTGACGCTGCTAAAGAAAAAGGTGTTTTATTCTCGCTTCACATGAAAGCGACAATGATGAAAGTATCTGATCCAATTATCTTTGGTCACGCTGTAAAAGTATTCTACAAAGATGTATTTGCAAAACACGGTGAGCTTTTTGAAGAGCTAGGTGTTGATGTAAATAATGGTTTAGGCGATGTATATTCTAAAATTCAAACATTAGATGATGCTAAGCGCGAAGAAATTGAAGCAGACATTCAAGCTGTTTACGCTAACCGCCCTGCTATTGCTATGGTTGACTCTGATAAAGGTATTACAAACCTACACGTACCAAGTGACGTGATTATCGATGCGTCTATGCCTGCTGCAATCCGTTCAAGCGGCCAAATGTGGAATAACGATGGTAAATTACAAGACACAAGCTTTGTAATTCCAGATCGTTGTTACTCAGGTATTTACCAAGCAACTATTGATTTTTGTAAAGTAAATGGCGCGTTTGATCCAACAACTATGGGTAGCGTTCCAAACGTTGGCCTTATGGCTCAAAAAGCTGAAGAATACGGTTCACACGATAAAACGTTTGAAGCTAAAGCAGATGGTTCTATCCGTGTTGTTGATGCAAATGGCAATACATTACTTGAGCACAGTGTTGAGCAAGGCGATATTTGGCGCATGTGTCAGGTTAAAGACGCACCAATCCAAGATTGGGTTAAGCTTGCAGTAAATCGTGCACGCGCAACAGGCGTTCCTGCTATTTTCTGGTTAGATGAAAATCGTTCGCACGATGCTGAGCTAATCAAAAAAGTAAACAAATACCTACCAGATCACGATACAGCTGGCCTAGATATTCAAATTTTAGCACCGCTTGAAGCAACATTGTTCTCATTAGCGCGTATTAAAGAAGGTAAAGATACTATTTCTGTAACAGGTAACGTATTACGTGATTACCTTACAGATTTATTCCCAATTTTAGAGCTAGGTACGAGTGCTAAAATGCTTTCAATTGTTCCTCTTATGAACGGTGGCGGCTTATTTGAAACTGGCGCGGGTGGTTCTGCACCTAAGCATGTTCAACAATTCGAAAAAGAAAACCACTTACGTTGGGATTCTTTAGGTGAATTTTTAGCACTTGCTGCATCGCTTGAGCACCTAAGCGTAACTACGGGTAACAACAAAGCACAAGTACTTGCTGATACGCTAGATAAAGCGACAGGCACTTTCTTAGCAGAAAACAAGTCTCCTTCACGTAAAGTGAAAGAAATTGATAACCGTGGTTCTCATTTCTTCCTATCTTTATTCTGGGCACAAGAACTTGCTAAGCAAAATGATGACAGTGAACTTAAAGCACAGTTTACTCAAATTGCTAGCGACCTTGAGTCTAATAAAGAGCAAATCGTAAGTGAACTTAACGATGCGCAAGGTCCTGCAGTTGATTTAGGCGGTTACTTCCAGCCTAACGATGATGCAGCCTTTAAAGCGATGCGTCCAAGCACTACATTTAACGATATTCTTGCTAAATTAGTATAAATATTGGTTTAAATTTAAAAGCCGCTTACTTGTAAAAGTAAGCGGCTTTTTTGTAACCATAAAAAAAGGCTGCAGTTGCAGCCTTTTCTTTTACCTAAATAAAAATAGTAGGCAATACTATTTTGTATAGGCGCGTGGCATTTTTGAATCAGTTGTATAACGGTCACGCAGTTTATCTTGGCGAGATTGTGTAGATACCTCAACGCCATTTATAAACATTTTGCTCACGTGGCTGCTTAGTTCAAACGGGTCATTACTCCACATTACTACATCAGCGGCTTTACCTACTTCAAGACTACCGGCATTGATACCAAATACATCTGCAACGTTTGATGTAACCGCTTTTAACGCACCTTCTTGGCTCATACCATACGATACTGCATTACCAGCATCAAAACGCAGCTGATAGATATTGTGGCTTGCATCGCCACCTACCGTTAATAATACTTTAACCCCTGCTTTTTCAAGCACACCTGCATTATCTAAACTCGCATGAAGCGAATCAAAACTTGCTGGTAAGCTATCCATTGCACTAACGATCACTGGGATATTTGCTTTAGCAACTCGCTCTTTTACTACAACAGCGTCTTGTGCGCCATTAAGTACCAAGTTAATACCAAATTGCTCTTTTACTTTAATAAGCTCAATAATATCTGCCGCACGTGATACGCCAACCACTAATGGCATTTCGCCACTGAGTATTTTTGCCATTACTTTGTCTTCAGTACTTGGCTTGTCGTCATCTTTTTTAGCTTTTTTACCGGCTTTAGTTTCGTGCTCATCAAGCTTATTAATAAGTGTTTGCAAAGTAAAAGCACGAGAACCTTTACTACGCTCACCTAAGTAAACAATTAAAGCTGCTTGTTTTTGCATGTCGCTATCAAAACTACCACTTAAATCAACAACACTCGCTAGGCCCGAAAAGATGCTATCACCACCATGAGGGGTAATTACATCGCGTGTTACACCGCCTTTACGAGCATAAGGAACTAAGCTTGAATGTGCGTTGTAAGCAAGGCTTACGTCAAAATCAATACCTGCTTTTTCTTCGCCTGCATCGCGAGAGCCTGCAACTGCACTTACTTCAACTAAACCAAGTTGATTAATACTTGCAATAAAGCCTGGGGTTACAATTTGGCCCTTTGCATCAATAATTTCATCTACTTTAATTTCAGTTGGGTTAATCGCTGTAATTTTGCCATCTGTCATTACAATGCTTGCCGCTTCTAATACACCTTGATCAGATGACGTATGCAATGTTGCATTAATAATTGCTAGCGATTGTGCGCTTACAGCACCAGATGCTAATAATCCTGCAGCAACCAGAGAAAGCGAAAACGAACGTGATAAATTTTTCATTCTGGGTGCTCCTTATTGTTGACCTAACATAAAATCACTTGTTGCTTGATACGCGCTGTCGTTTCTATCGTAAACTTTTGCACCATCAACAAACACTTGTTCAGCTTTAGCATAAACACTAAATGGGCTTTGATTCCAAATAACCACATCGCCCTGCTTACCCGCTTCTAGTGAACCTGTTTTGTCATCAATACCTAACGATTTAGCAGCGTTAGCCGTGATCCATTTAATAGCGTGTTGCTCAGAAATATCAAAACCGTTTTCGTTAGCACGGTACATAACCTTGCCAGCTTCTTGGTTTAAGCGCTGAATAGTAGTATCTGAATCTGAGTGAACAACCGCACACGAGTTTTTAACCGCATCAACAATAGCTACGTTTTCTTGAACCATGTCGTAGGCTTCCATTTTAAAACCCCACCAGTCTGGCCAAAGTGCAGCACACGAACCATTTTGGGCTAGTAGGTCAGCAATTTTATATGCTTCTACACCGTGATGGAATGTGCCCGCGTCGTAATTAAATTCTTTTGACAGGTCAATCATCATTGCCATTTCTTCAGCTTTATAACAATGATTATGGATACGTACTTCGCCCTCAAGCACACCGCGAAGTGTATCGTGTTTAATGTCACGTACTGGTGCTTCTGGGTTTAAACCGGCTTCATAATCGGCATCGTATTTATCCCACGCGCGTTTGTATTCAGCGGCTTCAGCCCACGCCATACGGTAACCAGCCATATTACCCATACGGGTTGAAGGCAATACACCTTGACGACCATAAACACGTTTAGGGTTTTCACCACACGCCATTTTTAAACCGTATGGCGCACCAGGAAACTTCATACCTTGCATAGTATGTGCAGGGACGTTTTTAAGCGTAACGCCGCGTCCACCAAATAAATTAGCTGATCCTGGTAAAATTTGCAGAGAAGTAATGCCGCCTTCACGTGCACGATTAAAGCCTGGATCTTGTGGCCAAACAGAATGCTCAACCCACACTTCTGCAGTGTTAGGGCTTGTCATTTCGTTACCATCTTGATGCGACTCAACCGATGGGCTTGGGTAAGCGCCTAAATGTGAATGTACGTCGATAATACCTGGTGTTACCCATTTGCCTTGTGCATCAATTGTAATATCAGCAGTCGCATTTAAGTCTTTACCGACTTGTTGTACTTTGCCGCCAACAAGTAATACATCAGCATCATCTAAACGCTCACCAGTACCTGTAAGTACTGTTGCATTTGTAATAAGTGTGCTTGATGTAGAAACGGGCTGATAAGTACTTGGATAAGGATTTTTGTTGATTGTTATTTTATCGTCTTGCGGGCCATTTTCTTGGCAACCGACAAGTGCGGCAGCTAAGCCAACCGCTAATAAAGAAGGTGCAAATTTTTGCATGTTGTTTGGATCTCCTGTTTTTTTGCTACTTTAGCGAAAGCTAAGGAATAAAGCCAAAAAAACAGGTGAAAACGCAGTTAATTAAGATGAATTTCTGTGATTATTTCTTTATATAATTGTTATACAACTTTTCAAGCGCACCTTCGGTTGTAAGCGATGGATCTTTGCTAATAAAGTGCTTAACCGTACGCGTTACAAAATCAGAGTTTTGCTTATGTAGCTTAGAAAAATCTTTAATAAGTGTATTACCGTCTTTAGCTGCAGTTACTTTGTCATGTCGGTGGCGATACTGGCTCAATGCTTTATTAAAATCACCTTGGTAGTCTTCAACCAAAATTTTATAAAAATCACTTTTTTGTACGTTTAAATCGTTAATGCAATAATTTAGCGCCTCTTTAAAGTCGGTAAATATCATGCCCTCTACATCAAACTCTTTCGTTTTTTCACGCACTGCTACTTTGGCATCTTCTGTGGCATAACTAAAACCAGTAAACGCTAAACGCTCAGCGGCTTCTTTTCCTAATTTCATACCCGCTGCAATACTATGCGCAAACTCGTCGCTCATATCGCCAAGTTCGTTTTCTTCCCACATATTATAAACACGCAGTGGTTTTGCATATTTAGTGGCAAGCTTTTTTTTCATTTTACTAAAGCGCTCATCAATCGTCATCAGCCTTTCGTTATGTAAAAGTGCATGGCACTCATAACAAGCCGCAATAGATATAAAGTCAGCCTCTTCACCTAAATCAACAATGCTTTGTAGCATATGCAGCGGCGGACAATGGTCGCGCTCTGTCGCTTCACAGCCACAATAAAAACACTGGTTAAAATGCTGCTGATCGCAAGCGTATGCTTGCTGGTAATAACTGGCTAACGTTTTGCTCACCGTTGCTCCTAAAAAACACGACTAAATTATGGGGGCGATAATAACAGCCTGAAAAAATATGTCAGCCGTAAAAAAGCATTTAATTTAATTATTTTACAGATATCACCTAACACAGAACAGCGCTTAAATAAGCGCTGCAATTAAACCAAACAAACCACCAAACACACCACCCCATACTACAAGCCAGCCTAGGTGCTCGCGGATCATGGTTTGAATAATCTCTTTAACCATTTTAGGGGTAAGCTCATCTAGGCGCTCATCTACTAATTTAAGTACCGTTTTATGTAAACTCTCAGCACTATTACCTTGTGAAAGTGTTTGGGTTACTAATGCTTTAAAGTCGTCAGTTTGAGAGATTTCACCAAGCGACAATTGCATTTTTTCAATAAACTTTTCACGCATTGGCTCTATTGCCGCTGTGCCGCCAAACATACCTAACATGCTACCAAACTGAGATTCTTCAATAACGACAAGTAAATTGTCGAATGCAGGGTTTAAATCAACATTACTAATTATTGGCTCAAAATCGATATTAGGCTGCGCTTTATTGAGTAAATTATTAATTTTTTGCTCTGAAAAAAACTCCGTTAATATTAGGTTTCGTATAGCGACTTTAAAGCTTTCAAACTTAAGCGCTATAACGCCTGAGCCATATAAAAACGGGACTTTTTCGAATAACATATGAATAGCTAATAAATTAGTTACCGCGCCAGAAAGTGCAAATAAACCAACAGATAACACAATTGCTTGGTTAAACATAAAACCAACAACAACACATAAACCCGCTAGCAAATTGGTTATTAAACTTTTGTTCATTTTTACTCCATTACAGTCGTTGTAATTATTTATTTAAACCTAGCCGCCAATTTTACAACGATTAGATTGTTAAATTAATCTCTTTTTGCCATAGTTTAAGTATCTGTTTAAAAGGTGAACAATTATTATGTGGAAAACAGTAAATGAGCACATCAGCCAAGCTATTAATTTTGACTTTAAACACACCTATAAACGCCAATTACAAAGTACAAATACCGACAAACTATTTCATATTACCAATGGTACGCATAACTTCTTCGTTAAAATAGCATTAAAAAGCGAACTCGAGCGTTTAGAAAGTGAATTTATTGGCTTAAAGCTTTTGGCGCAAAATAGTAATTTTAAAGTCCCTGAATGTATTACAACCGGTGCAAATATAGAGTTTTCATTTATTGTTTTACAGTGGCTTATTTTAGATAAACAACCCCACAACACGTGGGCAACTATGGGAAGCAGCCTCGCTAAAATGCATCAAAAACACGACCAAGCCATGTTTGGCTTTGATGTAGACAATTACATAGCCACTACCATACAACCCAACCGATGGCACAAAAAATGGGATGTATTTTACGCCGAAGAACGTATAGGGTGGCAATTACAGCTACTCGCTGAAAAAGGCATTAACTTTATTGAACCCGAGCGCTTAATTAATGCCGTTAAAGAACAGCTGCACAGTCATCAAGTTGAGCCATCATTACTGCATGGCGATTTTTGGCGTGGAAATATGGGCTTTTTAAAAGCAGAGCCTACGGTATTTAACCCAGCTTGTTATTATGGTGATCGGGAAATCGATATTGCAATGAGCGAACTATTTGCGCCACTGCCAAAAGACTTTTATAGCGCCTATAACGCGCACTACCCGCTTTCTCAAAATTACGAAAAACGTAAGTTAATATACCAGCTATACCCTATTTTAAATCACGCTAACATCTTTGCCGGTCACTATCTTACTGAAGCTAAACAACATATAGAAAAGCTAGTATTTGAAGGCATAAAATAAGTGTCATAAGCTGCATTTCAGCACTATATTTAATGAGTAAGTAGACGTTCATCTGTAAGCGATTAAGTTGAGCCTAACTTAATTATTTATAACTGGAGTGATTATGAAAGATTTTTTATCACAACGAATAACGTGCCCACACTGCGGACACCATATTCATTTAGACCTAGACGCTAGCAGCGGCGATCAAGACTATATAGAAGATTGCACTGCCTGCTGTAACCCAATTCATTTAAATATGCATATAGACCATGCTAACAATAAATTAGAGCTACACGTAGACAGTGATGACGAACAAATATTTTAACTTAAGCCTGATGGCGTAAGTAGTTTTCTACCGTATTTACAATAGTGTAAGTTTGCTGATCAACTTCAGTGTTAAACTTGTCACCCACTTGCGCTGCACCAATGTTTGTAATGGCGAGCGTTTCCGGAATTAGGTGTAACCAAAAACCTTGTTCATCAACTTCGCCCACGGTTAAGCTTGCGCCATTTATCGCAACAAACCCTTTATACAACACATACTTTTGCCATTCTTTTGGCAGGCTTAACTGAATTTTACAATTATTCTCAAGCTTCACTAGTTGAGAAATTTGTGACGTACAATGAATATGCCCAGACACTATATGCCCACCTAGCTCAGTACCAAACGTAACAGAGCGTTCGTAATTAACTAAACTACCTAGCTCAAGCAGCCCTAAATTAGTTAGCTTTAGAGTTTCGTCAATCACATCAAAATGAACTTGCGCCACCACATCGTGATTACTTAGCTCAACTTGCACAACTGTTAAACAACAGCCATTAATAGCAATGCTTGCGCCTAAATCTAAATGCTTAACGTACTCATCGCTTACCGATACAACTAAGCGTAAAACACCGTCTGTTTGAGTTTTTGAGACCACGGTAGCTTGCGTTTGCACTATTCCTGTAAACATAAAATCACTTTAAATTATTACAAAGTGCTAGTTTAACGTATCAACTCATAAAATCATTCACTCCTGTGATTTTTATTTAAACCCCAATAGATTACAATTACGCCCTATTTTATCAACTAGCTGTTTTTATGACCTTTTGCAATTGGGAAGCCAAGCGTTTACTTTCCCTCGCTTTACCTGTTTTTTTAGCGCAAATTACACTTATTTTAATGTCGGTCGTCGACACAATTATGGCAGGCCAAGTTAGCCCTACTGACTTAGCGGCACTTTCTATTGCAACAGGAATATGGAACCCATTATTACTTGGCCTTCAAGGTATTTTATTAGCGCTTACTGGTATTATTGCGCAGTTTTCGGGCAGTGATGACCATAAAGGCATTAGCCACTATTTTCAACAAGCGCTTTATTTAACCGCTATTTTGAGCTTTACAGGCTTTGGAATTGCCCATTTAGCGGATGCTATTATTTTTAAGCTCGATACAACGCCTGCTATTGCAAGCCTTGCTATTGACTACATCCACTTTGTGAAATGGGGTGTATTTGGATTTTTAATTTTTACGGTATACAGAAACGTTACCGAAGGCATGGGAATGACCAAGCCCGCGTTTTACATAAGCCTATTAGGTTTAGCTGTTAATATTCCGGTAAATTATATTTTCATAAATGGCTTATTTGGTTTTCCTGCTTATGGCGGCGCGGGCTGTGGTATTGCAACAGCCATTGTTTTATCTGTTATGGCAATAGCACAAGTCACTTACTGCCAAATGAGTAAAAAAGTAGATGCTAAAGGCCTGCTTTCATCATTCGAAAAACCTAATTTCACTACCATTGGTATTATTACTAAGTTAGGTATACCAATTTCACTCGCCACCTTTTTTGAAGTCACTTTATTTGCGTGTATACCGCTATTTATAGCGCATTTAGGTGCAGTGGCTATATCTGGACATCAAATAGCAGCCAGTGTAACTACATTGCTGTTTATGATGCCGCTGAGCCTATCAATCGCTATCAGCATTCGTATAGGTAACTTATACGGCCAAAAGAACATGACTCAATTAAAAGTTGCGGTTTCTACCAGCTATATTTTAGCCATTGCTGTGGCGTTATTTTTAGCGCTTATTACGTTCACCGGTCGTGATTTAATTAGCCAACTGTATACCGACAGCCCCGCTGTTATGGCATTGGCTTCATCAATTATGATTTTAGCGTGTATTTACCAATTACCTGATGCATTGCAAGTTGCAGCAAATGGCATACTTCGTGGGTTAAAATACACCACGCCTATATCGTATATTACGTTTATATCGTATTGGTTAATCGGCTTTTGTTTAGGTTACGTATTGGCAAGAACAGATATAATAGTGCCAGCTATGGGGCCACACGGTTTCTGGGCTGGGATAATAGTGGGACTTAGTGTCGCTGCTATTTTATTAATGCTAACGGTAAAAAAACGTTTAAAATATGAATTTTTTAAAATTGATGCACTCAATCAAAACTAATAAACTCAGCCTTAAAACATTACCAGCTGCAATGTTGGTAATGTGTTTTTTAACGCTTACTGGCTGCAGCAAACCACAAAGTAGCATAAACGCTACTTATATTGAACGCTTAAGTAGCACAGTTGATACAAGCACCACAGAGCCTGCGCCACTCAAGCAACTCCCCTTACTGCAGCCTCCCCCAATAGCACAAAGCGACCTAACACTGAGCATTGTTGAGCTTGCAGGCATTAGCCAATGTAAGCTAAACGTGCTTATAAGTGAGCACAATAACCAATTAGGAAAAACCGCCAGCGCTGCTGGGCAATTAAAATATCAAATAAACTTTATTAAAAGTGCGCAGGTTTGCTTAAACAGCCTTGATAAAAATAGTCCTAGTTACACAAAAATACTCGCAGCCAAAAACTACAAACAAATACACCTAATGCACTCTTTTAACGCCATGTTATTTAAAGAGCCAGAGCTTAATCGCACATGGCAACTCACCTCAAACGAGCTTACTACTGAACCAGCAGGTTTTAGCGATACCGTACATGCCCTAAAGCAACTTGTACTCATTAAGCAGCAAATAAACGCCAAAGAATTTAATAAAATTAATAGCGATTCTATTTTTAGTGCACTCGAGCAGCTTAATAAATTTCAATTTAACCAAGCACTCATTCAATCAGCCCGTAAACAGGTAGTGTTAAACAACAACGCCACACAGCTTGTAAAAACACTAAACTTTAATACCCTATGTCCAGAGGGTAAAAATAATAAAAACGCAAAAATCATAAGTAACGTATTTCAAAAATTTTATTTAAAAGATATTCAGCCCTATCAAGCGCAATTAACTGGTTATCTAGAGGCACTACAACCGCTTTATAATGAGCTTTGGTTTAACGAAAGTATCTCAAGTCCTCAAATTAATAACTTAGTCAAAACGGGCTCGACAAGTAACTTACTGAACTTACTAAAAAGCTCAGCTAAAAAACATGTGGTTTGGTGGCAAGGTTTTTATAAAACGTGCGAAATAAGCCCAATATGAATAAAAAAACGGCAAATAAACTCAAAAACAACAAACTTGCTTGATTCACCAACCGCCACGCTATATATTAGCCGCCGTTGTTAAGCAATTAACACCTACTTAAATAAAGTAATACGACTGTAGCTCAGTTGGTTAGAGCACTACCTTGACATGGTAGGGGTCGGTGGTTCGAATCCACTCAGTCGTACCAACATTTAAGTAAAATAAATAAAAGTACATCTGAAGGAAAAAGCACTACCTACTCTTGATCACCCGGTCCAAGGGTCAGTGGTTCGAATCCACTCAGTCGTACCAACATTTAAGAAAAAAGTATCACTGAAGGAAAAAGCACTACCTACTCTTGATCACCCGGTCCAAAGGTCAGTAGTTCGAATCCACTCAGTCGTACCAACATTTAAGAATCCTAAAAAATTGTACGACCGTAGCTCAGCTGGTTAGAGCGCTACCTTGACATGGTAGAGGTCGGTGGTTCGAATCCACTCGGTCGTACCAATTAAACTCTATATTTCAAACAGTTAAATTACCTATTCAATCTACTCGTTTAATTTTTTGTTGAAACTTAAATTTTTAGTTTTTTATTATTTTGTATTCAAAATTTAAAAATAACGAGAGCCAAGCCTTAAAAGATCATCCTAAAAATCCCAGTTTTTATCGTTTTGTGCCCAAACTTGTGCCCAAGCGCCCAAACCACTTTTTCTGCTCTTTAATCTTCCTCAAAGTTAGACCCCTACCCCTGATAATTACAAGTAAAATTATAAGATTGTATGGCAATGTATAAATGGTGCACAACAGGGAGTGACAGCTCTAAGTTATCTGTTCTACTTTTACTAGCGTAAAGTAGGAAACAAACCACCTACTATTGAACACAACTGGAAAGCTAAAGCTTTATACCAGTGAATTATAGCTATTATAAAAAGATTCAAGTAAGTATCACCGGCTAACTAATGCTCCCAGCACATATACAAGTGACGCGTTCCAATTAATTGCCACTTCGTTCGTTGAATAACTACACCAACTATCGCTGTACGATTTTGCAGGTTCATTAGAATCATAATTACACTCATCCTGCTGCCCAGCTTGGGGACCGCCAACTAACATACCTGGTACTGGAGCTGTAATGTCATCACTTTGTGAAATTCGATGATGCGGGTGTTGTGGTGTTTTATCACCAAAACCAGTAACAAACGAATACCCTGTTGGGTTGCGTCCTAAAATGTAATCAACGAGCCCTTGCGCAGCCTTTAAGTACTGCGAATTATTATTTAACTGAGCGGCTTGTAGCAAAACTATCGCTTTATTTAATGCTGCTGAATTACTTCCCCACACAAAGTCAGACTTTTCCATCGCAACAATATATGGGCTATTTTTATGTTGTTTTAAATACACATCAGCTAAGTGCTTTTGCTTTATTTTAAGATCTTCGTATTCTTGTTCACTCAATAAATCTTTTGCCTTAAACAGTAAACTGCTTAAAGAAAGATACGATACATTTCTCCATGAAGGAGCTGAATAATGAATATTTATCTCATTGTAAGTATTATAAAAACCTTTATATCTAGTTGTTATAAATAACTCTGCAGCGGCCCAAGCAAACTCATCTTTTAGCTGATTATCACCATACTCGCCGCTTTTAACATCAGCGGGTTGCTCATAATATTGGGTTCGATTTTCAAGCGAGTACTTCCACGCCTTAATTGCAGCGCCTAAATACTGTTTACTTTTATTAGGGTAATACGGAGCAATTACTCGACTTGCTGCTGATAGCGTAGCGACAAAATTAAGGCTAGCAGCTGTAGTTTTACCAATCAGGTAGCGCGCTCTTTTATCTTCATGCGGCATTTCATAACCTGGCCATTCTAGCGTTGTGAGTTTGTGGTAAACACCCCCATCTTTGCTTTGCATAGTGATCAGCCATTCAAGATTCCATAGTGCTTCGTTTATAATATCAGGGACATTATCTGACGATTCTGGGATGTTTAATATTTGCTTTTGATACACTTCAGGGTAGTGCTCAAATGCCGCAAGCAATGTGTAAGTTGCAATGCCAGAATTAACAACATACTTGCCATAATCGCCCGCATCGTACCAGCCTTTTTGAGATTGCACCTCTTTCGCTTTAAAGTCATCACCTTGCTCTGCTGATGAATGATAAAGCACGTCGTAGTCTTTATGCCCTAAAGGCCGCGCATAAATACCTGCATACTTTTTCTCTATTTCAATACTTGAACGATTTAAGTAATAGTATTTTAACGCCGCTGTATGAACTGAGTCATATACATGATTATTAATCGAGAATACGGCAGAATTTCTCACTCCTTTTACACGTAGAAGGTAATTTCCTTGTGTTACAATATCTGTAAAATCAGCGTGTTTAAATGTGTCATTCCCTGCGTTATCCCACATTTTAGCGTGCGATAGCTGGCCACTACGTATTACTTTATTGGTATTTACATCCACTAAATCATAAGTAGTTGCGGTTACATTTGGCACTATTGCTATTTTTTCGCTATTAACTAAATAACCAAGCTGATTAACTGCTATTTTTTGATTAGATGACTCTGTGCTCAGTTTACTAAAATCGCCTTTTACTACCGCCGAGCATGCGCTCAAAAAAAACACAGTGATTAACGTTAATTTCAAAACAACATTTTTCATAATGCCCTTTCCTTATGTGCTTAAATTTAAACGAAAATACAACAAGGGTGCACTTATATGCACCCTGCGCCATTTATTCACCGCATTTTATATTAGCTGTTTCCTTTGCTTTAGGTTCAAATTGAACATTAGCAACGCGTACTTTAACTGCGCCTTCACTTGATAAAACAAATGGCGCACTAGAGCGTTCAAATTCAACCCCCTTATTAGCAAAACACAATAGGTCTATCGATACTTTATGCCATGTACTTAATTTAAATTCTTTAATAATAGGCGCTATGTCAAACGAACCACACTTGCTTTTACCACAGCCCATTTGAACATTTAACGCTTTTTCTGGGTAAGCCTCTATACGTATATCAAATGTTAAAGCACTTTTATTGATTAAGTACTGCGATAAATCCTCTCTGTACCATGTTGAGCTAATTAATGCAGATGCATGATTACTGCCAGTCCAAGTGAATTCTTTTGCGTCTCCTTGAATTTCCTTGTCAGCTTCAATCATGCTTAAGCCTTGAATTTTACCAACCGGAGTTTGGATATCTTTTGTTTCTTGCTCAGTTTGCAATTGATAGTTCCAATCACCTTTTGCCCTACCTTGCATAATTACATAGGGTGTATTAGTGGGTACTTCAAATACAAAATCATTGTGAATATTTAACTTACCAAGATTTACATTATCCTTGTAAGTTAAGCCAAATCCATAAGCAAATAATGGGTCGTACGGTTTGTCGAATCTATTTAATACAACTTGAGACGCATATTTAGGCCATGAAAAAGAGAGCTTACCTTTAAAGTCGTACTCAGTATTTCCTTTTTTATTGGTAAATAACACGTCAGCTACGCCAACGCCTTCACTACCTGGAAGCCAAGCAGCAACAAACGAATCAGATGCGTTTATTTCTCTATTAACCCAAAGTGGCCGGCCAGATAAAAATATCGACACCACTTTTATGCCTTGCGATTTTAATGACTCAATTAATCTAGCATCACGATGAGAATGTGCCTGATAAGCAATCGATTTCAAGTCGCCAATCCACTCTGCGTATGGGTTTTCACCAAAAACAACAATTGCAACATCAGGCTTTTCATTAAAACTGCCATCAGGACTTAGCACAGCATTGCCACCTGCCTTGTTTACTGCCTGCTCAATACCATCAAAAATTGATGTGCCTCCAGGGAAATCAGACTTAACATTACCTTCGCCGGTCCAATTAATTGTCCAACCGCCAGTTTGCTTACTCATATTATCAGCGCCGTCACCAGCAACTAAAACTTTACTATTTGGGCTAAGCGGTAACAAATTATTATTGTTTTTCAGCAGCACTAAAGACTCTCGTACAGCTTGCCTTGCAATCGCCTTGTGTTCAGGAGCACCTAATAACTGTTTTTGGTTAGCGTATTTGCGTTTTGATGGAAGCCCTTTATTGAATAACCCCGAACGCATTTTTACGCGCAAAATACGCCTAACGGCATCGTCAATACGTTCAATGGGAATAATGTCATTCTCAACTTGCTCTATTGTATTACCTATAAAAGCCTTCCAATCTTCGACTACCATAAACATATCAAGCCCAGCATTTACAGCCTGTGGGCAGCTATCGTTAGTACAGCCAGGTATTTTACTATGCGAATTCCAATCACCTACTATAAAGCCATCAAAACCGAGTCGAGTTTTTAACACGTCAGTAAGCAGGTATTTACTGCCATGTAAACGCAGTCCATTCCACATATTATGCGAAGCCATAATACTTTGCACACCCGCTTTTATAGCTGGGAAATAAGCCGCAGCATGGTTTTTAATTAAATCTTTTTCGGTTTCTCTATTATCGCCTTGATCAACCCCTTGATAAGTACCACCATCACCCACCCAATGCTTAGCGGTAGAATAGATATGGTCGTCATCTAAAAAGTTAGATGTATTTACTTGACCTTGTAGCCCTTCAATCATCTCTTTTGAATACAAAGCAACTATCTCTGAATCTTCAGAATAGCTTTCATAGGTTCGCCCCCACCGATCATCTCTGGCAACTGCCAATGTAGGTGCAAAGGTCCAATCGATTCCTGCAAGGAGCACTTCTTTTGCTGTTGCTTCACCAATTTTATAAATTAACGCGGGGTTATGCGCTGCACCCAAACCAATATTATGAGGATATAAAGTAGCGCCAATAAATTTATTATTTCCATGTACGGCATCAATGCCATACGTAACAGGAATAGCTAAACCACCAGCGGATGTATCCATTGAGGCTAAGTACAACTCATCCATAAACGACACCCAATCAGACACACTTGCATTGCGGTCATTATGCAAAAATGTACCTCCTCCATTTAAAACTGATCCTAAATGGTATTTTTTAACGTCTTGCGGGGTTACCCATGTTATTTCTGCTTGAACCATTTGACCGACTTTTTGTTCCAGCGACATTTTATTTATTAAGCGTGTAATGTCCGCTTCTAGCGCTGCATTTTTTTCTATTGCGGGTTTTTGTTTTGGCCATAGCGTTATATCATTTTTAGCAAATGCAGCTGAGCATGACATGCTCAAAAATGAACCTAAAACAAATGAAGAATAAATATTTTTCATTAAATTGATAACCTGATACTTTGTTAGTGTGGCGAATAGTTTTATTACAAATACACTATAATGTCGTTCAAATAGAGGTTTTAGGCGTTCTAATACGTGTAATACACTTTATTTGAACGCTAAACCTGTTTTAAATATTTAAACTTGTTCGATAATACATACCCACACGAATGACACAGATGTGCCAAATAAGAATTTTAATAAAGGTGTATTAAATTGTGAAAGAAGTACTTTTTAACACTCATGATCTCGCTTTAATTTTTACAATGTTTATATGCTTATCGTTTAGCGTATTTTTAATCACATTAAAAAAAGGGAATAAATTAAGTAACTGCCTACTTGCCTGCTTTTTATTAGCTCAAGCCGCTATCCCTATGGATAATCTTATAAACTTTGGTGAAGCATTTAGACCTTTTGCATTAAATTTATCGCCAAATTTGTTTTATACATTCGGCTTAGCATTTTGGTTAGAAGTCCCGCTACTTTTACTCTATATAAAATCGTTAGTTAATAAAAATTATGAAGTTAAAAAAATTGACGCACTGTATTTTATTCCTTTTATACTTTATGCCATCTATTTCACACTAGATTGGCTTATGCTCGACAACAGCGTTAAATTAGATGCACTCCAAAACGGTACCATTGAAACTACACCTATCGTTGATCGTATAATTTATTTTTCTCGGGAATGTTTTCGTTTTTCTATTAGTGTTTTATGCTTTTTAGAACTACAAAAATATCAAAAAAATATCAAAAATGAATTTGCAGAACTAGAAAGTGTCGATCTGACTTGGTTAAAAGTCTTAGTTATTGGCTTTTTAGTTGTTCATTTAAACGCAATATTTGTCTCGCTTGGCATTATTATGTCTTATGACATTGGGATAATTGTCGATCACGAGCTATTGGGGCTTACCTCTAACTACGCGGTACTTTTATTAATAACGAGCCTAATATTTTTTAGTGCAGGTCATTCAAGAATATTCCAAGGTATTGACGACACACTCACTACCGAACAAAGTAAATTGCCAGAGGTCTTTGAACCCGAAAAAATACAAAAAATTGAAAGCTACTTGCTACAAAACAAGCCTTATTTAAACCATTTACTCACACTAGATAACCTAGCAAGCCAATTAGGAATGGGGTCAAGAAGCCTTTCATCAATAATTAATAGGCACTTTGGTAAAAACTTTTTTGAGTTTATAAATCACTACAGAATTGAAGAAAGTAAACGGCTGCTACTTTTAGAAGAAAATAAAACAGTGACCATGTTAGACGTTATGGATAAAGCAGGATTTAACAGCAAAGCGACTTTTAATACATTTTTTAAAAAACTAGTGGGTATAACACCCACTCAATTTAGAAAAGAGCATTGGGAACGCCAAGCAAAAGCTTAGGTTGTCCACTTACAACTCTCTACAACAATGCATTATGGCGTATAATTTTTTAAAATATACGCCTGGTGATCGGGCATTACATTTGCTGAGCGACTAATTACTGATTCAATATTTTTTAGTCTACGCTCTATTTCATCATGGCTTAGTCTATCAACTAGTGGGTGGTAGCTTTTAGGTTTAATGCCTTGTCCGTGCATAACAGCAAGCCAAGATGTTTCGTTAAATAATTCGTTGTCATGTCTAAAAATACGCCCGTTTTCACTAAACATATCTATTTTTTGTTTTAACGAATCTGGCATTTCTATGTTTTTACAATAACGCCAAAATTCACTATCATCGCGATTTGTTAACTTATAATGCAAAATAATAAAATCGCGAATACGATGATACTCTGTTTCAGTTTGCTGATTAAACAAGTCAATATCGCACTGCGTAAAAGCTTTACTTGGGAACAACGTCATCAGTTTTGCAATAGCCGACTGAATTAAATGTAACCCTGTAGATTCAAGTGGTTCAACAAAGCCTGCCGATAAACCAATAGCAATACAGTTTTTATTCCAACTTTTTTTACGCATACCTGTAACCCACTGTAAGCTATTTATATCATTTAGAGGGCTTGATTCCAGTGTGTTTAATAATAAACTCTGCGCTTTATCGTCATCCATAAACTCGCTTGAATACACAAACCCATTACCTACTCTGTTTTGCAGCGGTATTCGCCAAGTCCAGCCCACACTCTGCGCCGTAGACTGTGTATAAGGGTTTAGTGATTTTGTAGATAAACAAGGCGCTGCAACCGCTTTATTACAAGGAAGTAAATGGGTCCAATCTTCGTAGCCTGTTTTAAGTGCTTGCTCAATTAGCAATCCTTTAAAACCTGAGCAATCAATAAATAAATCACCGCTGAGTACCGTGTTATCGTTTAACACTAACGACTCTAACATTCCTGTTACAGGGTTGGTTTTTACTTCATCAACCTGACCTTCAATACGCTTAACACCTTTATTTATCGCGTATTTGCTTAAAAATTTAGCATAAAGGGTAGCGTCAAAGTGGTAGGCATAATTAATACCTGCTAGCGGTGTATTTTGCTGGGTAGACGGGTGCATAAATTTGTTGGCGTAAGCACCTACCGATGCCAGTGAGTAGTTAGATAAGTTGGAAGTTTTTTTAAATTTGGGGTCATCTTGCATTTTCAACCAAAAATGATGAAAAGGCAGCGCCTCCATATTAGTACCGTAATTTCCAAAAGGATGAAAATAGCGATGCCCCTTTTCCTTCCAATCTATAAACTCAATACCTAGTTTAAACGTTGCATTTGTAGAGCGAATAAACTCAGATTCATCAATATCGAGTATTGTATTGAATAGCTGAATTTGCGGAATAGTAGCCTCACCTACCGACACAGTGCCTATCTCGCTAGATTCAACAAGTGTAATGCTATAATTATCACAGCCAATAACTTTAGCCAACGCCGAGGCACTCATCCATCCTGCTGAACCACCACCGACTATAACAATAGACTTAATTCTTGAATCACTCATTTTTTATTACCTTATATAACAAAACGCTATGACTGCTTAATAAGCAGTCATAGCGTTTATTTATGTACTAATGGTATTTATTAAAAGTTACCTTTTAAAATAATACTAAATCGACGTTCGCTGGCAAACCAAGACCGTGATATACGATTATTATCGTTGTCTATTTGCATAGAAGTACGCGCCACTTCGTTAGTTAAATTGGTACCTTGTAAGCCAATTTGAAATGAGTCCGTGAGATTATAAAATACAGAACCATCAAGCTGACCACCCGCCTCGTTATAGATAGGTAATTGAGTTATTACATCTTTACTGGTTAGCAAATATTCAGAGCGCCAGTTATAAGCTAAGCGTGCATTTATGCCATATTTTTCGTACATAGCTACAATGTTTATGTTGTCTTTAGAAAGCCCCTCAAGAGGCAATCCATCAAATGCAACATCGGCGCCTTCTGTTGAATCAGGCTTATCTGGTGATAACCCTGCATTTGGTGATCCTTCTTCTTCAATATAGGTATAGTTAAACTGCATCCCGATACCACTAAAGGCACCAGGTAAAAAGTCATAAAACTGCTGGTAAGCCAGCTCAAAACCTTGCACAGAACCTTCATCACCATTTGTAGCACCGTTTACTTGTACTACCTGAGTAGCACCATTATTAGCAAACTCTCTATCTACTGAGCCATTAATAAAATAATTACTCATATCTTTATAAAAGAATGATGATGTAAGTGAACCCACTCCTTCAGAGAAATACCATTCTAGCGCTAAATCGTAGTTGTACGACTCCATTGGTTTTAAAAATGGATTTCCCGAGTTAGCTGTATAGCGTGAATAGCGTGCGTCTTGAATTTGTCTTTCATCTGAGCTTTCATCGTAGGTGATCACTAAGTCTTCAGGCGTGATTTTTACGAAGTTTCTTAGGTTTCCTAAAGCCGGCAGTGCTATAGCTTCTGAAAAGCCAAAGCGTAAAATTAAATCATCTTTCAAGTTTAATTTTACATTTAAGCTAGGCAGTATATTTGTGTATTCGCTGTTTGCAGTTTGCTCTGTAAATCCTGCATTGCCAAAGGCCGCTTGATCCGAGGGTAAAAAATTATCGGGATCGGATGCATCGTTAATATCGCCAACGGTATCTGGGAATGTTAAAAAGCCATCTGTTTCGTTTTTTATTTTTACATAGCGTAGGCCCACGTTGCCGCTATAAAACATGTCACCTAATTCACCTTCAAAATTACCTTTAATATAAAACGCATTATTCACCTCAGACGTTTCATTAATTTCGTTATTTAAAAAATCTCCAACCGCGCCGTCTCTGCTCGACAAACGTTGCCAATTTGGTGATAAAGACGCAAAGGCAGATTCTGCATTATTGTAGTCTTTTACAAATGACTCTTTAGGAAACAAAAATGCTCCCTCTGAGGCAACATTTAATACCCCGCCTCTGGCGAAGTTATCAAAAGTTACTTCCTCATAGCTATCGCCTAAACTAGCACCTAGCTCGTCGCCTTGTGCATCAAACCATGCACTGCCATTACCTGCCCACGCCTCAGACAGCCATCCCCAATTAAAAGTAGACTGACGTGTAGTTTGCTCTCGCTTAGCATAACGAGCACCAACTTTTACGCTAGTAAAAAAGCCACTATCAAATGTGTATTGTGTATCACCTGCAAAGGCAACTTCTTTACCATCATTATCAGATATGTGATCCATTGCACTGCGCCAAAAATAGTTATGAGGATCGGTAAAAAATCCTGCATCGCCGCTATTTGCTGGGTCAAGTAAAGTAATATCAGGTAACTCTGAGCCGTTTTGTTCAATACCAATTACAGTGCGAGTTGCGCCCATAACAGAAAAATCAAAAATCTCTGATGTAGACTCTACATATTGAGCGTCAAAATTAAACGACCATGTATCGTTAGGTCGATACTTAAGATTAAAGCCGTAATCGTCCACTACGTTATCTTGATCTCTAAAACGTGTGATCATCGCATGTTGTGCACCAAATTCACCTGGGGGTTGTCGCTGCGCATCATTACCACGCCAACCTGCATTTGATGTAATAAAACCCGACTCAAAAAGCCCTTGGTCAGTAATATCAAACTCAGTACCTTCAAGAGCCACTAAATCATTAATAACAGCATCATCGGCCATTTCTATAGCGTGTTCGGTCCACGCTAGTGACGAATCAGAGCGAATAAATTGGGCTGTAGCTAAAAGCGTTTTACTTTCATTTTCAAACTGTAGTGCTCCTGCAAAACCTTCTCTGTCTCTGTCATCTTCTTTTCGGGTTAAACGCGTAGTACGAGGCACAAATACAGCTTGCCCATTAACAAGTTCATTTTGCTCTTCGTAACGGCCTATTTGTGTACCGTCTGACTGCGCCTTTAGTTTAGAGTTTGAATAATTTACTAATACGCCAAGCCTGCCATTATCTAAATCAAATATATCACTATATAAACCAGAAAATGACGGTGTTGTTTCATCTGCAAATTCGCTATATGTTCCATCTAAAGTAAAAGCGATTACTCGGCCGTCGGCATCAAAAGGTTTACGTGTAACCAAATTGACGGTACCAGCTATACCGCCTTCAATCATATCTGCCGATTGGTTTTTAAATAATTCAACTGACCCCATTAATTCTGGCGGTACATCTTGAAAACTTAATCCTCGCCCTGAATCTGCAGTAAAAGTGTCACGGCCGTTAAATTCACTGCGTGTATGTGTTAATCCACGAACAACAACACCGCTACCTTCAACACCATAATGATCTGGATCATTTGCAGCTGCAAAGCGTTCAATAGACACTCCCGGTAAACGGGTAATTGCCTCAAGTACACTTCGATCAGGTAAAGACCCAATATCTTTTGCTGAGATAGCATCGAGTACTGTTTCGCCTTCTCGCTTCATATTTTGGGCATTAATGAGATTTGAGCGTGTCCCTTCTACAATCACAATTTCTATATTATCTTCATTAGGTTTTGCTACGGCTTCTTCTTGTGCTGCAAATACATTACAAGAAAATGGTGATGCCATAATTGCAGTGGCAATTATCGACAACTTAAATTTACGGCTCTGTTTTATGTTCTTCATTCTTATTTCCCCAATCAGAATTTAAAGACTACTCACGTAGCACTTAAAATTCTTATCCTGTCTTTTTTGTGTATGTGGTTATCGTGCAGGTATAGGTTTAATAAAATTAAAGGCAAAAATCGCCTAACTAACCACACATACCGCTATTTGAACGCTTTATTAAGCTACTTTGGTTATATATACATACTTAGTTTTTATAAATGGATTAATACATAGGGACTGAAAATCATACTGTTAAATAGTAATTAACACGTATTTGCAGCTTAATACCTATTATTTAGGGAATAAAAGTATGAACTTACGTAAATACGCTCATTTAAACGTTCAAATTTATATTAATCTTACCCTTAGACGACTCTAATAATAACCTCTGTTAATTTATTTTTATCACACACCAATAAAGAGTTGATAACAATGGTTAACAAAAATATAAAAGGCTTTATTGCACTTACAGCAATCGCTACTTTAGTTAGTTGTGCGCCCCATAAACAATTAAATACAGGTACAGATATAAATACACCACTTTATCTAAATGAAGCGGCAACAACTGACGAGCGCGTAAATGACTTAGTAAATCGCTTAACATTAGAAGAGAAAGTAGCTCAACTATTTGATAAACCCCCCGCGATTGAGCGCTTAAATATACCAAAATATAATTGGTGGAACGAAGCGCTTCACGGTGTAGCAAGAGCCGGTAAAGCAACTGTTTTTCCTCAGGCGATTGGTCTTGCTGCCACATTTGATGAAGACTTAATATTAAGAGTTGGCACGGCTATTTCTGACGAAGGCAGAGCAAAGCATCATGCCTTTTTAAATGAAAATAACCACTCAATGTATACAGGGCTGACGTATTGGTCGCCAAACATAAATATTTTTAGAGATCCACGCTGGGGCCGTGGTCAAGAAACCTACGGTGAAGACCCTTATTTAACAACCCGTATTGCGGTTAATTTTATTAACGGCTTACAAGATGATAACTCTAAGTATTTAAAATCTGTAGCAACACTTAAGCATTATGCAGTACATAGCGGCCCGGAGGTTTCAAGGCACAGTGACGACTACACTGCATCTAAAAAAGATTTAGCAGAAACCTATTTACCCGCATTTAAAGATGTAATAGCACAAACGGATGTAGCATCAGTAATGTGTGCATATAACAGCGTAAATGGCACGCCGGCTTGTGGTAACAACGAGTTAATTCAAAATAAATTACGTGATGAATTTAATTTTAAGGGTTACATCGTGTCTGACTGTGGTGCTATAGCCGATTTTTACGACGTAAAATCACACAATATAGTCAGTACAGAAGCACAAGCTGCAGCGATGGCGCTTAAAACAGGAACCGATTTAAATTGCGGTGATCATCATGGAAATACCTATAGTTATTTAACTCAGGCCGTACAAGAAGGATTAGTTGAAGAAAGTGATATAGATATAGCATTAAAACGCCTTATGTATGCGCGCTTTAAATTAGGAATGTTTGATGATGCTAACAATGTGCCTTTTTCTAAAAAACCGATGACGTTAGTTGGAGCTGCAGAACATTTAAAACTCACCGAAGAAGCAGCTCAAAAATCATTAGTATTACTTAAAAATAAACAATTGCTGCCTTTAAAAGGTAACGAAAAAATAGCGTTAATTGGCCCGAATGCAAATAACACCGCTATTTTATTAGGAAATTACAACGGCACACCTATCAAACCCATTACTCCTAAATACGCATTAGAAAAACGCCTAGGTAAAAATAAACTTACATATTCTGCAGGCTCAAGCATTACCGGTGAGGTTTATACACATTACCAACCTATTGAGGCAAAGCATTTTTTTCATCTAGATCATAATAATCAAATGCAGCCAGGGTTAATTGCCCAGTATTACCCAGCGAGTAATTTTGACCGTCAACCAGCTAAACGACAAATAGATAAAAATATCGATTTTAGCTGGGAACGCTCCCCTATCGACAACTCTATTGAGCAAGAATTTGCTGTTAAATGGGACGGAATAATTAAACCTGAGCAAACAGCACAATACTATTTTAAAGCCACCAATATAAGTTTTACACTTAATGGTAAAACTGTTAATGGCGCTATAACGCTTAATAAAAATGAAGAATATATATTAACTGCACAAGCTAAATTCAATCATTTTTGGCATAGCAACGTTATTAACCCAACAGCGAGTTTAGGCTGGTTGAAAAACCCTCAAAACCTTACTCAACAAGCGCTGATCAATGCCAATGAAGCGGATGTTATTGTATTTGTAGGCGGTATTAGTGCCAATCTTGAAGGTGAAGAAATGCCACTGCAAATTGAAGGGTTTTCTCACGGAGATCGAACCAATATTAATTTACCTAAAAGCCAACTTAATTTACTTAAAAAGCTAAAGCAGACCGGTAAACCTATCGTACTTGTAAATATGAGCGGTAGTGCAATGGCATTAAATTGGGAGAACGAAAATATAGACGCTATTGTGCAGGGCTTCTATCCAGGTGAGGCAGCAGGAAGCGCGCTAGCTGGTTTACTTTACGGCGACTTTAGCCCATCAGGTAAATTGCCTATCACCTTTTATAAATCAGTTTCAGATTTACCTGACTTTAAAAACTACTCAATGCAAAACCGTACATACAAATATTATGAAGGTGAAGTACTTTACCCATTTGGTTATGGCTTAAGTTACGCAGACTTTAAATACAAAAACACACGTCATTCAATAAACGCAGACACTGGCGATTTAAACCTAACAACAACAATCGCTAACCAAAGCAGTTTTACAGCTGACGATGTTGCTCAAGTTTATATTTCTATGCCCGACGCGCCAATTAGAACACCTAATAAACAATTAGTGAGTTTTAAGCACGTTACTCTTAAAAACAAAGCACAAAACGACGTCCAATTTACAATTCCTAAAAATAAACTCACTTATATCAATGAGCAAGGTATTGCTGTTGCGTACAAAGGACGCTTAATTGTTACGGTGGGCTCTGGGCAAGGTATTAAAATACCAAAAGATAAATTTACAGTGTCTAACATTGTTTTATAAAAAATAATAAAAATCTAGGAATAATAAAATGGAAAATACAGCGACAGATCCCACGCTCAGTGGTGAATCTATTCAGTTAGAGAATAACGAAAGCGAGAACTTATTACGTATATTTTTTATCGCGTGCGTAGCTGCGATTGGTGGATTTTTATTTGGTTTTGATAGCGGTGTAATTAATGGCACAGTTGATGGACTTAAAGATGCCTTTAACTCTGATAGCGTAGTAACCGGCTTTAATGTAGCGAGTATGCTGCTAGGCTGCGCTATTGGTGCATTAATAGCAGGTAAAAGCGCCGATCATTTTGGTCGTAAAAAGGTATTACTTGCAACTGCTGTTCTTTTTATCATCAGTGCCTGGGGCTCAGGCATTGCAGGATCGTCGGGGGAATTTATAATTTATCGCTTAATTGGCGGCTTGGCGGTAGGAGCAGCTTCAATACTAACGCCCGCTTATATAAGTGAAATAGCCCCGGCACGTTTACGTGGTACACTTACTTCTATTCAGCAAATTGCTATTATTTTAGGATTATTTTGCTCTTTTTTAAGTAACTATTTACTCGTACAAATATCTGGGAACTCAACCGAAGTGCTTTGGTCAGGCTTTGATACGTGGCGATGGATGTTTTGGATAGAATTAATCCCTGCAACTATTTTTTTAGTCACTTTATTTTTTATTCCAGAAAGCCCGCGTTATTTAGCAATGAAAAATAAACAACTAGCAGGAATGAAAATTCTATCGCAGCTATTTGGTTCTAAAAACGCCAAATCAATGTGGGAAGAAATCAGGCTGTCATTAGGTAATAGTAAAAAACCTAAGATAAGTAACTTATTTCAATCACACACATTCAAGCTAAAGCCAGTCGTTTATATTGCAATTGGACTTGCAACATTACAGCAACTAGTCGGTATTAACGTGGTATTTTATTATGGTGCTATATTATGGCAGGCCGTTGGCTTTTCAGAATCGGATGCGCTTTTAATCAATATTATTAGTGGCGTAATTAGCTTAGTTGCCTGCTTTATTACTTTATCGCTTATTGATAAATTAGGCCGAAAACCATTTTTATTAATCGGTTCAATTGGCATGTCCTTCTCACTCATTGGTTTAGTTGTCGCATTTTCTAACGGCACTATAGACGCTCAAGGACAATTACAACTTGGCGACTGGGGCTTTACTGCACTAGTACAAGCCAACTTATATGTATTCTTTTTTAACCTTTCATGGGGTCCCGTAATGTGGGTAATGCTAGGCGAGATATTTCCAAATAACATGAGAGGATTAGGCTTAGGAGTTGCAGGGCTTGCTCAATGGCTGGCTAATTTTTTAGTCACTATGACCTTTCCTATATTGCTAGCCGGTGGAGGGCTTGTACTCGCATATTCGCTCTATGCATTTTTCGCATTAATATCGGTGCTTTTTGTTATTTACTTAGTAACAGAAACCAAAGGAACAAAGCTAGAAAACGTATAACTTTATCGTCCTAAATAGCTAAATTTAGGACGATAATTTTTTAGTGCCTACCCAACTAATCTATAACCTACCGCTGGCTCAGTTAAGATATGAATAGGACTTGCAGGGTTTACCTCAAGCTTTTGTCTTAGTTGCGCAACATGTACACGTATATACTCAGGTCTATTAATGTATTGATCCCCCCATACCTGACTTAAAATAGCATTATGAGTAAGCACTTTATCTTTATTTTGAAATAACATAAGCAAAATTTTATATTCTTTATTAGTGAGCTTTATATCGCTACTGTTAAGCGTAACTGTGTGCTTATGCGGATCTATAATGATGTTACCGCATTGCAGTGCCAATCTGGGCTGTGTATTTACTCTTAGTAGCACACGCATTCTTGCCAGAAGTTCATTTGCACTAAAAGGTTTGGTTATATAATCGTTTGCCCCATTATCAAGGGCTGTAACCTTTTCCACCTCGCCATCGCGAGCCGAAAGCACTAATATTGGTATTTCGCTCCATTGTCGTACTTCAAGTAACCAAGCCTGTCCATCCATATCAAGCAATCCCAAATCAAGTAACACTAAGTCAAAGCTTTGCTCACTCATTAATGAAAAACCATCAAGCCCTTTCGCACTAATTGATACGTTGTAGCCACTGGCACCTAGTAATGTTTTTAAAAAACTTTGCAGTGCAGGTGAGTCTTCTAGCACCAATACATTAATCATTCTTTGCACTCCAGCTAAGTATTGCTGTAGCTACTTGGGTCAGCTCATCAATAGCTAATACAAATTCGCCTTGATGAAATTGCGCAACTACATCGCAAATTACGCTACCAAGCCCAACTCCTTCATCCGAACTGCTTGGATGAGTAACTATGAGATTGCTTATGGCTATTTTATAGTGTGTTATGTTACCAATTCGCTCAGTATTAAAGTCCACTGTCGCCACTCCATCACCGTAACGTGCTGCGTTTTCGAATATATTCGCAAGCGCGATTTCTAAAAGTGTTATATCACCTATACAACAAGTAGATTTATCAAAGACTAACGCTAAGTTAAAACCACTTAATTGCTGCTGCCTGCGTGCTTTAGCCTCAGTAACAAGTGTATGTACGTTGATAGCTTGCCATGCTAGCTGCTCTCCTATTTTATTTACCCGACTAAGCTCCATCACTTTATTAAAATGCTGATTTAAGATTTCACTTTGCTCATAAATATTTTTTGCTTGTTCTGTAATTGATGCCTTACTCAGCTCAATATTTTCGTCAGCTAACATGCTTGATGAGCCCATAATAGTAGCCAAAGGCGTGCGTAGATCATGAGATAAACTACGCAGCAATGCGTTTTTAGCACGTTCTAACTCTGCTTGTACTTTCATCGATGCCGACTGGTTTCTAAGATTTGAGTTTTCGTGGACCTGAAACAACAAAGACAGTGCCGTATCTATAAATGCACGGTTTTCAGGACTAAGTTCGGCATCTGAAATAAAGCCGCCCCATTGTGTGTTTTGTTCGATATTGAAGTACTCTCCATTATCCATTGTATTATTGTTCCAACGAAGTGTAATACCTAGATGGTTTTTAATTGATGTTGTAAATACTTGGCGCTGAGCGTTTATATCATCAAGCCCATTAAGCGCCTTAGCTAACTCATATAAACATCGTGTATTACTGGCATGTAACTGGGTATCACGAACGTTTTTACTTAGCTCGCCCGCCAATTTACTTATCATCAAGCCAACTATAAGCATGACAGTAAAAGTGACTAAGTATTCAATTTTTTCGATATGAAATGTAAAGTACGGCAGTACAAAAAACCAGTCGGTACATGCCACACTAACTAACGTTGTAATTCCCGCTAAGGCTGCATTTTGACGCACCGCAACCCATGCCACCCAAAGTAATTGCAACATGACAATGTCGGTGGTCGTTAGCCACTCTCGAACTGGAAAAATAGCCAGCACAATAAAAATAGGCGCAATTGTTGTTAATAAAAGCGGCTTAAGCCATTTATTAATACCCATTTGTGCACTCCCATAAAATTCTCTTTTTATAGGTTACTGCTTTTTAATACGTTGTGTATAAAGTTTTTATAAAGATTTTTGGCTGTAGTGTTAAATGTTTATAAAGCTTAATTGATATGGGGTGACTCTTTTTTAAAATTCCATAGTCTTTGCTATGTCGTATTTTTTTAATAGGAACACACATGGCACAGTTTGCAGTAATTGGATTAGGTAGTTTTGGTGTTACCGCCTCGCTTGAGCTTGCTAATCAGGGGCATCACGTTTGCGCAGCCGATATAAGCGAAAGCACCATTAACGCGTTTGCTAATCAGTTAAATTACACCGTCATTTTAGATGCTAGTGATGAAACACAGCTTGCTCGACTCGACTTAACTAGCTGCCAAGCTGTATTAGTTGCAATTGGTGAAAATATAGAAGCGAGTATTTTATGCGTGCTGCATTTAAAAAACCTTGGTGTTGAACAAATATGGGTTAAAGCGTGCTCTAAAAGCCACCATCAAATTTTAAGCAAACTTGGCGTATCCCGTATTATTCACCCAGAAGAAGAAATGGGTGTAAGAGTCGCCCATGCACTTAACTACCCTATGGTTAGCCAGTACTTTGCGCTTACACAATCTACATTCATTGTTGAGCTTGCCATAGATTTACATTTATCTGGGCGCAATATTGGCTGGCTATTAAAAGAGCGTAACTCAGACATAAAGCCGCTTACCTTACGCCGAGATGACAACTTTAATACAGACCTAACACTCGACACCGAGTTACGCCATGGTGATAGCCTTGTATTACTAGGCTCCAAGCATTATTTAACAAAACTTACCAAACGGTTTAAAGCCTTATGATCAACTGGCAAGCAAACGTACTTCCAAAGCAATTTAATCGCCGTTTAAATAATTTTAAAAGGCCTGTTAATCCCCCTTTAATTTTAACTGCTGGTTTTTTTACACTCATTATTTTCGGCACTTGCTTATTACTATTACCTTTTGCAAGTGTTGAATCGCTTAGCTTTATTCAAGCTTTTTTTACTGCATCCTCTGCGGTTACAGTAACAGGCTTAGTTGTTATTGATACAGGTACTGCGCTAACCACATTTGGGCAATGTGTTGTGATGGTGCTTATTCAAATTGGAGGAATCGGCTTTATGACCGTAGCCGTTATTTCGTTTTTAAGTATTGGTAAAAATTTAGGCTTAAAACAACGTCTACTTGCAAGCCAAGCATTCGATACAAGCGATTTAAATGGAGTGATCCATGTAGCTAAATGTGTAATAACTTACTCGCTAATAATTCAAACTATAGCATTTTGCTTACTTTTTATTAGCTGGGTAGATGACTATGGTATTGCGGGTAGCGCCTACCAAAGTCTATTTTATACTATTTCGGCTTTTAACAATGCCGGGTTTGCGCTAGACAGTAATAGCTTAATGGCTTTTAAAAGTGATATATCTGTTAATCTTATTATCAGTGCATTATTTATAATCGGTGGTTTGGGGTTTACCGTTTTAATAGATATATATCAACAACGTCGCTGGCATAAATTAGCAATCAATACACGTATTGTATTAATTGCGAGTGCTGTAATTAATTGCTGTGCATTTTTGCTTATTTTTTTATTTGAATATTCAAATCCAGCCACACTGGCCAACCTACCTTTTAACGAGCAAGTAATTGCAGCCTGGTTTCAAGCTGTAACACCGCGTACTGCAGGCTTTAATACTTTACCTATTAGCCAGCTAACTTCCGACTCAACATTACTTACATTGTTATTAATGGTAATAGGTGGTGGTTCGGTAAGTACAGCAAGCGGTATTAAAATTGGAACTTTTGTTATTTTACTACTTGCTATGTATAGCTATTTACGCCAAAAACCACAGGTAACCGTACTTAACAGAGAGCTAAGCGACAAACTTGTGATAAAAGCACTAAGCGTTGTAATTTTGTACTTATTTACGGCTTTTTTGAGCATTATGATAATGAGTAAAATTGAGCAAGCGTCACTTTTAGATATTACTTTTGAAGTGATCTCGGCATTGAGTACCGTAGGGCTATCTCGGGATTTTACTAGTAGCTTAAGCTTGCCAAGCCAACTAATAATTATTTTACTTATGCTGATTGGCAGAGTTGGTCCACTGACATTTGCGTATTGTTTTGCAAGACCTAAATTACAACCTCTTAAGTTTGCTAAAACAACCATTCAAATAGGATAACTATTATCATAGCTACTTAGCCAGCATAATTTATGTAAGGTTTTTGGCAGTGTAAGCAAGGAAATTAGCGACTCCTAAATATGGCTTTATCAATTGAGAGACTTTTATAGAAAAAACAAAGGTAACTATAACCTCACTTTATTATTGCAGATATGAAAATTAATAAAATAAGCGCCAAAACCATTACAATAGTTTTGGCGCTTATTAAAGGGGTAATATTTACCCTTTCATTTGTTCAAGCTCTTTGCCTTTGGTTTCGTGTAAAAACTTAAATACAAATATAACTGAAACAAACGCACAAAATGCGTAAAAACCATAAGCCCCAGCTAAACCAATGCCTGTGAGCATGACAGGGAACGACCAAGTAATTAAAAAGTTAGCTATCCACTGGGCAAAGCCGGTAACTGCAAGGCCAGAGCCGCGAATTTGGTTAGGGAACATTTCGCCTAACATAACCCACATTACAGGGCCCCACGATAAATTAAAAAAGAACACATAAGCATTAGCGGCTATTAAAGCAACTATGCCCTGCTCTCCTAATTCTAAGTTGCCTGTTGAGCCAATATCTGCATTTAAAAAGGCATAAACAATAACCGAAAGTGTCACCGTCATACCAATTGAGCCGGTTAACAAAAAAGGTTTTCTGCCAATTTTGTCTATAAAATACATGGTAATAAACACCGCTAAAATACTTACAAAGCCGCTTATTATATTAATAAGTAACGCGTCAGATTCAGTAAAACCGGCAGCTTGCCAAAGTACCGCGCCGTAGTAAAAAACAACGTTAATGCCTACTAATTGTTGAAATGTAGCTAGGCCAATTCCTATCCAAACAATGGGGCGTAAACGTTTTTTAGGTTTATCAATAAGATCAGATAATTTAGGTTGGTGTTTATCGCCAGCAAGAGACTCTGCTATTTCATTTAATTTAAGAGCGGCAGTTTCATCGCCATATAATGACGATAAAACACGTGCAGCAGCGTCTTTTTTACCAGCCATAATTAAGTATCGAGGGCTTTCGGGGATAAAAAACAAAGCGATTAAAAACAAGCATGCAGGTAATAACTCAACCCAAAACATCCAACGCCATGTTTCAAAGTCGAGCCAAAATAACGCCGTAGAACCGCCAGCCGTATTTGCTAAAAAGTAGTTACTTACAAATGCGCTAAACAAACCAAAAATTATAGCCACTTGTTGCAGTGTAGAGAGCGTGCCTCTGTATCGTGCGGGGGCAATCTCGCTAATATAAGCTGGGGTCATAACCGACGCAGCCCCTACAGCTAAGCCACCTAAAATGCGATAAATCACAAATTCAAACGAGGTGACTGACACACCCGACCCCCAAGCACTTATAATAAATAAAGCAGCGGCAAAAAGTAATATCGGACGCCGACCAAATTTATCAGCTAACCGACCTGCGCAAAACGCACCAATTGCACAACCAATTAGCATGCTCGATACGTTAAATCCCGTACCCGCACTACTGGAGCCAAACGCCGTTTGTAATCCATCAACCGTGCCGTTAATGACGCCGCTGTCAAACCCAAATAAAAACCCGCCAATGGTCGCAACAAAGCAGACCAGTACTATTAAAAGTACATTTTCTTTCTCGTTCATAAGTATCCATATTGTGTGTTGTTGTTATTTTATATAGATTTTGAAGCTCAAAAGGGTGTGCTTATTTAGTTGTTTTTATTGGCTGAGCTTGATTCTCTTTCTATTAATTCAAAATCTAAAATATGTCTTAAGTCTAAACTTTTTACATTGCTCAAATCGTTATACTGTCCCGATGCTAGTAAAGTAATGGCAAGCTCAGCCATTTCATTAATGGGCTGTTTTACCGTAGAAATATTTGGCCACACTATGGTTGCAAGTTGCGTGTCATCAAAGCCAACAACCGACAGTTCGCTTGGAATATTAATACCTTGTTTTTGAGCTATTGAGATTACAGCGGCTGCCATGTCATCGTTAGCTGCAAAAATAGCTGTAGGCTTATCATCAAGTGAAAGTAATTTTATTGCCGCTTCCATGCCCGATTGATAAGTAAAACTGCCCTGCTCTATATACTCAGGTGGCGTTATTATTTTATTAGAGCGCAGTGCATCTAAATAACCTTGGTAACGCAAACGGCTAACACCTTGTTTAGTGTCGCCAATAATATGTGCAATTTTGCTATGCCCTTGATTTATTAAATGCTCTGTAACATCAAACGCTGCTTGGTAATCGTCCATGCATATATAAGGGGAGCGATTTAATTTTGTATCTGGCGTTATTCTTACAAACGGAATATTTGCTTTAGTAAGTACATCTAAAACCTGTTCGTTGTCGCACATAGGAGGCAGTAAAATCATGCCATCAACCTGTGTAACATCAATAAGTTGCTTTACCGATTCAATTGTTTTGTCAATATCGGTATGCGCTTCGTCAACAACAAGGTGGTAGCCCAATGCACGGCATTTTTTAAGCGCTGCCAATAAAAATTGGCTTATGTAAGAGTCACTTGGGTTATCGTATAAAAGCCCTAAAAAGAATGACTTAGTACTAGCAAGGCGCCTAGCAGACACATTTGGCCTGTAATTTAATTGCTCAACAACAGCCATTACTTTTTCGCGGGTTTTGTCGCTTACTTTTTTGTCTTGGTTGAGCACGCGCGAAACTGTCATCATTGATACACCAGCCTGCTCGGCTACATCTTGTATTCTTGCTCTTTTAGGATCGGCCATTACTGTTATTACCTACTCACAATCAGTGGATTGTTATAATTAACTTTCTTAATTTTCATTATACATAATTGCGAAGCTTGATATTGTTTACAGCGCGTTTTAAATGATTACTTATTGACAAAGTCTTATACTACACTGAAGATGTTAGCGCTAACAACAAATTTATAATATTCACACCCAATAATATAAAAAACTTAAAAAGGCCTATATTATGAGCATGCTGCAAAACCCAATTCTAAGAGGCTTTAACCCAGACCCAAACATTGTCAGAGTTAATAACGACTACTACATAGCCACTTCAACATTTGAATGGTTTGGCGGTGTGCAAATTCACCACTCTACCGATTTAGTAAATTGGCGAGTTATAGGCCAAGCACTTAACACCGTAGAGCAACTCGATATGCGAGGAGTGCCCGACTCTTGCGGTGTATGGGCACCGCAACTTAGCTACAACAATGGGCGTTTTTATTTGGTGTATACCAATGTAAAAAGCTTTGATGGCCCATGGAAAGACACGCCAAACTATTTTGTATCAACCACTGATATTACCGGTAACTGGTCACAAGCGACTTACTTAAATTCTAGCGGTTTTGATCCGTCTATTTTTCACGATGATGACGGTAAAAGTTATTTGCTAAACATGCTGGTTGATCACCGCAACAACGCACTATTTGGTGGCATAGTAATGCAAGAGCTTTGCCTAAAAACCAATAAATTAATAGGCGATGTTAAACCTATATTTGCAGGCACAGAGCTTGGTTGCACTGAAGGCCCGCATATTTTAAAACGCGGCGATTACTACTATTTAATTACCGCTGAAGGTGGCACAGGGTATGAACACTGCATTAGTATTGCGCGCTCTAAAAACGTATTTGGCCCTTACCAAGTACACCCGTACAACCCCGTTATTACAGCAGCCCACGAGCCGAGTAATGCGCTACAAAAATGTGGCCATGGAGATTTTTTTCAAACACAAACCGGTGATTGGTACACTGTATTTTTAACATCAAGACCACTATCTGAGCGTGGCCGCTGCATTACAGGGCGTGAAACAGGGGTTGAGCAAATAATCTGGAAAGACGATGGCTGGCCTTATGCAAAACACACAAATAAAGTCCCGAGAATACACGTACCCGTTGAGGGCTTAATGCCAAATCCACAGCCTCAACCCTCAACACATATTGATTTTAGTAACGATGGGCTTACTGTTGATTTTCAGTCATTGCGCATACCCATGTGCAAAAATTGGGTGTATAAGAACATCCAAAAATCATCGCTCACCCTAGTGGGGAAAGAGTCTTTAAGCTCATTGCATCAGCAAAGTTTTATTGCCAGGCGTGTACAAGCTCATCATACTGTTAGCAGCACATGCGTTGATTTTGCGCCGAGCAGTTTTCAGCAAATGGCGGGGCTTGTATGTTATTACAACACCGCTCATTACTACTATTTACATATAAGCGGCGGCGATTTAGGCGATGAAACCACACCACGTTATTTAAATGTAATAAGCTGCGATAAATACCAAACAAGCACGCCTGTTGCACCGCTTTTGCTTAAAACAAACAAGCCTGTTTACTTAAAAGCTGATTTTAATGGCGCTCAGCTGCAGTTTTACTACGCCACCGAAAAAAACCGCTGGATAGAGTTTGGCCCAGTGCTCGATGGCAGTATTTTATCTGATGATTACGTGCAGCAATCACCGCAAGGGTATCGACCGTGTTTTACTGGTGCTTTTATTGGTATGGCGTGCCAAGACTTATCGGGACAAAATAAAGAAGCTCACTTTTCATTTTTTAATTATGACGAAACTAGCGGCGAATAAATCGCCGCCAGTTAAGTTTATTAGTTGATTTAAAGCTGATATAAAACCATTCCAAAGCTTTTTAAAGCTCTTTTAAAGTTCTCTTAAAACCATTTTAAAACAGGGCTTTAATACGCTCCATTTGCGATTGTAAAAGTAAACTTTGAGAGTGGCTCATAATGTCACTCTCTCGTTTATTTTCGCTCAGTAAGCGCCCTACTTCTTGGGCTTCAAAGCTATAACCTTGTGACTGCCTGCCATCTTCAAAATGCTCTATTAAATCATCAAGCTCATACAAAGAGCACTCATAAGCTCTAAATGCATCGGGTATTTTTATATAGCCTTTGTCGCCAATAATATACGCACCATTCCCTAACCGGCATTGAAATGACGTTGCTAAGCTCACCATTACATCGCCACAATTAGCAGTAATAAGTACATCGTCTTCCACGCCTTTGTAGCGAATATTTGCTCTTACGTATAAGTTTTCAAGGTCGTTATTTAAAAAGTAATTGGCAATCGCAAGCGGATAAATCCCCATATCAAGTAAACAACCGCCCGCTAAATCTGGGTTGTATTCACGCCCGTCGGGGTTAAAAGGCACAGGATAGCCAAAGTCAGCTTTAACATGTTTAATAGTGCCAATTCGCCCTTGCTCTACCCATTGTTTTGCTTTTTGTATTGCAGGTAAAAAGTACGTCCACATGGCTTCCATTAAAAATACGTCGTGCTTTTTAGCCAGTAAAGACAACTGCTTACACTCTTCTACCGAAACCGTAATAGGCTTTTCGCACAATACATGTTTGCCTGCTTTAATAGCATCACTGGCATTTTTAAAGTGAAAGTTATGCGGGGTGGCAATGTAAACTACATCAACGTTTTTATCGTCAAATAATGCTTGATACCCTTCGTAGGCATTTGCCGCGCCATACTTGCTCGCAAAAGCGCTTGCATCTTCCCCACTTCTTGCTGCAACCGCGTACGCAACACCATTATTGGTATGGGCTAAGTCTTCACAAAATTGTGCAGCAATTCGGCCACAACCAACAATACCCCAGTTTATTTTTTTCATAGTGTTTCCTTATGATCTTAAAAAGAAATTTAAGTGAACTCCAACAACCAAGCAATAAACTTGCAAATTAATTGTTAAACATAGTTTAAAACTAGCTTGACTTAACAATATCAAATCATTAATGTTAGCGCTAACACTAAAACAACATTAAGTATCACATTTATGTTCCTTGGTATCGATTTAGGCACTTCAGGTGTAAAAGTAATTATTTTAGACGAGCAAGACCAATTGCTTGCTCAAGCAAGTGGATCTTTAAGCGTTTCACGCCCAGCACCACTTTTTTCTGAGCAAAACCCTACAGACTGGTGGCTTGCTACATGTAGTGCAATCGAGGATCTTAAAAATACTCACCCTGCATTACTAAATTCGGTAAAGGCTGTGGGCCTTTCTGGGCAAATGCATGGCGCTACGCTGCTTGATAAAAACAATAATATTATTCGCCCAGCCATTTTATGGAACGACGGGCGTAGTGCTGCACAATGTGTCGAGCTTGAAAAACGCGAACCAAATTCTCGTAATATTACCGGCAACATAGCAATGCCTGGTTTTACTGCACCTAAATTGGTGTGGTTAAAAGAGTTTGAGCCAGAAAATTTTGCAAAAGTAGCCAAAGTATTATTACCAAAAGACTACCTACGCTTTTTAATGACCGGCGATTTTGCATCAGATATGTCTGACTCTGCAGGCACATTATGGCTAGACGTAGAAAAAAGAGCATGGTCGCAAAAAATGCTTAGTGCTTGCGACTTAAAAGAGCAACACATGCCTACTCTTTTTGAAGGCACACAAATTACAGGCAAATTAACAGCCCAAGTTGCTGCTAAATGGGGAATGGAGCAAGTACCTGTTGTTGCTGGCGGTGGCGATAATGCCGCAGGCGCTGCCGGTGTAGGCGTAGTAAAGCCAAAACAAGCGTTTTTATCATTAGGTACTTCGGGCGTTTACTTTGTTGCCAACGAAAAATACCTGCCTAACCCAGAAGGTGCTGTACATACTTTTTGTCATTGCATTGAAAACACCTGGCACCAAATGTCAGTGGTGTTAAGCGCAGCAAGCTGTTTAACCTGGGTCACTAAATTAACTGGTTTTGAAAACGAAAGTGCATTGCTTGAACAAGTAAGTAAATGCGACTTTAGCAAACCAAGCTCAGTGATATTTTTGCCTTATTTAACTGGCGAACGTACGCCGCATAATAACCCCGATGCCAAAGGCGTGTTTTTTGGTTTAGACAGTGATACCGATGCAGCAGCCCTTGGCCGCGCAGTACTCGAGGGCGTTGCTTTTGCCTTTGCCGATGGCCAACAAGTACTGCTTGATGCCGGCGCACAAATTGACGATGTAACCGTTATTGGTGGTGGCGCTAAAAGCCCACTGTGGGGAAAAATCATCGCAAGTGTACTTAACCGCCCCCTAATTTACCGAGAAGGCTCAGAAGTTGGTCCCGCATTTGGCGCTGCAAGACTTGCCCGAATAGCAGTAACACAACTCTCTGCACAACAAGTGTGTGTTAACGGCAAAGTAACGCAAACCATTGAGCCAGACCCAATCATGCAAAACTTTTACGCACAGCAATACACAACATACAAAGCACTTTATCAAAGTGTAAAAACATACTTTTAATACACTATTATAAAATTAATGGAGCACAATATGAGCGAGCAATTTTTTACAAACGTTGAAAAAATTAAATTTGAGGGTGAAAACTCTAAAAACCCATTTGCATTTCGTTACTACGACGAAAACCAAGTAGTGCTTGGCAAAACAATGAAAGAGCACCTTCGTTTTGCAGCTTGTTACTGGCATAACTTTTGTTCTACAGGGTTTGATATTTTTGGTGAAGGTACGTTTGACCGTCCTTGGATCCAACCTGTGGGCAACCAATTAGAACTTGCTGAACAAAAAGTAAAAGTAGCCTTTGAATTTTATGAAAAATTAGGCGTTCCTTACTTTTGTTTTCATGATGTTGATATTGCCCCTGAAGGCAAAACACTACAAGAAAGCCACGATAACGTAACGCATATCGCTAACATTATCGAAAAAGAAATGCAGCGCACAGGTGTAAAACTACTGTGGGGTACTGCTAACTTATTCTCAAATCAGCGTTTTTGTGCCGGTGGTGCAACAAACCCTAATCCTAATACGTATGCATATGCAGCAGCACAAGTTAAACATGCAATGGAAATAACGCATCGTTTAGGCGGCGAAAATTACGTACTTTGGGGTGGTCGTGAAGGTTACGACACGCTACTAAATACAGACCTTGCACAAGAAAGCGAACAGTACGCACGCTTTTTGAAAATGGTTGTAGAGCACAAGAAAAAAATTGGTTTTAAAGGCACATTATTAATTGAGCCAAAACCACAAGAGCCAACTAAGCACCAGTACGATTACGATACAGCAACAGTTGCAGGCTTTTTATACAAGCACGGCTTACAAGACGAAATTAAAGTAAACATTGAAGCAAACCACGCAACACTTGCGGGTCATAGTTTCCATCACGAAATTGCAGTTGCTTGCGCAGAAGGCATTATGGGTAGTATTGATGCTAACCGTGGCGACATGCAAAACGGTTGGGATACAGACCAATTTCCTAACGATGTAGCTGAGTGCACACTTGTTGTTTACGAAATTTTAAAAATGGGTGGCTTTACAACGGGCGGCTTTAACTTTGACACTAAACTTCGTCGTCAATCGTGTGAACGCGATGACTTATTCATTGGCCACATTGGCGGTATGGATACGATGGCTAAAGCATTACTCAATGCAGCAGCAATGATTGAAGGTGGCGAGCTGTCTGACTTTGTTGAAAAACGTTACGCAGGCTGGAAAGAAGACCTAGGTCAAAGCATTCTAAATGGTGAGCAATCACTTGAGAGCCTTTCAGCCTTAGTACACGAGAACAACATCGATCCTAAGCAAGTTTCTGGTCGCCAAGAACTGCTTGAGAATATTGTTAACCGCTACGTATAAGGACATCGCCTCGGTTTTAAAGCCGAGGCGTACATCATTATGAACTTGTTAGAACAACTCAAAAAAGTAACCACGGTCGTTGCCGACAGTGGCGATGTAGAGTCAATCAAAGCCCTACAACCGGTTGATGCAACAACCAATCCTTCGTTAATTTTACAAGCTGCAAAATTACCTCAGTATAAACATTTAATTAGTGATGCTATAAGCAAAGCTGGCAACGACGTTGACGCTATTTGCGACCAACTTATTGTTAACTTTGGCTGTGAAATACTAAAGGTAATACCTGGCCGTATATCAAGCGAAGTAGATGCGCGTTTATCGTTTGACACCAAAGCAAGTATTGCCAAAGGGCGTAAGCTTATTTCGCTTTACGAGCAAGCGGGTATTTCAAAAGACCGCGTACTTATTAAACTTGCTTCAACATGGGAAGGCATTAAAGCCGCCGAACAGTTAGAAAAAGAAGGTATTAAGTGTAACTTAACCCTGCTTTTTTCGATGGCTCAAGCCATTGCATGCGCACAAGCTAACGTAACGCTTATATCTCCGTTTGTTGGGCGTATTCTTGATTGGTACAAAGCGGCTGAAAACAAAGAATACACTCCAAGCGAAGATCCTGGTGTGCAGTCGGTTACAGGTATTTATCAGTACTACAAAAAGTACGATTATAAAACAGTGGTAATGGGCGCAAGCTTTAGAAACACTGAAGAAATAATCGAACTTGCTGGCTGCGATTTACTGACTATCTCGCCATCATTACTCAATGATTTACAAAGTCAAGAAGGTACTCTGGTTACTAAGCTTGACGCTGCAAATATTGCCAAAGCACCGCAAAGTGACATAACCCCACTCACCCACGAGCAATTTTTATGGCAGCACAACGAAGATGCAATGGCCAGCGAAAAGCTCGGTGAAGGTATTCGTAACTTTGCCAAAGATCAGCGTATTTTGGCTAAATTGGTTGAAGACTTACTAAACTAATTTCCCTCAAGCCTGCCATATTATGTGCAGGCTTTTTTAATTTTATTTGAGGTAATACATGACTCAGCTTTCTTCTCGTGCGCCTTTTGCAAATGCTATTCGCGCACTTAGCATGGATGCGGTACAGCAAGCAAATTCAGGGCATCCGGGCGCACCTATGGGTATGGCCGATATAGCCGAAGTACTGTGGAACGATTTTTTAAACCATAATCCAAACGATCCAAATTGGGCAAACCGAGACCGCTTTGTACTCAGTAACGGTCACGGATCTATGCTTATTTATTCTTTATTGCATTTAAGCGGGTACGAACTACCACTAAGCGAGCTTAAACAATTTAGACAAATGCATTCAAAAACCCCAGGCCACCCTGAATACGGTTACACCCCAGGTGTTGAAACAACCACAGGCCCGCTTGGCGCAGGTTTATCAAACGCTGTAGGTATGGCCATTGCCGAAAAAGCCCTAGCAGCACAATTTAACAAAGAGAGTTTTGATATTGTAGATCATTACACTTACTGTTTTATGGGTGATGGCTGTTTAATGGAAGGCATATCGCACGAAGCATGTTCGCTTGCAGGCACACTAGGCCTGGGTAAACTTATTGCTTTTTGGGACGATAACGGCATATCTATCGACGGACACGTTGAGGGCTGGTTTACCGACGACACCGCTAAACGCTTTGACGCTTACGGCTGGCATGTAATAAAAGATATAGACGGCCACGACCCAGAGCAAATTGCCAGCGCCATTGCACAAGCAAAACAAGTGAGCGATAAACCTACTCTACTTTGTTGTAAAACCGTGATTGGTTTTGGCTCGCCAAATAAATCAGGCTCGCACGATTGCCATGGCTCGCCATTAGGTGATGACGAAATAACTGCGGCGCGCAAATTTTTAAACCTCCCAAATGAAGCATTTAGTATCAGTGATAATATTTACGCCCATTGGGACGCTAAACAAAGCGGTGATAAAAAACAAAAACAATGGCAACAACTGTTTAGTGACTACACCAAAAGCCACCCTGAGCTTGCCAAAGAATTTGAACGCCGCGTAATTAAACGCACCCTGCCTGAAAGTTTTGAAGCTATTGCAAACGACTACATTGCACAGTGCAACAAAGACGCTGCCAACATTGCAAGCCGAAAAGCCTCGCAAAACACCATTGAAGCCTTTGCCCCGCACTTACCAGAGTTATTGGGTGGTTCTGCCGATTTAGCTGGTTCTAATTTAACGCTGTGGTCTGGCTCTAAAGGCATAAGCGCAGATGACGCCAACGGTAATTACCTATTTTATGGCGTACGCGAGTTTGGTATGAGCGGCATTATGAATGGCATATCACTGCACAGTGGCTTTATTAATTACGGCGCTACATTTTTAATGTTTATGGAATATGCCCGTAACGCAGTCAGAATGTCGGCACTTATGGGTATTCAAAATATATTTGTGTATACCCACGACTCTATAGGCCAAGGTGAAGACGGTCCAACTCACCAACCTATTGAGCAACTAGCCAACCTACGTATGACGCCAAACCTAGTCACATGGCGCCCGTGTGATGCAGTAGAAACTGCTGTATCGTGGAAAAACGCGATACAAAATCAGCAGCAACCTACCGCGCTTATTTTTAGTCGCCAAGGGCTCAACCACCAGCCACGTAGCGCTCAGCAAATTAGCGACATAGAAAAAGGCGGCTATATTCTTAGCGAAAGCAATAAAGCACCTGAGCTTATTTTAATTGCAACGGGTTCTGAAGTTGATTTAGCAATGCAAGCCGCAAAAGAGCTGACAGCACAAGGTGTTGCAGTGCGTGTGGTATCAATGCCAAGCACCACATTGTTTGACCTGCAATCAGACGATTACAAGCAAAGTGTATTGCCAAACTCGGTAGCAAACCGTATTGCAATTGAAACATCACACCAAGATTACTGGCTTAAATATGTTGGCTTACAAGGCAAAGTAATTGGTATGAGCACTTTTGGTGAGTCGGCGCCAGGTAACGTGTTATTAGAGCATTTTGGCTTTACCACCAAAAATGTAGTGAGCACCGCGCAGGTGTTAATTAAAGCCAACGCTTAATATATTTAGTACGCGTAATGCGCTAAATAATCCAAACTTTATCCAATTAATGCGCTAAGCCTCCCAAAGCTCGGCGCATTTTTACAATTAACCAACAAAGGTGAACTATGAAATACTTACTATTAATTATGCTTTTTAGTGCGAGTACTAGTTTTAACGCATGGGCAAATGACGAGCAAAATGATGAACTAATGCTAACGATTTTTTTAAAACACGACCAATCAAAAAACCTCTCTGAAATAAAAGAAATACTCAATAACGCTAACTTTTACAAACATTTTCCGCCAGAGGGCGCAACGGTAGAATCTTGGAAAGTAATGATGGGCATAGGGCAAGTAGTCACTTTGCGCTTTCCGGCAGCGTTGTTACCAAAAGTAAACTTATCGATTGAACGTTATGGTTGGAAAGCTTACAGCACTGAGTTTTATCCAACATACGATCTGTTCCCAATCGTAAAAGAAGAAATTAATAAAGCTAGAACGAACAATTAAAAGAGTAACCAACATGACAACTTCAATTGTTCAATACACACTAAGTAATGAAGCAAACGACACTATTTCTATTATTAACTACGGTGCCCGGCTTACCAGCTGGGTTACCCATGTTGATAATAAAAAACGAAATATTGTACTTGGCTATTCTAATATTAATGACTATTTAAACGACACGTTTTACTTAGGCGCTGTAGCCGGCCCTTATGCAAACAGGCTAAGTAACGCCCAAATAAGCATTGATGATAAAGCCTATGCACTTAATAAAAACGAAGGAGTAAACCAACTTCACGGCGGCCAAAAAGCATTAAGCGACTTGTTTTGGCAGCTCGATTATCATCACAAAAATGCATTAAGTTTAAGTATTACCCTACCCGATGGATACAACGGCTACCCAGGTAAAACTACATTTAACGTGCTGTATACCTTTACCACTAACAGTAAAAGCCACAGTAATCTTGATATTAAATTTACAATTACCAGTAATAAAAAAACCATTGCAGGGCCAACAGCACACCCATATTTTAATTTAAATGGCATTACTAACAGCGCACAAGGGCATACATTAAAACTGGCCGCCGCGCATTATACCCCCGTAGATACAAACGCCATTCCCACAGGTTTAATAACGCCTGTAGCAAATACCACTTTTGACTACACAAATGCGCGGGTGCTTAATAAAACCGATAAGCTCGATCATAACTTTGTAACCGAACAAACACTTAACCTGCAAAACAATAAGCAACACGCAGAGCTTACAAGCGCCGATACAAAACTAGTGCTGAGTGTATTCTCTAACTACCCTGCCATTCAGGTTTATACAGGGCAGCATTTAAAAACTCCGTTTAATGCATACGACGGTATATGCCTAGAACCCCAATTTTTCCCCGACAGCCCTAATAACCCACACTTCCCATTTAGCTATTTAACACCACAAGTGCCTTTGCAAACGCATATTAGTTACTGCTTAACTACTATGTAAACCAAAAAAGGATCGCTATTAAGCGATCCTTTGCGGGAGGTTAAATACTTAGTGCGATTATAAATCGCTTACAAAGCTTTTAAGTTTAAGCTCACGGTCAATTAATAATGGGTAATCGGTGCGCCCTTGCATTGGCCAATCGTTTCGCCAAGTGCGTGCATCGCTTATGCCCCAAAATGTAACGCGGCTTACTTTATCGTCATGCTTTTTAAGTATGTTAAACACGGCTTTATAGCGCTCGCCTAACTGGGTGTTTACTTCACTAGGTAAACCATCTGGGTATGGATTAAAGCGCTCTTGCAAGGCAATATCTAACGAAATATCAGCGCCTTGCTCTTCACCTTCAGGGAACGGTAATACCGAAATATCAAGCTCGGTTATCATCACATCAATGCCAGTGGCTGCGTATGCCAAAATAGAGTCTTCCATTAACGAAAGCTCTGGGTTATCAAGCGAGTAATGCGCTTGCATACCAATACCATCAATTTGAATACCTTTGCTTTGCAAATTTTTAATAAGCGCAATTGCACCAGCTCTTTTTTCTGGCTTATACAAGTTGTAATCGTTGTAATATAACTTGGCATTAGGTGCTGCCTGTTTAGCGTATTTAAACGCGTATTCTATAAAGTCGTCACCAATAATGGTGCTCCATTTAGATTCGCGCAGTGTGCCGTCTTCGTTTAATGCTTCGTTTACCACGTCCCAAGCAAAAATGCGGTTTTTATAACGCCCTGCAACAGCATTAATATGGTTTTGCATGCGCTTAAGTAATGCATCGCGCGTTAGCGGCTCGCCCTGCTCGTCTTCAAAAACCCAATCAGGGGTTTGCGAATGCCACACTAATGTGTGCCCAACTAATTCTTGGCTGTTCTCTTGTGCGTACTGAACTAGCGCATCAGCAGCTTCAAAGTCATACGTTTCAAGCTCTGGGTGTATACGCTCCCACTTCATTGAGTTCTCTGGCGTAAAAGTATTAAATTGCGCTTTAGCTACGTTTAAATCTTCAGGCAAAGCCCCTAACACTTGGTCGCGGCTAATCGCTGTACCAATTTTAAAGTGGTCTTTAAATTGCGCTTTAAGCGTTAATTGCTCCGGCGCTTTTTGCGATTTTAATGTCGGTTTACTTTGCTCTGCTGAGCCATTACAGCCAAGTGCAAGGCTCGACATTCCTAATAAAATAGCAATCGTAAGTTTATTTTTATGCATGATGTACCTGTTGTGTGTTTTTTAGTGTGCAACGTAAACTTAACACCATATAGTCCTTTTGACAACAACGTTTTATTAAAATAGACTGAACAAAAATAACACAGCATACATTTCTTAATTGCATACCTAACTAGCAAGATAATTAGTAAATAAATTAGCAAGGACACACATGAAAAACACAACAAACACCTTATCACTAACAGCCGTAGCCATTTTTGCATTAATGGTCGCATTAACTGCTGCATTACCTGTCAGCGCAGCAGATAAACCCACACAACTTACATCAGCTATTGTGAGTCAAAAAGACGCACACATTAGTCACTACGAAGGCGGCGATTTTCATACCTACTTTTATGGCGATACACCACTCACCAAAGGCGCTATTACGGGCGTTGCGGTTATTAAACCTAATAACGAAATACATCCCGCCCACCAGCATCCCGATGAAGAATACTTAATGATTCTAGAGGGCTCAGGTACCTGGACACTTAATGGCAAAAGCCAACCAGCACGCACCGGAGATATTTTATTTGCAGCCCCTAATGACCTACACGGTATTTATAACAACGGCGATGTGCCACTTAAGTTTGTGGTAGTGAGGTATCAGGCTAAGTAGTTTTGAGTGGTTTTTTAAGTGAAAGTGAAAAAGACCAGAGAATGATGCACAAAGAGGTTAAGAGACGCTTCGCTTTTAGAGGAAATAAACAGCCTGATATTAGATCAGGCTGTTTTTTACAAGTAGTGTTTAGCTCTTCGGAATTTTATTTTGTATGCTGGGAAAACTTCAAAAGTATAGATTTTAACCTAGCCGTTTGAGTAGATATTTTTGTAGCTATTGATTTATCACATTTCTTATCTACAGTTTCAAAACTACTACCAGTAGCTAGGTCGTAAACTTTTTCAATGATCTCAGTTACTTTAGTTTTTTGTTGAAATTCTTTTTCCGACAAAGATGAAATAAACTCACCTAAACTTGCCCTAAGCACAGTAAATTCAGACTTTATTTTTAATTCTAAACGCTCCATTTCCTTTGAATTATAGTTATCAGCTTTTTCATCAGCAATTTTATCTTCAATCCAATATAAAATTGCTGTTTTTTCAAAACTATCCAAAATAGAAATTGAAATATCTGCAAAATGTGATTTTTTATTTTCATTATTAATATATTTTTGATAAACATAATTGACAGATAAAGCTGCAATAGCAGCTACGATGGCTCCTATCACACCTGAGGTTATAGCAAGGGAATATGAACCATCTGGTACACTTGAGATTGCTTCAACTAGTTTTGATGTATTTTCTTTTTGGTTTTCAGAATACTGAATAAAACTAGTATCTAACTTATTTATGAATAATTGATAATATTCCTTATCAATCATATTTCTTTTTATTTCAACAGAAGCAGTATTTAAATTAGATATATTTTCATTTAATCCACAAAGCTCTTCTTCAAGATAATGCTTAAGATCCGTAAATGAATCTGCAGTTGTTATTATCTCATTATCATAATTTTCGTTAATTAAACTTTCTATAGTTTTATCAACATCCTTCGTATTTGTTACTTCCGTATAACTCATACTATTTACCTACAAGAATTCTTTTATGAAATTTTTATCAATCGAATCATTGTATCTTTTTTCATCGACTGCTGCTTTTTTAGATGAGATATATTTCATCGAGTTGTATTTAGCTTCATCGAGATACTTATAAATTTTATCTGCGTAGAATTCGAAATCAGTATCTTGGTAAACCACCTCAATTTTTGACTTAATATACTCTTTATCAAAGTAACCATGTTTGACTAAGCCTCCAAATGCTTCAACTAAGAATGAAGAGCCGTAACCCTCGACATTTTCATCTATATTGATTTTAAAAGGTTTTCCTGCAGCTAAAATTGGTTTTAGAACTTCTTCTCTAAATTCTTCACCATTACCATCTCCATCAGTGTAATACCTTCCAGCTGGATCATCTGAGAATTGCTTGCCAATAAATAGAGTCTTCATTTTAAATATGCCATTAGCTAAGTTTTACGTTCCAGACTATAAGTGTACCATTTAGAGGCCTTTCCATACTTATAGTTTTTGATTGTTCTTTACCTTTATCAATCCAACATTTATAGAGTCCATGATAACTTAAGATAGACAAATAACCTGCTTTTCTTTCTCGAATAAACTCTAATAAGTCTTGTAAACCTTTCCCTCTATCTGTTTGCATTGTGCTTGTTCGATCAATAGAAACCGCAGCTTCTAGAAGTCTTGCATGTTTTTTATGCTCTACTGAAGGAATATTAAGCTTAGTAAAATAAGTTAACACTTTTTCCCATATTTCTGATGCGGGTAAAGAATTTGGGATACCTACGCCTTGATCATAAAAAGCAATTTTCATTTCATTGGTCGATTTATTAAAAGACCCTGTTAAATACCAAGACTTTTCTTCGCAGGATTTACTTCCTGGATACGCATGGTGTGTTACATTTGTTACGGCTTCAGTTAGACCACTATGCAAAATAGTCCACTTATCTACTTTTGCACCAACAAGTTTAGAAATTTCAGCTTTTAATTCTTTTTTCTTATCTTTAGCCTCATCAGAATTACCACATTGACCTCGAACATATCTTACAAAATCTACGTCGGGAGAACTTTTTTGAGAAATAACTGATTTTTCAGGCTTATTATTAAAAAGATCAAAAAATCCTAACTGTTCAAACTGTATATATATATCTTCGTGCCATTTTTCAACCTGTGGTTTTAATTTTTTCTTGATCGAAATATTCCATTTTGACACTTCAGCAGTAAGCACAAGGGCTGCCGATGTTGAGATACTGGCCAAAGAATCAAAATTAACACTTCTCAGCTTATATGCTTTGTGAGGGATTTTTCTAGATTTATAAACTTCAAAAACAGAAACTAACTTTCTTATTGCAGTTAAGCACTGAACTGTTTCATCTTGATTATTAGAGAAGTTCATCGTTTCAGGTAAATGAATAACAAGCCCATTATACTTTAGCTTTTTCCCCCTCATATCATTGGTAACTTTTAGCCCGTCGCCAATTTCTTTTGAGACCCATTCATTTACATCTTGCCAAACAGATGCATTACATTGTTGCTCCCTCTCAGAAACATTTCTCATTTTATTTGAACTAGGATGACCGTTCCGCTCATAAATGATTCTTCTGACATCGCATCGACGTTGTTTTTCTGTTATTTTTTTCACTAAACATCCTTATTAAGAACATAATTTTGGGTACAAATATGTTTAAAGTTAAGTGTATTTCAATTGCCTCTTTAAAAATACAGTTTCCACTGCTAATTTCTGATGATTTTGCTATCAAATCAAGATAAATTGCAGGTTTCAACGTTTTACTCCTAGATAATTAAACTGCCTTATATATTATTGCTTCTTCAATTAAAAATAAAAAAACAATTATTTCAATCGTAATATCATGACAATGAGTAATTTTTTCTACTTGGAATTGAGTGGCATTTTATTAAGGTACACCATGCATATAATCCTCAAAAGACAACGCTGATTACCCTGCTGCATCCTGCATAAACAATTAAAGCCCGCGCAAAAAAATAGTCTGTATAAAAAATACAGACTATTTAATCCGGGGTTAATTACTTTTAGGTAGGTTTATTATTCAACCAAAGTGACCGATACGTCGTCTACATAAAAATCAGCAGTCAGTTCGTTTGACTCCACATAAAGTAAAGCGGCGCTTTCCTGCGTTGTGATTGAATGTGTGTAAGTGCCCGAAAGCTGTACCCAGTCACCCGCGTTAACGATAGTGACGGGTGTAAGCTCAAGGTACTCGGTGCTAGTGTGCTCTATTTGTAGCGTTAGTTTTATTCCTGGCGACACAGTAGTGCTGTCGTCAGATAACTTAACCCACGCAGATACGTTATAGGTTTTATCTGCTGTAAATAAGCCTTTTACATCTTTTTGAATACCGTTCCACGTTTCCGTACGCCCTTGTACTAAAGCGCTATTATTACCACTGTGGGCTTGGGTTGCATCTAAAGTAATGCTTGCACTACCACGGGCTTGCCATGAATCAAGTCCGGCTTCAAAGTCGCCATTAGTTAACAGCTCTGATGAAGGTGCTGGCTCAGCTACTTCAATTAGCTCTTTTAATGCATTAGCAAATCCTTGCAAGGCAGGCTTTGCAGTAAAGTCATTAAAAAATAACAGTGGCCATTCTGTTGTTGGCTCTGGCCAGTTTTGTAACCAACTATCCTCGTCAATTACGCCCCAAATAGTTATGCCACCGCGTTGATCTTCAGGTACAGTTTCTAGGTATGTTTTAACAATATCGTAGTAGTACTGCTTTTGTTCATCTGCTCTTTCACTGGTTAAGTAAGTTAGAGGAATGCCGCCTTCGTTGTTCATACGAACATCTAGCTCGGTAATTTTCACTTTTATTTTAGGCCGAATATCGACCACTTTTTGAAGGTGTGCCTGAATGGTTGAAATATCAGGGCTGTTAAGTGAAATATGAGATTGAAACCCTATACCATCAATAGGCACGCCATTGTTGTGAAAATCGTTAACCATATTGATAACAGCATCTAATTTATCAGCATTCCAAATCAGGTTGTAATCGTTGTAGTATAAGTCGGCATCAGGGTCGGCCGCTCTTGCTGCTTTATAGGATAACGGTAAAAATTCAGCACCTATATTTTCAAACCACACAGATTCGTCGGCGCTGTCGTTTGTGGTTTTTTCACCACGGTATTTACCATTTTCCATAAACGCTTCGTTAACTACATCCCAGCTAACTACCGTATCGTTATCGCCTTCTTCTTCAAAATGAGTGGCAACTTGAGTGATATGATTTTCCATCATGGTTATCCACGCAGCTTTATCACCTTGAAAACTTTGCATCCAAGGTGCAATTTGCGAGTGCCACACAAAAACATGACCATGTACCGTGAGTGAGTTGTCTTTGGCGTAGTTAACTAGCTCATCAGAATCATCGTAAAAAAATTCACCTTGGGTTGGTTGTAAATAGGTAGGCTTCATAATGTTTTCAGCAGAGAGTTGATTAAAGTGTTGTTCAATAATCGTTTTAATCTCTGGTCTGTCTATTATGCTGTTACCAAATCCACCCGCAGGAACAGCTACACCAATATTAAAATTAGGTGCTAATGCTTTTAAACTTTGTGCTGTCACTTCGCTGTATTGAACATCAGGTATTTCTTCTGCTGGTACATCGTCTAAAATAAAGCCTGAAAATTCGTCTAGGTAAATAGACTTGTTAATGTTCTCTTCTTTTGAAAAGTGAATTGCCAGCCTAACTAAAGAGTCAGCTTCGGCTGTTGCGGCTGTTAATGTTATTTTTTGCCACTCGCCTGTGAGTGTTTCTTTTACTAGGCTAAGTTGACCATAATCTGGCGCAGGTGTTTGAATCCAAAAATCGGCACTGGTTCCCTCTTCACCTTTGGCCCAAACACTAAACTCGTAATTTTTACCTCCAGTGATAGGAAGGTCTTCATAAGCTATTTCAATTCCCCATGGGTTGTCACCCAATGTATTAACAATAACCTCAGCTGCTTTGGTGCCTTTGTAAGTATTAACGCCTTCTTGCGATTCAATTATCTCTATAGTAGAAGTAGCGCTTGATTCTTGATCTGGTCTAAATACCCAATTTCCGACGGGCGTTGTTTGCCCTGTAGTGTCTTCTTCAAACCCACCATTTGCTATTTCAGCTGCTATTGGCGCTTCAGGCGCTGGAGTATCAGGGGCTACTACTTCCGGTATAGATTCAGGCACCGGTGTATCTTTATTATCCCCCCCGCACGCCATTAATAGTGATACTAAGGTCACTAATCCGGTGTTACGAAAAATCGATTTATTCATTTTTTATTCCTTAGACTAAAGCAATAAATGAGTTGTTTTTAAACTAGGTGCAGTAAAGCCATTTGAGTGAATAAAATATGATAAGAGTATTTCTACTGCATCATCAAAAGCTATTATTCAATATGACTACAACTAATTAGAAAAACAAACAGTCATTTATATTTATTATTTTAATATCTCTTCAAACGTTAATATTTACTTTGTACAACGGTACAAATATAAATTTAAAATCATAAAGTTATAGTTAAGGTTTAAATTAAAATTTATTGTTTTATATCGTGTGTGTGAATATGCAATCATAAAATTAACCTAAAACCAACACCGTTATAGTCCAATTAACAATAAGGATCAAGGCTAAAATTTGACCCGTTTCATATTGAGTATGCTTTGAGTTTGATTTGAGTCTGATAAAAATAATTAAATAGAAGGTGTAAGTGATACGTGTGCTTGTATTACTTATGTAAGATCAAGGTTTACCAGCTCATCGCTTAGTAAAATGACTTTTATTTGCCTCCATATAAAAATTTGCAAACAAAAAAAGCCGAGTATTTAAAAATACTCGGCTTTGACTACACAATGCGATTTACTGAACTACTTCAGTAATTGTTTTAATAACTGACTTAGGGTTTAAATTACGATCCCATAGTAATGGGTAGTTTGTTCTGTTTGGGATTGGGTAGTCATTTTTCCACGACATACCATCGTGTAATCCCCAAAAGGTTACGCGGTCTATCTTGTCGCGCTTTGCGTAAAACAGTTCAAACAAGGCTTTATAACGGGCGTTTAATTGCGCCTCTACGTCGCTTGGCAAGCCATTTTTGTATGGGTCGAGGTAGGTTTCAAACTCTTCTAGCTGAAACTGCGGTTTCATCATATCGGTGCCGGTAATCTGCCCTTCTTTTGTTAAAGGCAGCACGTCTATATCAAGCTCAGTGATCATCACTTTTATACCCAGTGCGGCGTATGCGTCAATGGCTTGTTCAATGTATTGCATTTTAGGAAAGTTAAGCCCCCAGTGCGCTTGTATGCCAATGCCATCAATGCGGATACCTTCTTTTTGCAGCATTTTGATCATACGTATAATGCCGTCTCTTTTTTCTGGTCGCCATGCATTAAAGTCGTTGTAGTAAAGCTCGGTACTAGGTGAATACTGCTGGGCGTATTTAAACGCGGCTTTTACCATCGTATCGCCATCACCAACGCGGTTAACCCACACAGTTGGGCGATAAGAGCCGTCATCAGCAATCACTTCGTTAACTACATCCCACGCATCTACTTTGTTTTTATAGCGCCCTGCTACAAGCTCTATGTGTTTGCGCATTTGCTCAAGCTGCTGTGCTGGGGTATTTGGCTCATTTTTGCTATTTGTAAAAAACCAGTCAGGCGTTTGGTTATGCCACACTAAGGTGTGGGCTACGGTAAACATGTTATTTTGCTTGGCAAAATCTATAAACGCATCTGCACCACTAAAATCGACCTTACCTTGCTGTGGGTAAATTACTTCTGCTTTCATGGCGTTTTCTAGGGTGACTGTATTAAATTGCTTAGCAATAATTGACTGCGCGGCTGCGTTTTTGCCTGTCACTATATCTTGGTTTACAGCAACCCCCATTTTGAATGAGTCTGCAAAGGTGTTTTTAAGAGCTTGGTCTTGTGCAGCGTTTACGCTTAATGACCCTGCAAGTAAAAGCAGGCTGAGTGTGTGTTTTTTATGCATGTGTGTGCTCCGTTGAATCGTTATTATTTTCGATAAATATCATACAACGAAAAAAATAAATGATATAGTCAAAATGACCATTAAATTATAAATTAAACAAACCTGAGTAAACGTCCATGCTAAAAACACACAAAAAAATACTAAGCTTAGTTGTATTAATGCTCTGTTTTAATAAAGCAGCGCTGGCACAACAACCTCAAAACCCGCCTTTGTTAAACGCTGTAAACAACCCAAGCAATGAGCAGTCGCCATTAATAAAGGGCGTAAAACCCACACTTGTTAGTGACGAGCTTTTATTTTTAGAAGGCCCAACGTGGTCAAGCCAAGACAATGCGTTTTATTTTTCAGAAATGAACTTTGCAAGCTCGCAAGCACTTGGCCCTGATTCCACCATTTATAAATTAGTGCTGCCCAATACTCTCACCACTTATTTAAAACACAGTGGTACAAACGGATTGTATGCCAAAGGAGAGAGCCTCTATACGCTTAACCATAGTACGCAGTCGCTTTCTAAAATTAATATAAAAAGTAAAACTAATACCGTAATAGTTAGCGAATTTGATGGGCTAAGCTTTAGCTCGCCAAACGATATGACTATGCATAAAAATGGCGATATATTTTTTACCGATCCTAACTGGCAAATAGGCGAACGCACTCAACAAATGCCTTATACCGGCGTGTATAAGTTAAGTAATACGGGCACACTTAGTTTAATTGACGCTACGCTTGAAAAGCCCAACGGTGTTGCGCTCTCGCCCGATCAACGTACCCTTTATATTGGCGACTTTAGTAACCGCGTCAGCAAATACACTATTGATGAAAACGGTGATATTTCACCACGCGAAGACTTTATTAAAGTAACCTCGCCCGATGGCATAAAAGTAGACTCCGCTGGCAATATTTACGTAAGTAGCCACAGCAAAGGCGTTATTAATATTTACACGCCAAGTGGCGCGTTTATCGATAAAATTGAACTTGGCCCTAATGTAACCAACCTTGCCTTTGGTGGTAAAAACCGAAAAACGTTATTAATAACTACCGCTAAGGGGTTATTTACACTTGATGTAAAAATAGCTGGTTTGGCTAATTAGTTAAATTAGTTAAGCAACGTATTAAAGAGAAAGTTAAGTTTATTAGTTAAGCACAAAAACCGGTGTAACTTGGTTACACCGGTTTTTTATTATCTAGGTTTTGCTGCATAAGCTTTTACTACTTAGGTTTTTGCTACTTAAGCACCGTTATTTTAATTAAACGTGTTGTTATAAAGCTTAAAATTGCCCGATACATGCAGCATAGCTAACATATACAGCGAACCATTGTAGTAACGGTAGCTACCGGTTGGTTGCGATAAAGACCAAAACTCGTTAAAAAATTCATTTGCTTGCCCAGCATTTGTTGAAGCAAGTAACGCTACTGCATTCGCGGCTTTTTGACCTTCGCCTGCACAGCCTTTGTTTTGCGCACCACCGTACGAATACACTTGCTCGTAACAGTTTTTACTGTTGTTTGTTTTTGCATAACTTAAAAAGCCAAGTGCTTTATTAACTGCATTTTTATGCCACGCTTGAGCACCCATTAAATGCGCGTCTAAACCCACATTCATAATTACACGCCATGCATCAAATTCATACCATTGACCTGGGTTTGCTTGGCCGTTAAAAATGTAGCCAATAACAGGGCTGCCATCTAAGCGCGATAAAAATGTAGGTAAGTTCCAATGCGGATTATCACTTACTTTTGTAAAATGGTTTTTGAGTAAGGTTCTACTTTTTGTGGCTACTTGTCGCCAGTAAGTTTTGTCTGCTTGGTTAGTTACGTTATTAGCAAAGTAGTCGTAAAACGCAGGTATATGGTAAGAAGGGTCTGTTAAGTTATCTAAATAAGGCGAAAAGCGGATTATTTGGTTTTCCATCAGCTTATTTTTAATTGTGTTTAACATTGTAATTGCATCGTTGTAGTAGTTAAACTCCCCCGAATTACCCCAACGAGCGGAGGCATTAAGTAGTGCAAAAGCAAAGTACTCTTCGCCATCCGGAGCGGGGCCTTCATCTACTTTATAAACAAAGCCGTTTTGATTAAGCTTTAGTTTCCACGCGTAAACGCCTTGTTTTTTAGCATCAGGGTGGTTGTCTGGATTTTTTTGATACGCTTTTGCAAAGCGCCATAGGTTATCAAATTCTTCTTGTTTATTAAGCATGACAGCAGCGGTCATTCCCCACGATTGCCCTTCTGTTCTTATATCATCACCCTCGTCAGGGTTAATTGCTTTTATGTAGTGTGCTTTATAAACACCGTTTTCTGTGTACGGGTAGTAAAGTTGTTGTGTATTGTTATAGCCAAACATATTGTCAAAAGTACTATTCACCTTTTGTTGTATGTTTGTTTTACCCATTTCTTGTGCGAGGTTACGGTATGCTCCTGAACTGTCGGCGCCTACACTCGATGGGTTATTATTAAATACAGCAAGTGATTGATAGCTTATTAGTGTTAACAATAAAGTTGTTATTTTAAAAAATACTTTCATGTTTATCCTCTTTATTTGAATTATAACAGCGTGCAATTCAATATAGTCTTTTTGACCATTTGATCAAGAGGTTCTCAAAACTATTTATCTGTTTTATAAACTAAGAGAAATGTGTGAGGTGCTTAAGAAATGCTTAAATATAAAAGGCCGCTTAAAAAAGTATCCTGAATCGACATGAATTGTGCTAAAAAGCGTATTTATTAGTTATTTATTAATTACTACTTTTTTAATCCTTTACCCGTTGCAGCCCAATAAATTCCGCCATAAATATGCTCGGTTAAAAACTCACTGCTATACACCGCATTAGTATGCCCAAGGGCTGTATAAAACGAGCGTCCGCCATCGTAATTGTGATACCACGAAATAGGATGAAACGCCCCCATACCCGAGCCTGTTTTGTTATTACCCCAATCGGCAGTTGGGTTGTAACTTTGCTCATCAACGGTGAGTAAGTAGTTTAACTTAGTGAGCTCTGGCCCAAACTCGTACCACTCGTCTGTCCAAAGCATCTGCTGCGGCATGTGATTTAAGCCAATAAAGTTAGTATTAGGCACTTTACTTAATACACCAGTTTGAATAACAGGATGAATATTAAAGGTGCGCCCCACCAGCTTTTGGTACCAAGACCAATCGTATTCGGTATCTGATGCGCTATGAATGCCAACAAAGCCTTTGCCTGCTTTTACAAATCGCTCAAGCGCGGCTTGCTCTTTTGGGTTTAAAATATCGCCCGTGGTTGATAAAAATACCACTACATCAACATTTTTTAAGTAATCGTCGTTAAAATAATGGCTTTCTTCGTGCCAAATTAAGTTAAAAAAGTGCTTATCGGCTAAGCCTTCTAGCGCTTTAACGCCTTCGGTTTGCGACTTATGGTGCCACCCTGCAGTTTTTGTAAATAGCAGCACATTAAATTGCTTTTTAGGGAGGGTATCAAACCCTGTAGCATGACTTTTTTGCACTGTTGCCATACTCAGCGCCAATACAACAAAGCTTAATAGCCAACCTTTATATGCGAATCGAGGTAAAGAAAAAGACATAGTAATCCTATTTAAAATGAACAAACATATTGGCCGTTAGCCGCCCTGTTTGTGGACACGACGAAATATCGGTAGATGTATTAAGTAAACTGGTGTGCAGCAAATATCCAGGAAACACAATAAGCCTATTTGGCTTATATTCTATGTGCTTGTAGCACTCAAATTCACTGTGCTGCGTGGTGCAATAACTAGGCTTTGCATTATCTAATTCAAGGTATTTCTGAGCATATGTTAAATACGTGTTTTTGCGCTTTGAGCTTATTGATTCAAACCCTGTTTTTTTATGTCTAAAAAATCCAGTGCCGCCGTGCGCTCCCCCTCCAAGATAATGAATAATGGCAATTAAGTTTGGATCGTTTGTATCAAAGTGTGGCAAGGTTTGTATTGGTGATAGCTGCCGCTCCGTTTTAGTAATTAACGATAAGGTATTATCTTTTGGGTATGGGGTAAGTGTTTTCCCAATATTAAATACGTTATAAAGCCCCTGTATAAGAGGCTTTAAGTAATCAACCACACATTGCTTTGGAAGCGGCATGCGTAAACCTGGGTATTGAGTGAGTTCGTCGGGTTTAAACTCCCCATTACTTTGAGCAGCATTTTGCGCTAGGTTTATAAGTTTTTGCGGCTCGCTCAGGTAGTTGTCAATTATAATAATTGGCGTTTGCTCTTGCCCTATAAACTCATATTGCGGCTGTAAGTTATTGCCAAGTGTTAGCATAATACTTACTTAGCCTTGCAATAATAATTAGTAAAATCAATGTGGCTCGGTAAGCTATCTGCTTTTTTAGCCACATGATTTTTTATTGACTCTAAAAAGCGTTTTAACTCATCATCGCTCATGCTATCTACAATGGGGTGATAATTTTGTGGCATTAGCCCTTGCCCTAACATAACTTGTAACCACGATGCTTCGCCAAATAACTCTTGATCTGCTTTATATACATGCCCGCTTTGCTTAAATAGCTCAATGCGTTTGGCAAGCGACTCTGGAATTGGCATATTTTTACAGTAACGCCAAAAGTCGCTGTCGGTGCGCTGCGTCACATGGTAATGAAGCACAATAAAGTCGCGAATGTTTTCGGCTTCAAAGCGCATTTTGTTATTAAAGTCATCTTGATAGCACGACTCGATTGCTTTGGTTGGCATGTTTTGCATTAATCTAATAATGCTTTGCTGAATTAAATGAATACTGGTTGACTCCAGCGGTTCAATAAAACCGCTTGCTAAGCCAATAGCCACACAGTTTTTGTTCCAATGTTTACGCCGTGTACCGGTGCGGTATTTAATAACGCGCGGCTCATTAATAGGTTTGCCTTCTACGTTATTGAGTAGCGCTATTTTTGCCTCATCATCGCTCATGTATTTACTGCAAAACACAAAACCATTACCACGGCGGCTTTGCAGCGGTATTTGCCACTGCCAACCACATTTATGTGCCATTGCACGCGTGTATGGCACAATTGGGCTTACTAATTCTGTTTGTACTGCTACTGCGCTGTCGCACGGGAGCCAATGGCTCCAATCTTCGTATCCGGTGTGTAGCGCTTGCTCTATTAATAAACCTTTAAAGCCGGTGCAATCTATAAATAAATCGCCCTCAATAATTTGCCCGTCACCTAAAGTAAGCGATTTTATAAAGCCATTGGTGGGCTCTAAATTAACTTTGCTTATCATGCCTTCTATACGTTTAGCGCCGTTTTGCTCTGCAAAATTTCGTAAAAATTTAGCGTACAAACCGGCATCTAACTGATAAGCATGGTTACGGTCTTGATTCGGTACTACGGCAAATTTACCCAAGCGACTTGCTACGTGCTCTGTGCAATAGTCGCCAATATCGGCTGCAACACCTTGTTGCATACCTTTTAGCCAAAAGTGCTGAAAACCTGCAGCCCAACAGCCTTGCCCGACATAACCAAATGAGTGAAAGTAGCTTTGCTGGTTTTGTTTCCAACCCTCAAACGATATGCCTAATTTGAACGTGGCGTTAGTGGCTGCCATAAATTCTGATTCGCTGATTTTTAGTAAATCATGAAATATATGCAGCGTAGGGATAGTAGACTCCCCGACCCCTACGGTAGGAATTAAATCGGATTCAACTAAGCACACTTCAATATTTTTACCTAGCAGCTTTGCCATTGCAGCGCTGCACATCCAACCAGCGGTGCCGCCCCCTGCTATTACTATTTTTTTAATTGCATTTTGATTCATATTTCAAACCTTACAAGTACGCTTAGCGTCTTAATTTATTTTGTAATTCGGCTCTTAATTTACGCGCTGCAAGCTCATCCATTGGCTTTGCTAAAATAGCCTGTGCAGGCTCTGGGATGTGAGTAAATTCGTTATCGGAAAATACGTAGTAATTAAACAAACGTTGCCATGCTGCGCGCTCATGCTTTGGTAAATTACGTATGTTTAAAATAGCAAGGTGCAACGCATTAGTAGGCTGACCATAAACCGCAGGCGTATTTTTAAACCAATAATTAAACAGTATATTTAAGCTGCCAAGCCCCTCTACTTGGTGCCACCACATGCTGGGCAATATAAGGGCATCGCCGGCTTCAAGATCAACGGTAATTGCCGCTTTTATTGCCTGCTCAAACTTAGGAAACTGCTCAAAGTTAGGTGCAGTTGTAGTGGTTAAGCTTATTGGCTGACCACCGGGTGCTTTATCAAGCGGACCTATATATAAATTGTCTATTTGATCGGGGGCAAATAAAGTAAAACGCCTTTTACCTGCAACGCAACATGCTAAATTTTGCGCTACGTCGTAATGTGCTGGTACGGTAACTTTTCCGCCTGCCCATACATTAAATAAACAGCCTTCGTTTAATGCGTTAACTTGGCAGTGATTAACCAAACCAGGTAAGCACTGTGCAATGCTAGTAGAGCCAATGTATAAAGTGTCGGCTTGTGGGTTATTTGCACTTTGCATTATTTGCTCAAGCGCATTAATAAATGCCGCTTGTTGATTAGTAAAGTTAAAACCGCTCATATCGGGGTTATACCCTACAACCCCGCTTTGACTGGCGGGTATTGTGCAAGTGTTAACTAAAAAACCTTCGTAAAACGGTGTTAAATAATCAATTACATCTGCATCAGATTTTTTAGCGGCAATAACGACGGGCCAATCGCTTACAAACCCTTTTAGTACAATAGGCACAGACGAGTTTAAAAACTCTTTAGGCAACGTGCTGGGAGTTAAGCCATTAAGCGTTTGAATTTTATTTTCTAAATTTTCCATAGTTAAGCACTTATACAGCGTGCTTTTGTAGCATAAGTTGCTCGTTTTTAAGCGCGACTAAATCACGTACATGTACTTGCGAGGCAATGACCATGTATATACACGCTAAATACCCTTGTGAGTGCAGCTGCGCAATTGCATCGCGACTTAGTTGGTTAAGCGTGTCTTCGTTTATGGTGTAAAAGCCGAGTAAGTTATGTTTAAGCCCGTTTACTAAATCAAGCTCTAGGGATACCGACTCAAGTAAACCATGTTTAATTAAGGTTTTAATAAAGGGCTGGTTTTGTTGTAAACCATGATGCAGGTTGTCGAGCACATTTATTACGTTTTCGAGGTAATCGCTATTCCCGCCGTGTTCTAAAAATAAGTTAATACCCTGCTTTGTTGATACTTTTGGCGAGTCTAAATCAATACTAAGCATGCGCTCTTGCGTTGCTACACCGTTTTGCATTGTATTTTGAGTAGCAATAGCAAAAGGCAGTCGCTGCATACTTAACGGAATGTAGTGTGCTTGCCATTGCTGGTTTACTAAAAATAAATTTTCGTCTTTATTTATGCCGTACAAACACACCGGCGAAAATGTATTTGTTGTATCGTCCTTGGTAAAAAATATTGGATAATGTGCTTGAGCGACTCTAAATTCGCTCACAAATGTTTCGCTATACCAAACCCCGTCACCTAAGAGTGTGCTGCGTGCAGGGTTTATTTTTAAATGCTGATGCTCAACATTATTTAATAATGCATGATTGGCCATGGATTGTGTGCTCCAATTGTTGTTGTGTGCCTTTACTTACTGTTACGAGTTAAATGTAACAAATAAGTTAAATTCACATTGACTATAACAGCTGAGTATTATTATTACTAGGTTAATTTAGGCAAATAAAAAGCCGCAAAATGCGGCTTTTATAAGGTTGCTACTAGGGTAATTTATTAAAAATTATAACGAACACCTAAACCATAACGAGAGCCAGTTTGAGTGATGTTATAAATTAGCTCTTGCTTACGCCCGTACGATGTTACGTACTCGTCAGTAATGTTTATACCTTCAATAAATACGGTAAATCCCTCTACTGCTGGTACTTCGTAACTTACGTTAAAGTCTATTTGGTAATACTCATCGGTGTAAATTGGTGCGGTTAAATCGCCATTTACACGACGCTCATTTAAAAACGAGTCGCGCCAGTTATACGCAATACGCGCTTGTAAGCCTTCTTTATCGTAAAAGAACACCACGTTTGCCGTGTCACTTAACCCTACTAGTGCTTCTGTATCCTCTAGTGAGTCGTTGTCGTATTCAAGGCCTGAGTCAACCATAGTGTAGTTAAAAATACCGCCAAAACCTGACTCACCAAATAAATGCTGAATATTAAATTCAAAGCCATCAATAGTGTATTCTTGGTCGCCATTTACAGGCACGTTTATTCTAAAGTTAATTGGATCATCTGAGTCTGGGTCACCAACAATTGTGCCACCGTCTAATTCACCATCTTCATCAAAATTAGGCTGCACATTTGGATCATCAGCAAAGTTTTCAAAAATGTAATTTCTGATGTCTTCGTTAGATGCATTACCACCTAGTGCACTTGATGCAGCTCTAAATTTTTCACCATTTAATGGGTCATATAAGTTAAATATATTTGAGTCGATAGTGCCTGTAGTGATCCAATTTGTTACGTCTTTTTTAAAGTAACCAAACGAAATATAGCTTCCTTCGTCGTAATACCATTCACTTGATAAATCGTAGTTAATTGATTCAAGCGGTTTAAGACCTGGATTACCAGAGCCACCCGAATAACCACTTAAACTACCACCGGTATTAATAGTTGTACCGCCTTGCAGCTGACCGTAGCCCGCTCTTGAAATAGTTTTACTCGCTGCTGCACGGATCATTACATCTTCAACAACTTCAATATTAAAGTTAATATTTGGCAGGAACTGGCTGTAATCTGCCGATTGGCTTAGCGTTTCAATACCGGTAACACCGGTTACTGATGTGGCTGTATCTTCGTTCCACTCTACGCGGCTGTAACCTGGTGCGGTTGCTTTAGAAAATACGTCTGTTTTTTCGTAGCGTAAGCCAATTTGCAGGTCAAAGAACATGCCGCTCAATTCACCTTTGTAGTTTACTTGTGCAAAAGCAGATTGCGTTTTTTCTTCAGTAAAGCGGTTTGTTGCTGCATCCCAGTCGGTTGAAGCACAAAATTGTCCTTCGCCGTTTGGTCCTGCCGCTGCGCCGTCGGCTGCTTTACAATCACCATAAAGGTTATCTACGTTGGCAATAGGATCTGCGTACTCTGCTGCATTTACAATCGCATCAAAGTCAGCAAAAAAGATTGTATTAAATAAATCGTATTCGCCTTGTGTTGCAGTGCCTTCAAAGTTACCCGCTTTAGCTTGAAACTTATCTAAAATAGTATCTTGGCGCCAATCGATATCAGCAAAGTCGCCCTCAACACCAACTCCACCCCAATCTGGGCGCTGCACTTGTGTATGACGATAATGGTTGTTTACTTTATTAACTGCAACACCAAAATCAATACTTAAACTGTCGTCAAAAAAGTACTTACCTGAAATTTGCGTTTGATCGATTTCTGAATCGTATTTGTCGTTTGCAAACCAGCTACCCGATAAACGCATGGTTTCTGGGGTAAAATTTTCAATGTTACCAATAGCAATACCGGGTAAGTCGCCGGTTAGATCAAGCCCGGTACGTGAACGTGTGTAAGATGGTAACTGAATATTGTTACGTGTACCGTGGCGTGGATCAGTTGCTTTCATTGAGGCTTTTGAACTGTGGTGATCAAACTCTAGGTTAAGTTGATCAGACACTGTCCACTCTAAATTAAAGCCTAATGAATCTGTTTTTTCTTCGCGACCCCAAGAACCTACCGTAAGCGACGTATCGCGGAAATCGGCATCACTTTGGATGTCATAAATTTCTGAGTAAATGAGTGGGTACGCGTTAGGCTCGCCCGCCCAAACAGATTCACTTCTGTCGCCAGCGTAGTTAAACCAAACTGAGGCGTCAGTGTGCTGCTCTTCAACGGTTGTTTTAAAGCCGGTGTAATCAAGGGTTGCTGTAATGTTTTCAACAGGCTGATATTGAAATACCAACTGACCATTTACACGTTCACGTTGACGTTCTTCAAACACATAACGTGGTTGTTGCGGGTTTGAGTAAATGCCTGATATAGGTCTGTTTGCTCCGCCTTCTGCGCCTGCAGGTACACCGCCCCATCCTGTATTTGTGTAATCAGATGCTCTGTAGCCTTGATCTTGAATAAACTGCTGCATACCGCTTTCACGGTCTTGGTAGCTACCTGAAATCGAAATACCAAACTTGTCATCCCCAAATGTTTGCGAATATAAACCGCTTACCTCTGGTGTAATGCTACCCTCGTCGGTTGATTGATCGTCTACAGCTTTTACGCCAAACGATGCTTTTATACCTGGGCTATTTAAAGGTCTATTTGTTGTTAAGTTTATAGTTGCGCCAATGCCACCTGAGGTAACACTTGCGTCTGATGTTTTATAAACTTGTACGCCCGATACGCTTTCAGATGCGACATTTGCAAAATCAAATGTGCGGTCACCTGTTGTATTAGGAAGCTGACGACCATTAATAGTAATTAAGTTATTAGCAGGTCCAAATCCACGGACTGTTACGCGGCTACCTTCACCGCCCGCTCTATCAATTGATACACCGGTAATACGTTGTAACGATTCAGCAAGATTGGTATCAGGAAATTTCCCCATATCCTCAGCCGAAATTGCATCGACAATACCAGAAGAATCGCGTTTAACATCCATAGAGCGTTGCAATGAACCTCTAATGCCGGTTACTTGTATTATTTCTACATCTTCATCGGCAACAGTTTCGGCAGCGTAGCTTTGGTGAGGAAGCGTAACGGTACCCATTGCAGCGAGTATGGCTGTTGAAATTATCTTTTTCTTAAACATCATGATGCCTTTTTCTTATTTAATTATTATTGACGTACTGCAAGACTTTAAGAATTACTCGAAACATAATTGTAAACTATTTGTTTCATTTTACGGTCAATAAATAATTATTGTGTGTGTATGTTTTAAACGTTTTACAAAGACCACAACCAGTTTTAAACATGTGCTACTTAACTAAAAACCGTTAAATAACAGCACGTTTATGCTAATTCTTTGTGCTAATTTTTTGCTTTAAAATATTTTCATTTTGTCATATGTCCTCAGCTTCCTCTTATTTTGACCATTAACAATAAAAATTAATGGTCATATTGACTATATCTTTTTTATGCAAATAAAAGCCGTAGCGGTGCTTACGCAGATAATTTGCATTGTTTGTAACTATTTTTATTAAGCGTGTTCATATGGGCTTATTGTTTGAATTTTTCCGTTTGAGTCGTGCTCAAGCTTAGCCATTTTCATACTGCGTAAATGGGTTTGTCCGCCCGACAACGTGCTGTCGTGATAAAATAAAAACCAATCACCATTGTGTTTAACAATTGAGTGATGCGTGGTCCAACCTAGTACCGGGTTTAAAATAACGCCCTGATAGGTAAATGGTCCGTATGGGTTATCGCCTGTTGCGTATACAATTTTGTGCGTATCGCCCGTTGAGTACGAAAAGTAATAAACACCGTTGTGTTTGTGTACCCAAGGGCCTTCAAAAAAGCGGCGGTTATTATCGCACACTGTAATTGGCGAGCCGCTTTCATCGAGTACAACAACTTCTTTTACGTCTTCGCTTAGGCTGATCATATCTTCAGATAATCTTGCTACACGCGCAGGGATTGCAGGTTCACCATTTTTGGGATAGGTGTCTTCATTGTTAAATTCGCTCGTTTGCCAATTTTGTAATTGCCCGCCCCACAAGCCACCAAAATACAAATAATGGCTTGAGTCGTCATCTTCAAATACAGCTGGGTCGATACTAAACGTCCCTTGAATGTAATCATCTTCTGCTTTGAATGGACCTGTTGGGCTGTCACTTTTTGCAACGCCAATTCTGAAAATACCTTGCTGATCACGCGCCGGAAAATAAAGGTAATACTGACCAAGTTTATGCGCTGCATCGGGTGCCCACATTTGCTTGCTTGCCCATTTTACGTCATCTACACAAAGTGCTACGCCATGGTCTATGGCTTTGCCTGAGCTTTCGTCAAGGGAAAACACATGGTAGTCGCGCATTGCAAAGTGGTCGCCGTTATCATTAATTTCATTTTTTGATTCAATGTCGTGCGATGGATAAATATACACTTTGCCGTTAAACACATGCGCAGACGGATCGGCGGTATACATGTGATCAACTAACACATTATGATTTTGTATTAACGAGTTGGCTCGTTGTAAGTCTTTTAACTGTTTAAGTTCAGCGTCACTTAATCCATTAGATGGGGGTGCTGCTTGCGCTGTATTTTGCATTTTTACTCCTAGTATTGCCTGCCCACTTTATACTTTTAAAAGGTGCAAAGTGGGCTGCTAAATTAGTTTATGGTTTTGTTATCAGCCAGCTGCGTTTGAATGCGCTTTACTTCAGGCTCGGTAAGTTTGTAACGTGTTATAAAAATTAAACATGCCACGGTACAAATTACTGGAATGCCAGCAAAGGCGAGTAAAATGCCTGATAACGTGTGTTCTGATTGTTCTTGATTAGGCACGTATGCGTACCCTGATAATATCCAGCCAGCAATCGCACCGCCGATTGCAAAGCCTAATTTTATTGCTAATAAATGCCCCGAAAACGTAACTGCAGTTAATCTACGGCCAATTTTTAATGCGCCGTAATCAACCGTATCTGCCACCATTGAGAACATGATTGGGGTAATTATCATGTGAGCAAAGTTAGCAATAAAGTAGACAATAAAAATGGTGACTATGGCGTCGCTCTCAAGTACGTAAAACATGCTGTGAGAAATAATTACGACCACTAAAGCGACTATAAATAGCGTTTTCTTTTCAATAAATTTGGTTAAAAAGTTGGTAGACACAGCGCCGAGTACTGAGCCAATTGCTGAGAGTGTTAAAAAGTTAGAAGTAAGTGAGGCTTCTCCTACGTAGTACTTAATATAATGCGGTGCTACTGAGGCTCTAACGCCAATTAATATTAATGTTGCAAGGCTTATAACGGCTATAACAACCCATTGATCGTTTTTAAATAAGCTTAAAAATTCAAGGAAGGCATTCTTTTTACTTTGCACGGGTTTAACTTGTTTGGTTTCTTTGGTCATTTTAAAACACAGTAAAAAACAAGCCGCAGCAAGTCCGCCTAAAAACACCATTGCTAGCGGGTAACCTACTACATCGTCACCGTCGCCAAAAAAAGCAACCAGCTTAGGCAAAGCCCATACAATTACAAGCAGTGCAGCCATTGCCATTGCAAATCGATATGACTGAAGCGATGCACGCTCTTTAGGGTCGTTTGTCATTACTGCGCCAAGTGCGCCGTACGGTATATTAATGGCGGTATAACACGTCATTAAAAGCCCGTAAGTAAAGTAAGCATATATAAGCTTGCCCGTAGAATCAAAATCTGGAGTTATGAATGCTAAGCAAGCAAACACACCGTAAGGCACGGCTAAAAATAATATATATGGTCGGTAAGAGCCCCAACGGCTGCGCGTTCTATCGGCAATACTGCCCATTATTGGGTCGGTAATTCCATCAAATAAACGAACCGCTAATAATAAGGTACCCGCAGCGGCTGCAGATAAACCGTAAACATCGGTATAAAATATCAACATAAAGTTAGCGACCATTTGAAATACAATATTACTGGCCGTATCACCAAGGCCGTACCCTATTTTTTCTTTAATTGTGAGTGTGTGTTTTGTGTTGTTCATGTGTGCTCAATTTTCAATGCAAATCGATATAGTCAAAAATACTATATGCATTTTTAGCGCATGTAAACATTTATGTTACATTTTTAATTTTCTAGTAATGTATTTAATACACGACGCTAATTAGCCGTTAAATTTACTAACATACAAAGGTATTATCCGTTCAATAAAAAACCAATACCAAACCAAAGTCGAATATCGGCGTGAACGCGTAAAAACAGGTACAGTTTATGAAGTGAGTAATTAAATAGATGTGATTGTTTTAAATAGGAATTATAAAAGCTTTTTATTTGCGCTTTACCCACCTTTTATATACCCTTAATAGTCTTTATAACAATATCTACGTATAGCTTTGGCTGAGTAATTTATGCACTATAAAACATCAAGCATTTCTAACAACATCGACGAAGAATCGATTCCTGATGACTGTATTAGTAATCTAACCGTAGATAATATTGTATTTGCTATTCATGAAGGTAAATTAAAGGTGTTGCTGGTTAAATATAACCGCGGCCTTGCAACAAGCCAGTGGGGTTTAATTGGTCATTGGGTTCGAAAGAATGAAAACCTAGATTCAGCCGCACTTCGTGTCGTTAAAAGTACAACCGGTGTTGAAAACCTGTATTTAGATCAGTTAGGTGCATTTGGTAACGTAGACCGCTACCCTGCTAGACGTATTATCACTATTGTTTATTATTCGCTCGTTCGCTTTGAAGAAACCAACCTTGTGAGTGGCGACAATGCTTTAGAGTGTGAATGGTTTGATGTAAATAATGTGCCGGCTTTAATGTTTGACCACGCCGATATTTTAAAAAGCGGCTTAGATTATTTACGCTATAAAGTAAGACACGAGCCTATTGGTTTTAGCCTACTCCCAGAAAAATTTACCCTGCTTGAGCTACAAGGAATTTACGAGTCGATTTTAAATAAATCACTCGATAAGCCTAACTTTAGACGTAAGTTTCAAAAAATGAACTTATTAATAAACTGCAAAGAAAAACAAACCAACGTAGCCCATAGAGCTGCTACATTGTACCGTTTTGACATAAACGTATATGAAAAATTAAGAGAGTTTGGTTTTACGTTTGAGTTTTAAATAATTTGAATTTTGTATACCGTAAAATCAAAATACACGTGTAGGTTAGCTATACAACGTAATTTAAAAGCGTTTGCTAACCTACAGAACCTCAGTGTATCAACATGAAAATTCGACTTTAAACTCGCCTAAACCTTCATATTTAATTGACGTTATCTCATTTATATCTAACTCCATCACGCCGTTATAAGAACCGGTAATGAAAATTTGATCTGTTTTTAATTCAAATCCATTAGCCGTTAAGAAATTTATAGCCCAATAAAGTGGCTCCTGTGGCAAGTGAGCTGGGTGTTTACCAACATGGTTTGACTTCCTACCGCCTTGCTTAACAGTAATATGTATATCACTGCTCTCGTATGCTTTTTTAACATCTACTTTAGGGCCTAAATAAACACCTTGATTAGATAATCCATCTGCCAGTTTTTCATAGTGTGTTGCTTGGTAGCCCACTGGAAATCTGTTTTGAATAAGCTCCAACGCTAAATGGGCGCTACCGATAGCATTATCTATTTCCTCATCTTTATATTCTCCATAGCGTGCTAGGTCTTTGTTTAGCACAAATGCAATTTCTGGCTCAATGAGCGCTTTATTATTTTTTGTAAAAAGAGCACAACGCCCCATAGATTTAACAGGTGCATCTAAAAGCGGCGCTAGGGTTATCGTGCCATCATCCGATGGAAGCATACATTTCCAACCGAAAACGGTCTCATCATTTAGCTTTATCATTAATTTTTGAATGGCTAAAACGTCTTCAATCGAGTCAAGCGTTAAACCTTCAGGGAAATCTGATGCACCATTACCACTCTCTCTTTTACTTAATAAGTGTGCTGCTATATGCCTAAACTTTTCTGATTTTTCCATTTAATTGCCTTTAGGTAGTACGCTATCTAGTAATAACGTAAAAGATTATGTTATAGCGTTAAATAATACATTGAACACATTTAAAAACATACTACCTTTATGTTTATAATACTTTTTTATTTTATGCTTTATTGTAATCTTTCAAGCAAACGTGCGCGTAATTTAGGGCTACGGATTTGCTCAATTAATTCGTTCACGTTTACGCTGGAAGATCCGGTATAGTCAATATAGCTTTTTATAGCGTAAAACTTCGATTGCTCCCCTTCTAACATATATATCCACTCCCGAGCATCACTTAGCTTGTGTTCTGGCCATTGGCTAATTACAGAATAAGCTAGGCTAGGTTGAAATAATGGAGGGTAACTGTAAAACTCATCCTGTATTTGCTGTGAGTTTTTTTCGATGAATGCTTGCGCTAATTGGTGCTGAATAATAGTACGTTTGTTAGCTGGTATCTCAGTGTGTACCTCAAGGTAATTTAATAATTGTGTTGGGTCTATTACAGCCCAATTTTGTAAAAGTCTTAATTCTGCCTCTTGTTTAACTTCGTTATTATTTAAACTATTCAACCATTCAAGTCCCTCATAGGGTGATACTGCTACTTGGGTACTTAAGTAGTCGTCTACAATACTTAGATCAGAGTGAAGTGCTTCAAAGTTTGAAATAATGTTTCCAGCTACCGGTAAATTCTCTGCAATTAAAAAGTGTATTACTTTGCTTATGTATAAAGTTTGTTCCGGAGTTTTATATTGATCATCCAGCCAATAGACACATTCATATGGCGCTTCTTTGGCCCAATTAAGTAAATGATTGCTTATGGTTTTTATACGTAATTCTGTGTCTTTTATTAACAATGCTTTATTAAGTATGGTCGTATATGTTGGCTGTTCTATTTCAAAGTCTATTGCACGTGCAGTAATAGGATTAATTGCTATTTTTGATTGCTTTGTATCTTTTATTTCGATGTCCATTTGTACAGGGGTTTCTTTATAAATCTGCCCATTATCGTTTGTTTTTATTATGCAAACATAACAACTGATGACGATGAGTAAACTAGTACCAATAACCCACTTGCCGTGTAAATTTAATTTTTTCATACCCACTCCAAAGAAGTAGAAGCCTGAGATCCTACAAGTAAAATGCCTCAATCCTTTGAGGCTAGCTTTAGTTAGCTTAATTCACCGTTATGATTAATTTATCTGTTTTACCTTTATTCTTAGTTTTAGCCGTAATTGTGGCTGTGCCTTTATTTTTAGCTTTTACAACTCCAGCACTATTCACAGTTGCCACGTTTTTATTGCTTGATGAATAAATGACTTTTTTGTTGGTTGCACAATTTGGTAGTACTGTACTTGCTAGCGTTGTAGATTGACCGTTTCGTAGCGTTTGTTTTGGTGCGCTTACTTGCACATTGTTAACAGCGACAAAGGTGTTAGGACATGATTGACCTTCGCTTGGATCCGAATTGTTATTGCCTACCTTTACCCAAGTTCTTACATAATCAACTTCCATTGATGTTGGGAAACCTTCTGCCGACTTATTATCTGATGGGTAAAATTGGTTACATTTCCACTGAGTATGTGGCGCGCGTAAACCTTGAGACAATGTTAGATTCATTTGACGGTGCCAGTATAAATTGTCCTTTTCACCCACAACTTCACCATCTACGTACCAAGTGATCTTGTCTTTAGTCACATTTACACCATAGGTGTGGAAATCATTACGTGGATCGAAAGGTAGGTGATATCCATTGTGATTTGTCTGAGGAAAAGACCCCGGACGCATCCATGTTGGTTTACCATTTTTTACCACAATATTATGTAAATCATGATCAGACTCCCTAACTGCCCTTTTTTGAGTAAGCTCTACTACATCTATTTCACTATATTGAACATCCCCTTCTTGCGTTAAAGAACGGTCAATTGTGCTATACATCCAAAATGCAGGTGATACACCGGGAAATGTACTCGCCCCTTTAATGCGTGCTTCGTAATAACCGTAGTTACCCGTAGCTCTTGATTTTGCAACACCCGATGTATAATAAAGTGGATAATTAGCAATTTGCTGTTGATTACAGCCATCCCAAAATGTACGTTGATGAGACTCTCGCTTAGTGGTCAATTTTAGTTTACCGTTAGATACTGTCGCATTTTGATTTTTCCACGACCATACACCATAATTTTCGGTTTGAAAGTTCCACTTTGTAGTATCTTTTACGTCAAACTCATCTGAGCGCTTAGCTTGCAAGACCCACGTCTCGCCAGATTTAGCAATAGGTGGTTGTATATCAGCCGCCTGAGATGCTGAACTTAATATAAGCAGACTTAATGCTGATAAAGGGAAGGTTACTAAATTTATAGGTTTCATTTTATATCCATTAATTGTTTGTGTAAGCTGAGTCAGAACCAGCAATGGTTACAGTGTTATATTTAATATATTGAATTTCACAGATATGCTTCCACAGCTGTAAACTTAACTCTCATACCTGCTAGTAATTAAAAGTAAACTTAGCGGGTCGGTATATTTAATATTGATATACAACACCAAACCTCAAAAAATGGTTTTATTGTTCTCTAAAAATGGCTTTTATTCGTTATTTAGTTGTAGTTTTAGCGGGTAAAAGTACTTTTAAATTGCTTAGGGGTACAGTTTGTTCGTTTTTTAAAAACCGTAGCAAAGTAGTTTGAGTTATTAAAACCTACTTCGTAAGCTGTTTCTGTAACAGACTTTTTTAGTAGTACTTTTTTAGCTTGCTCTATTCTTACTTCAATAATTTTATTATTGATTGTCTCGTTAGTTGCTAACTTGAATTGCTTAACAAGACATGAGCGGCTTACACCAACAGAAAGAGCAACCGTGTCTATATTTATATCTTTGAAGTAATTGTTTTCTATATACAAAAGCGCATTTTTTACGACGCAGCTATTAATATGAGTCTGCTTTGCCTTATTACTATTACACTGGCTATTATCTTGCTGGTGCAATGTACTCTCAAAAAGCTCTGGAGTTAGCGGATTTAATTGCCTGCTAAAACTAATTTTATTAGTTTCAGGAGTAGAACTAAGTATTTGGTTATTTTGAGAAGCAGCTATTTGCGAAGAAGTAATAGAGTTACTTTTAGTTGCAACAGCGTAATTTGCTGTTTGTATATCTTTAAACATGGTAGCTAACCAAATTAATCCACATAGACTGGTGCCTGAATAGTACGTAGCCCAATGCTCCGCCATACTGCCTAAAACCGCGATAACACCTAAACTTATAGCGCTATATATATAACCTTTGTTTTGTGATTTATGCGTATGCAGCAATAGATAGCTACATGGGATAATTAACAAAACCATAAAGGTGACGACCTGGAAATAGTAAATATGAGTTAGTTTAAGCCAATCAATGGGAGTTATTTTTATCCCAAAACCTTCAAGTACGTTAATTTTAGGGTGTGCTAACTCCGTTAAAACTAAAAAACACACTGAAAAAGCCAACCCAAAGCTGTAACTAAAATACGTGACTGGTTTAGGTAATTTAACATCCGAATATCTAAAAAGTGCAATTAACAAAGAAGGTAAACCTAACCAAAAAAATAAAATAGTTCGTCCTAATTGGATGAATGGCTTGGCATACTCAATAGGGAGAATATTAAAAGCAGGGCCGCATAAATAAAAAATAAATGTTACAAAAAATACAGCGAAGTAGTTATACGACGAACCAAAGCGGCGTCGCTCTATAGAAAAGTACACAAACGCAGTAAAAAAAACAGTTGCGACTAACATCGGAACTATACAGCGCAAAAATACATCCCACGTCAACAGATTATCTATCACACCCTTTCACCTTATACCCAAAAACTATACATAGTATGTTTATATAAATACAACAAATAAACCAGAAATAAATTGTAACTAAAGAGTTAACTACAAAGCATTTAATTCAAATGTTTGTAAATAACTACTTAAATTGTCATACCCAGAAAAAGCTAAAGAGATTCTTTACTTGACGTGAAAACATATGATGTTTAGATTAATGAAATGTATGACTGCGGTTTTACTATTTATACACTGACTTCTATCTATAACAATAAGGAGAATTACAATGCACAATAAAAAGAAACTAGTACTTGCTATATTAACTTCACTATCAAGTTATTCGTACGCACAGGCTTCAGATGTTTCTGTACCAACTAAAGACAATGATGATACAGAAGTGATTGTAGTGACTGGCGTGCGTTCAAGTCTCGAGGCTGCGTCATCATTAAAACGTTACAGTGATAGTGTTCAAGATAGTATTGTTGCTGAAGATATTGGTAAGTTTCCAGATCAAAACGTTGCCGAATCCTTGCAGCGCATTCCAGGTGTTTCAATTGACCGTGTAAATGGTGAGGGCTCAAAAATAACCGTTCGTGGTTTCGGCCCAGAATTTAACGTTGTTACTTTAAACGGACGTACATTAGCAACCTCTGAAATTGGTCGCTCATTTGATTTTCAAGTATTAGCAGCAGAGCTAATATCGGGTGCTGATGTAGTTAAGTCTCCCACCGCTAAAACGCCTGAAGGCAGTATTGGTGCTTATGTTAACGTTAAAACAGCACGCCCTTTAGATAACCCTGGATTGCATGTACTTGGCTCTATAAATGCCAAATACAGTGAACTTTCTGGCGAAACAAGTCCTGAATACTCTGCGTTATTTAGCAATACGTTTGCTGATGAAACATTTGGTTTTAATATTGCTCTTTCGCAACAAAAAAGTGATAACCGATACGACTCAATGGGTACAACTCGCTGGCTATTACTCAATAATGAGCCAGGTGTTATTGAAGGCGACATTCATAATTTAGATGGCAATGTGGTTACGCCAACTATGCTTCGCCATGCAGGTCGAATTGAGTACGCATTAGGACAAGAGCATCGCGAACGTATTGGTATTAATACCAGTTTTCAGTGGGCACCAGATTCAAGTTTTACCAATACATTTGATTACATGTATACCGACCTCTCGGTAGAAACTCAAACTCAGGGTTTACAAGCCGGTTTACAATATCCTAATTGGCGAAATGTGGTCGTGTCAGACAACGGTACAATTTTATCAGGCACTAAGTTTTCGGGAAGAACACTGGGCGGAACCGGTGAAAATGTTGATTTTAGAATTGATGGTTTATTTCAAGAGCTGGAGTCAAAATCAAAAACACAGGCATTTGGATTTAATTCTGTAAAAGAGTTTGATGTATTAACGCTTGAGTTTGATATAAGCCATTCAACATCAAAATCAACGCCGCGTAGCGACTTATTAGTTCCTAATTATATTTCACCGGAGCGAAACGACAGTTTAAATTTTGATTTTAGAAACACTGATACCGTTAATTTAGACACAACCATTGATTACACTTCGCCGACAAGCGTGAGAGCACATTGGAATCAAGTTTCACATTACGAATTAGAAGACACGATTACGGAGCTACAAACAAAAGGGAAATACCTACTCGACTTAGAGTTCGCTGAAAGCCTAACCTTAGATTCAATCGATTTTGGTATTGCGTATTCAGACCGTGAAAAAGTAAGAGATCGCTTTGAAACATTCCATGAAGATAACTGTGGTTTAGTGGCACCAGATGCCGATATTTGTGGCGAACTTAGAGATATGCCTGATGACATCTTTTCAGCAAGTCCCTATTCAGATTTTTTAAGTAGTGAGCCGGGTAATTTTCCGCGTGATTTTTTGTTTGCTGATATAAATAAATACCATAGCGCTATTAGTGATATGACCAAAAATCCAAATTGGCCAAACGAGCAATATAACGAAATCGCATCATCAAAAGTAACTGAAGAAAAAATAAGTGCTTACAGTCAGTTTAATTTTAGTGGTTTAGTTAATGATTACGATTGGCGCGGTAATGTGGGAGTCCGTTACGTAAAAACAGATACAAGCTCAAGTGGTTACGGTAAAAGGCGCCTAGGCTATACGGGAGAGCTTGATAATGGCCAACCTTTATTAGTTGTTGATTACACAGACCCAGGAAGCCTTAAAGCCAAAAATAGTTACACTAACTGGCTACCTAGCGCTAATTTTAGTATTAATTTAAGTGACAACTTATTGGTAAGAGCCGCAGCAGCTAAAGTTATGTCGCGCCCTGCCATTGACGATATTGGCGTACAAACAACGTATACCGATATGCAAGCAGGTAGCTTTTCTCAAACAGGTGGCAATCCTTATTTAGCTCCCTATAAAGCTAATCAATACGATTTATCTTTTGAATATTATAGTGATAGCGGCGATGCTTACGCAGTTAACTTTTTCAAAAAGGATATATCTAGCACAATTGCACAAATAACTTATTTAGATAATACGCCTGATATTTGGGATGGGTCGCAATACGTTGATTCATCAGTAAGTATTGATGGATACGGCAATGTAAACGAAACTATTAATACTAAACAAAACCAATCTGGTGGTTCAATTACTGGAGTAGAGCTTGCTGTACAACATAATATGGATTATTTACCGAGTTTTTTAAATGGCTTAGGTGTACAAGCAAACTATACATGGGCCGATACAACAAATAAAAACACACAAAAAATAGAGCTTCCAGGTGTGACCGACCCAGGTGATAAATTAGAGGGATTTGCCGAAAACTCTTATAACATTGTTGCCTACTACGACAAAGGTGCATTTCAAGGGCGTTTAGCCTACAACTGGCGAGATGACTTTTTAAGTAGCCGAGCTGGTATACGCAGTGGTGGATTACCAGAACATACTGCAGCTTATGGTCAGCTAGACTTTAGCATGTCATATGCGGTTAACGATAACTTTACGCTAACAGGCGAGGCAATAAATATAACTGATGAACGTACCTATCAGTATGCCGATGTAAAAGAGCGCGTTATTAATACCCAATATACTGGTCCGCGTTACCGAATTGGTTTACGCGTTAAGTTTTAACGCTTTATTGAAGTAGCCCAAATTGCTATAAAGATCGCTCATCAGCGATCTTTATCATATTCCCACTAGATAACGTTTAAACATATAAACAGCGATTAAAATTAGTTGCAACCCCCTCTATTTTGTACACATTACATTGACCAGCCAAACATAATATGTTTATATTAAAAATATGAGCGAACTTATATATTACGACCTAAAACAAACATCAGGAATGGCAGCAAGCCTTTCTGTTCAGGTGGCTAAAGAAATTGGCAGACGCATTGTGTCTGGATCATTTGAAGCCGGCAGTTTAATTGATGATGAAGATGCACTCGCTAAACGCTACCAAGTAAGCCGTGTAGTAGTACGCGACGCGGTAAAAATCTTAGTAAGCAAAGGCCTCCTTGATGTACGCAGAGGTATTGGTACGCGTGTACTACCTCGTGATAGATGGAATATGCTAGACGATGACGTATTAGCATGGCATTTATCAGCACCACCTAATCGTAAATTTTTAGAGCAACTAATGGACGTGCGCCTAGCGTTTGAACCAAAAGCAGCACGTTGGGCAGCTGAGCGTGCACGCCCTGAAGATTTAATTGAAATTGCAGCCGCATGCGAGCGCATGGCTAAAACAGATAACAGCGCAGAAGATTTTATTATTGCTGATTCTTTATTTCATAAGGCCATTATAAAAGCAGCACAAAATAGCTTTTTAGCTTCTATGGAAGGCGTTATTTATTCTGCACTCTTGGTTAGTATTAAAGTAACAAATAAAGACCCCCGTGATAACGGTGCGTCTATTCCATTTCATCGTGAAGTGTACGAAGCCATTGCTGAAAAAGATGGCGATAAAGCCGAATTCCTCACCGAAAAACTCCTAAAAGATGCCAGTTTTCGTCTTTCTGCGACAGTAAATAACAAATAGCCATTGTTTATTGTCGCAAATTCATATAAATAGTACGTATAAATAAATAATACGGACACTAAGATACTATGAGCGAATTAACATACTACGATCTAAGACGCAGCAGCGCCATGTCACCTAGCTTACCTGTACAGGTAGCTAAAGAATTAGGCCGTAGAATTGTTGCTGGCACATATACTCCTGGCACACTGATTGATGATGAAAACCGTTTAGCTGAACGTTTTCAAGTAAGTCGAGTTGTTGTTCGTGATGCAGTAAAAATTCTTGTTGGTAAAGGGCTTTTAGATGTACGCAGAGGCATTGGCACTCGCGTAAAAACCCGTGATAACTGGGCGTTGCTTGACGATGATGTTCTTGCGTGGCATTTAAGCGCCCCACTTAATCCTGAGTTTTTAACTCAATTAATGGAATTTCGTTTAGCATTTGAGCCAAAAGCAGCCAGTGTTGCCGCGCTGCGCGCAGAGCCTGAAGATATTAAAGCCATTGAAGATGCATTAAATGAAATGCAAAGCTCGGTAAGCGATTTAGATAAGTTTGTTATTGCTGATGCACATTTTCATGGCGCTATTTTACGCGCTTCTCATAATGAGCTATTTATTTCGATGGAATGCGTTATTTTTTCAGCGTTGCTTGTAAGTATTAAAGTAACAAACCAAAGTGCACAAAGTAATCATGCTTCTATTCCGTTTCACCGAGAAGTATTTGATGCTATTGCCTCCGGTAATAGCGAAAAAGCACAAGCCCTTACAGAAAAGCTTTTAGCAGATGCTAAAGCAAATTTAGCTAAGTTAATGGATATTTAATTTATTTTAAATAGCACCGCTAACTCATCATTTAATGTGAGAGGAATGATGAGTAGCGATGCAAGCACAACAACGTTTTATCGCAATTTAATTAAAAATTAATTAAAGATAATATTCAGCATAATTTTTAGCATTAGTCGTAAATTCTTCTAAACCCATTCCGGCTTTATACAAGCCGCTTCCTAAACCAAAACCCGATGCCCCTGCATTAACAAATTCATCCTGGTTTTGTGGCGATACACCGCCCACAGGGTAAATATCAATACCCGAAAGCACTGTTGTAATTGCTTTTAAGCCTTTTGGACCTGCTGTATCTGCTGGAAAAAACTTAAGCGCGTCTGCACCGGCATGCAATGCAGCAAATCCTTCAGTGGGTGTATAAAATCCTGGTACGCAGTACAGTCCTTTTAATTTACTAAAACGGATCAGCTCTACATCGCTATGCGGCGATATAATAATACGACCGCCCGCTTTAATCACCTGATCAACTTCGTCTTTAGTAACAACCGTGCCTGCGCCAATAATGGCTATATCTGCGTATTTATCACTTAATAACTTAATACTTTTTAATGCATCAGGAGAGTTAAGTGGTACCTCTATAACGCGGTAGCCAATATCAATAAGTACCTTTGCATAATCAAGCACTTCACTTGGTGTAATGCCGCGTAAAATAGCAACCAGCGGTAGTTGCTTCATAGCATGAGTTAACGAAATTAATGACATAATTGAGTTTCCTTTTCAGTGACCAAACCGGCCTGTACAGCTAGTGTAAACATGCCTTTAGTAGATGCAGTTGCACTGCTTAAAATAGAAGAAGTAAAGCCGAGTTCTTTTAATGCTTCACAATACAGAGTGTTTAAACTTGAGTTACCAATTAAATAAACATGCTTAATGTCGTTTAGCTTACTTTTAATACCCGCAAGCTCAGCGCCAATAAGTAAACCAGATAAGTAACTAGGTACGTTTTGCAGCGTTAATTGTTTATCTAGCTTTAAAGTACGCGCACTAAATAATGCACTTAATAAACTGCTCTGAACTTGACTAACACCAACGCCTTTTAAAAAGCTTGGCATATCTGTTGGTGTTTTACCTAGTGCCTCTAATCCTTCACCTAAAATGCTTTGTTTAGTCAATAAATCAAACATTTCACCGGTCATGAACGTACTAAGGCTCGTAATAACCGTTTTGCGTTGAGTATCTTTTGCAACTTGAACCCATTTAGAGTGAGTACCGGGTAGGCAAAACATAGTCTCACTCAATGTTTGGTTACTTAGCTCACCCGCTGTTTGCTCTACATCTAATACGGCACCAAATACTTGTACTTCTTCACCGCGCATTACATCGCATACATTATTCTCCATAACGTATTTAACACCCGGCACAATACTAATTTGTAAGCCTGCTTTATTATTTGCTTTACAAAGCTTTGCGCTCATACTACCGAGATTAGCTGGCGCATTTACATACCCTGTATCTTGCCAACCAATAGCACCGCCTACCATACCTGCCATAATAATCGGCGTTTTATGTTTTGATAACCAGCCTGATATATAACTAAGTAATACGGTTTCTAAACAGTCATTTTTAATACAAAGTACGCCCTGCTCACCATTAACAGTATCTAAAATACTGCCTTTGCCATCGACTAAAAAAGCTCTAAAGTTAGAGCTTCCCCAATCAACCACAATTAATGCTGGTAAGTTGCTTTTGTTATCGCTCATGAACTCTGCCCTTATTTATTAAATTGATACTTCGTAATGTTTAATAAAATCAAGGTCGGGCTCAATACCAAGGCCTGGACCTTGTGGTAGCGCAACAGTCCCGTTATTATTTTTAACCTGCTCATTTATGTTTAGAGACTCTTGCAGCAACTGCTCTCTAAATAAGTTTGGCGTTGTATCGTACTCAAGCATAGGTTGTACTGGGTGTGCAGCACCTGGTAAATCAGGTAATGCAGCCAATAAATGTAGGTTAGTACCTACCGCAATAGCCGAGCCCCAAACATGGTTTATAACAGGCACAAAATGCGCGTGTGCCATAGCTAATACTTTTTGATATTCGGTAATACCACCGAGCGCACACACTTCTGGCTGAAGTAAATCAACGCAGCGGTTCTTAATTAAGTCTCTAAAGCCCCAGCGAGTAAATTCGGCTTCGCCACCGGCAATGCTCATATCAAGTGCTTCACATAAATCGCGATAGCCTTGATGATCCTCTGGTGCAACCGGTTCTTCAAACCAGTACACGCCTAAATTTTGCAGCTCTCGACCTAGCGGAATAGCTTCGCGCGCTGTATATGCATGGTTAGCGTCAACCATTAGGCGCATATCGCGGCCAATACCTTTACGAACAGCTTCAACAAGCTTTATATCGCGGTCTGGCGAAAGGCCTATTTTCATTTTCATGGCCGTAAAGCCCATTTCTTTAATACGTTGGCTTTCTTCGGTAAAGCGCTCTTCCAGGTTTGGAAACTTTTGTAGCATCATGCCGTAACCATAAGCCGGAATGCGGTCTCTAAAAGCACCCCCTAGTAACTTATAAACGGGTTGATCTAAAAATTTACCTGCAATGTCCCACAGAGCAATATCTACACCAGATAAAGACTGAATAGGCATGCCTTTTTGGCCATGATCGCGCAGTAAGTTATAAACTTTATGCCAAATCACTTCTCTGTCGAGTGGGTCCATTCCCAAAATCATAGGCTGAATTACATGCTCAACAATTGTTTTATTGGCAAACGCAACACCGCCACCGCCAAAGCATTCGCCCCAACCTGTAATACCTATATCGGTACGTACTTCTACTAAATGTGCGGTACGTTTAGCGTAATACTGCTGAGAATAACCAAGTTCTTCTTCTAGGTCGTACTGTAAAACGTGGCTAATAATTTGTGTGATTTTCATAGTCTGTTCCTTAAACCTTTAACGCGCGAGAAACACGTTTATATGCAAGGTAGTCATCTAAAGCTAACAACGAACAATCAACACCCACGCCCGATTGCTTAATACCAAAATGAGGTAAATTAATACTATATTTAATGCCGTTAACCTGAACTTCGCCAAAACGTAAATGCTTTGCAAAGTAAGAAATCGTGTCTTCGTTACTACTAAAAATAAATGAACTTAAACCAGCGTCAGTATCATTTGCATCGCTAAGCACTTGTTCGTTATCGCTAAATATAATAATGCTAATAACGGGGCCAAATATTTCGTCTTTGTATATTTTCATGCTCGAATCAACATTTGTGAGCACGGTTGGTTCGTAAAAATACCCATTAACGCCTGTAGGTTTTTTACCACCTAATTGCAATTGTGCGCCATTTTGCTGTGCATCTTTAACTAGCTCATCAATCCGTTGCCATGAGTTAGCATCCATAACGGGGCCCATATCAATGGCCTCGTTTTTATCAAAACCAACTTTTACTGCTTTTGCACGAGTAAGTACTTTTTCAATAAATTCGTCTGCAACGCTTTCGTGTACAAATACACGATTTGGGGTAACACAAATTTGCCCTGCGTTGGCAAACTTAACACCACAAATTACATCGGCTGCGTTATCTAAATTCGCATCGCTACATACAATGGCAGGTGCGTTACCACCAAGTTCCATTGAATAACGCTTGATTGACGTAGCACCTGTTGCAATTACATGCTTACCCACATTAGTAGAACCAATTAAAGTAAGTACAGAGGGAATAGTTGACGCTGAAATGGCATCGCCTACGGTGCTATCCGTGCCCGAAAGTATGTTAACCACACCTGCTGGCAAGCCGATTTGTTCACATAATTCGCCTACGGCGTAAGCAGACAAAGGCGTTTTACTTGACGGTTTTACTACAAGCGGACAACCCGCAGCCATTGCTGGACCTAATTTATAAGCCAAGTTTAATAGTGGAAAATTCCATGCTAAAAATGCAGCCGCTACACCCACAGGCTCACGCGAAAGAACGTGGCTGTGCGTACCTTCATTATCTTTTAATTCTTCATCGGCGATATTAACAATGGCATCAGCGTAAAAATTAAGGCTATCAACTAACATTTGAAAGTCGTCAGCGGTTGACTGCCATGGTTTTGCCATTTCTAAATGCACGCATTCACGTAAGTGTTGCTCGTTTGCAATTACTGCATCACGCAGTTTAAGCATCCATTGAGCACGCTCTGTTGCAGGCGTTGTTGACCAACTTGAAAATGCTTCTTGCGCAGACTCTAAGGCCATGTTTGCCTCATTAATACCTGCAGCCGAAATTTCGCCTACAACTTCGAGTGTTGCAGGATTGATAATTTCGGTCGTTGCGTCACTCGTTATTAATTTTCCACCGATATACAGTTGTTTAGAAAGCATTCTGTCGCTCCATTATTATCTACAACACCCTAAGGGCTAAATGACTAAAGTAAGACACACATGCCTCAATACATAATAACTATTTAAACATATGATGTTTGATTGAGCAAACACAAAATACATTTAGTTAACAAAAAAACTCATATGCCAAGATTTATGAGCATTGCCTTTAATTAAGCCTTCCTCTTCACTCGCCATGGCTTTGTGTAAAGAATCGTTATTACCTATACAAGGTTCTATCCCAAGTAAAAAAGGGGGTAGCTGCTCATTGGCAGACCAACCGTTGTAATTAAACCAAAGCCCTAAGTGACTTATGTTTGTTGATGAAAATTCAAACCCGCAGCTTTGCTGAGCTTTATCATCAACCAGTTTTACAATTATACTTTGATCTTTATGAGTGCCCGTATTTAAGTGTTTGCTAAAAACCTTACTTGCAAAACTACTGTTATAGGGCATAACTTTATTTAGCGGAGGGACTTTAGTTGAGAACTCACTCCAGTTAATAAAGGCACTATTAACGTTATAAAAATGACTTAGCCCTTCATCAACTTTAAACTCCATATGTTTGTTATTTATTAAAATACGCATCTCTGGTTTTATGGCAAAAATAGGATGCGCTGACCAAACAAAAGGGAGATTATGAGTTGTGTTATTTTTTACGTGGTAATCAACAAGCAGCCGCTTACTGTGTTTTTTTAAGGTAAACGTTCTTATAAATGTAAAAGTAGAGTCAAAAACCTCAGCTTGTAGGCTAAGTATTATTTCTTCATCGCTAATATGGGTATTAGTTATTTGCCATGCTTGGCACCACAACTCACCATGATCATGTGAGAAATACGTTTTATTGGGGATATGTTCGTACAACTGAGAATAAATACCCGGAAAACATTCATCCCAACCACCGCTATCATGCTCAGAAAAATCATTATTTTTTGCAGGTTTTAAAGTGATTTGTTTATCGTGAGCAAGCCATTCTCTATTGTGTTTTAAGCTTACAATAGAGATGACTTTTGCACCCAACTGAGGAATAAGTGTAATAGCAAGCTCACTATTTTTTAGCAAAATAGCCTCAAAACCATGAGCCTTACAGTGTGTTAAGTTAAGCACTTTAATCGTGATAAATTACAGAACGGCCACCATCAATGATTAAGCTTTGCCCTGTCATAAAACTCGAATCTGAACTGGCTAAAAACACGGCTGGGTAAGCAATTTCTTCAGTTGTTCCATTTCGTTTTAGTGGATGTACATCGCCCATTGCTTTGCGTGAAGCTTGCGGATCGTCTGTTTGCTCCCACGACTTAAACGCCATAGGTGTTTCTATCATGCCTGGGCACAATGCGTTTACTCGTATGTTGTGCTTTGCGTATTCAACAGCTAAGTTTTTAGTTAACCCTATAACCGCATGCTTAGTTACCGCATACGGAAAATATCCCGGTACAATTTTATAAGAATGCACAGAACCTACATTTATAATACTGCCACGGCCTAACTCTTTCATATGCTCAAGTACGGCTACAGCACACTGCCACATACCTTCAACATTAACTGCAAAGCTATCACTCCACATTTGTGGCGTAACGTCATCTACGTTTCGCCCGGGGCTAATTAAAGCCGCATTATTAACTAAAATACTGGGCTTACCAAGCTCATTAACTACTTTTTCAACCATGTTTTTTATAGCCGTTTCGTCGCTAATATCGGTATGAGCAAAAATAGCATTAAACCCTTTGCTTTTTAGCTCTGCTACAACACTTTCGCCCATTTCTTTATTTATATCAGCAACACACACTTTAGCGCCTTGCTCACAAAATACGCGTGCTACTGTTTTTCCAATTCCATCGGCTGCGCCAGTGACAATAGCAACTTCGTTTAATAATCGTGATGACATAGTTATATTCCTTATTTATTGAGCTCAGGGACCAAATCGCGTTCAATGGCCTCAATAGACTTGCCCTTAGTTTCGGGAAGTATGAATGCCATAACAATACAGCCTACAATAGCGACGCCTCCGTAATATAAAAACGTATTTGCTGCGCCCATGTTCTCTAATTGCCAAGGGAAAAACTGCTGAATACTCCAGCTAGAAATACTCTGTACTAAGGCGGCAAAGGGTAGCGCGACACTGCGTACTCGACTTGAAAATATCTCTGAAAACATCACCCACATTATTGGCCCTATCGACATATTAAAGGCGGCTAAAAATGCAAATAATCCAAATAAAACATACGCTGGGCTAATATTTATAGAGGCATTAATAATTGCACCGGTAACAACTGGTAGCTCTTTTTTACTGTAAATAGTGGCTAAATCTGCTTTTAGCGCAACATCGGTGCTGTATATTTTATTTTCGAAAACGTGCAACTTTGTAATATCTACTTTTTGCTCTGCAACTTTGGTTATTGCCTCACTGTTAAGTGAGTACGTGGCGTTTTCAAAGCCATACCAAATTGATACATGCGCAACAGCAATAAGCAGCAAACCGGTAATTGTTAATGTTCTTCTGCCGAGTTTTTCAACAAAGAATATAGCGACTAATGTAAATAATACCGATACCGCACCAAGCACTATTGTTTGTAAAAATGAGTTTTCGACGCTCATACCTATTTGTTCAAACACGGTAGGTGCATAAAACAGTACGGCGTTCATGCCGGTTGCGCCCTGCACTACCGCGTAACATACAGCAAGTAATACAACAAAACGCATAGGCTTACTAAACAGTACTTTAAGTTGCTCTAGTGCACTGTTTTTTGAATCTTCTTGAATGGTTGCTTTAATATCATTAAGTACTACTTCGGTATCGGCGTTATTGATTCCCATACCTTTGAATACAGCGCGTGCTTCTTCATCACGTTTTTTGCTCATTAACCAGCGCGGCGATTCAGGAATCGTCATTAATAACGAAAACCAAATAATATTAGGCACAATTTCAAAGCCAAGCATATAACGCCAAATATTGGCTTCATTTAACCATTCAATTGAGCCCATGTTTTTAACAAAAAAGTAATTAACAACAAACGCAAATAAACTACCTAACGTTATAAGCAACTGATTAACTGATACAAATTGGCCACGTTTATTAGCGGGTGCAATTTCACCAATATACATGGCTGAGACAGTTATAGAGGCAAATGCGACCCCTCCTATAAAGCGTCCAACAACCAGCATGGGGTAACTTACCGCAAAAGCAGAAATAACCGTAGAGAGTGAATACGTTAAAGCAATGCCAACAAGTACCTTTTTACGACCAAATTTTTGGCATAGAGTACCAGTAAAAAAAAGTGCGATGATTACGCCAACAATGGCGCAACCTACTACATTACCTGTTTGTAAACTGGTTAGCTCAAACTGCGAACTAACATAGCGTAACGCCCCCGATATATTGGCCGCATCTAGGCCAAATACAAGTCCGCCAAATGCTGCAATGAGGGAGTACTTAATTGCTTTTGTTGATTGTGTGTGTGTGTCTTTCAATGTATTACCCTTAGTTTTATTTTTATACTTTTACTGTGTTGGTAATGAGTGCTCTACAACATATAAAAGAATAACATTGATAGAATTAGTAAAAACAATATAAACATATGATGTTTATGTGTGCAATGTGTTTTTCCTCTCACATCAAATTAATGTAAGAGGAAAAAACAAAAAATTAATATTTAAAGTTAATACTTAAAATTAAAAGCCATCTATTTTAACGCAAGGCTCAAATACGCCTTTTACCGCATTTTTAAATGCAAGCGTAGCGCCGTGAGGTATAGCATCAAATGGGGTATCTTCTAGGCCACATTGTGCTGACGTTATGTAAAGTGTTGTACCGTCATCGCCAAACGCTGGGCAGGTAGGGCGAGGTGTTTGAGTCGCCAAGCTTTGAATTACCTTAGCTTCGGGCGATATGCAATCTACACGTGCGCCATCCCAAAGTGCAATCCACATGTTGCCTTCGCTATCAATTACAGCGCCATCAGGTGATACAGCTGAGCTTGAATAGTCAAAAAACAACACACTTTCTCCTATTGGCGAACCCGTAAGTGAGTCGACGTCAAATCGGTAAATTTTTTGCGCTTTTGAATCTGCGTAATAAGCTCTAGCACGCGACTTATCAAAACAAATACCATTGGGTATCGTTAAATCACTAACAACTTGAGTAAGTACGCCGTTGTGAAACCGATATATAGCCCCTTCGTTTTCTTTAGCATCGCCGTGCATTGTGCTTATCCAAAACCCACCCCACGGATCGGCACGTCCGTCGTTACTTCTGTTGTCAGGTTTATCTGCTTCAACACTGCACAAAAAAGTCTGCTTATGCGTACTGGTATTATAAGTATTTAGGCCTTTATCACTTGCTAGTAATAAGGTTTCATTGTTTACCCAAGCCAGAGCGGTAACCATATCATCAAAGCGTTTCTCAACTTTATGGTCGCCTTTTTTGCTGTGCAAAATATGGTTTGGAAAATCAACCCAATAAAGCGTTTGTGTGATCGGGTGCCACAATGGGCCCTCGCCTACAAAATTTAGTGTGTCATCAAAAACAGTCGCTGTAAGTGTATTCATTTAATTCTCTAAACAAGTTACCAGTTAGTATGTGAACCATCACGCTTTGATAAGTGCGGCGCTTCGGTTTCTACAGGGGTAGCCGCTCTAAAGGCGGCTTCGTTCACATCAACACCTAAACCAGGTACTTCAGGAATAGTAAACCTATTACCTGTTAATTCATGCTGTCGAGGAAAAAGAAGTGGATCATGGGCGCCAAACTCACTAAACGGACCTTGGTGTGTTTCCATTAAGCCTAAGTTTGGTAGCGCTGCTGCAAAGTGATTTGTTGCTGCTGTACACACAGGGCCAAGTGGGTTGTGTGGCATAACATCTATATAATGTGCCTCAGCCCAACCAGCCACTTTCATCGCCTCTGTTAAGCCACCAATGTTACACACATCCACACGCAAATACTGAGTAAGCCCCTGTTCTATATAAGGCTTAGCTGCCCATTTAGAACTAAACTCTTCACCAATGGCAAAAGGAATATGCGTTAAAGTACGCAGCGTTTTATACGCATCTGGAGATTCATGACGAATCGGTTCTTCAATAAAATCGAGTGTATCGGGCTTTAAACGTTGGCAAAATGAAGCTGCCTCAGCCACGCTTAATCTGTGATGGTAATCAATACCAAGTGTAATATCAGGCCCTAGTACTTTACGTAGTTCATTTAAGCAGCGCGCTGTGCGCGTTATAGACTCTTGTGGTTCAAAAAATATAGGGTCGTCAAAACGGCTCGGTATCACTCTTATTGTTGTCCAACCGAGTGCAATAAGTGCTTTTGCTTCTTTAACTAAATCGTCAAATTTATCCGGATCGGCCTCTGTATAACAACACGCAAAACACGCTATGTGATCGCGTTGCTTGCCCCCTAACAACTGATAAACAGGCACTTGTAATGACTTACCTAAAATATCATAAAGGGCAATATCAATCGCCGAAATAGCAGCCGTAATTACACGGCCCCCTTCAAAATAATGGCTACGGTAAAGCTCTTGCCAAATACGGCCAATTTTACGCGGATCTTGCCCTTTTAAAAAGCCAGCAAAGTGTTTTATTGCGCCAATAACAGCTTGCTCTCTATTTGATAAGCCCGATTCACCCCAGCCTACAAATCCACATTCAGTTACTACTTTTACTAACAGCTGATTACGTTTTCCTACGCAGCCTAAAAGCGCTTCAACGGATTCTATTTTCATAATTATTACCTAATGCGTTATTAAGGTTGAGTTGCTGGCAAACGGTATTTATCCATGCGGTCTATATCGTATTTTTCGTATTTTCTTTTTAATAACCACCGCGGGCGCTCTAACGTTAATTCCCATTCAAACAATGATTTAAACATAGTTTTAACACGTTCAGGATTTTTTGCTGCTAAATCTGTTTGTTCACTAATGTCAGAGCTTAGGTCGTATAGCTCAGCAGGTCTGTCTGGGTAACGAATAAGCTTCCAGTCGTTATCACGAATAACAGCTCTGTTTTCTTTTTTCCAGTACATCACTTTATGTGGGCGTGCTGTGTTTTTACCTTGAATATAAGGAAGTAAGTCAACGCCATCAATATCATTACCTAACGCTTTACCTTGTGCGGCACTATAAAAAGTAGGCAGTAAATCGAGTGTGCTTACTGGATAGTCGTAAACAGAACCTGGTTTAATATGCTTTGGCCAGCTAATTAAAAATGGTACACGAATGCCCCCTTCTAACTGATTTGATTTAGTCCCTGCAAGTGGTGCATTATTTGAGGCATTTTTATCAGAAGGGCCACCGTTGTCGTTTGAAAAAACCACTATGGTATTGTCATCTAAACCTAGCTCTTTAAGTTTATCAAGTACATAACCACTGGCTCTGTCTAACCCTAGGGTCATTGCAGCAAGCTCTTTACGTTTACCCGTTAAGTTTGGAAACTTAGCTAAATCTTTAGGATCTGATTCAAGCGGAGTGTGTACCGCGTTAAAAGCTAGATAGATAAAAAAGGGTTCATCTTTGTTTTGTTCAATATACTTAGCGGCTTCTTTACCTAACTCATCAGTTAAGTACTCTTTTGGCTCTTCGTAATTACCAAAGTCGCGTTCTAATTTTTTATCAAAAAAATGTTTGTTTCCATTTTTCATTTCTTGTTCTGAATAGTTAAAGTAGCTTCTGTCGCCACCTCTAAATCCTAAAAAGGTATCAAAACCACGTTTTAAAGGATGAAATCTGTCGGCGTCACCTAAATGCCACTTACCAAATACCGCTGTTTTATAACCCTGCTCCTTAAGGTAATCGCCCATTGTTTTTTGATCTAATGGCAAGCCCATATCTGCACCTTTAAGTGCCGAGTTATCGCTCATAAAACCTGGTACGTTAATTTCTTCATAGCCAAAGCGTTGCTGGTACTTACCTGTCATTAAACCTGCGCGTGAAGGACCACAAGTAGAATCACTTACGTAACCTTGGGTAAAACGGACACCGCTTTGGGCGAGTTTATCTAAATTAGGTGTTTTAAGCTGCGTACTACCTTGAAAGCCAAAATCACCAAAACCTGCGTCATCAGCAAAAATTAAAACAATATTAGGTTTTTCTGTTTGTGCTTTTGCCATTGCATTAGCACTAACGCAAAAGCCTAAACATACAGAAAGAAGAACAAGTAGCTTATTCATCACAGTTTCCTATTTAATATAATAGTTAAGCACATAGCTAAAAAACATTAATTACACCATAGCTAACATATTGGTTATATTAGACTATTACGGCTAGTTAATTTTATGGTTGAGTTGTAAATAATGCGTTTATAAATCACAATATCGCTACACTAAACAAAACATAACAATATTGCAAACATATGATGTATGATATTTTGAAATTAATTTTTCAATTTCTCACTATTACTTAAGCCTAATAACAGTCTCAGCTTAAAGGTAAAGCCCATTTATTGAGAGCTTAGCTGCGGCCCGTTATTTAATTTTAAGTATGCATTGGTGTGCTATTAAAGGTGGATTCTAAAATGATAAATATAAAAAACAGCCTTTTTGTTGTTCTTTTTTTATGCAGCTGTTTTTCAGCGATTGCAAATGATGAGTGTCAGTCTTGCCATCAACAACAAACCAGTGATTGGAAACAATCAGACCATGCAAGTTCAATGGCTTTAGCCAATAAAGATACCGTGCTTGGTGATTTTAATAATGTAACTACTACCCACTTTTCCCAAAAAGCCGTGTTTTATAAAGAAAAAGATGCCTTTTTAATTGATTTGACCGAGCAAGGTACTAAAAAAACTTACACCGTAAGTTATGTATTTGGCTTTAACCCACTGCAACAGTATTTAATTGAAGTTGAAAAAGGCAACTACCAGGTATTTCCTTTTGCATGGGATAGTCGCGCTAAATCACTAGGCGGCCAGCGTTGGTACGCCAACTACGCTAACGAGGATGTAAAACCCAACGACCGCCTCCATTGGCTGCAACCTCTACAAAACTGGAACGGCATGTGCGCCGATTGCCACTCAGATAATTTAAAGCGTAATTACACTACTGAAAAAGAAAGCTTTGATACGAACTTCTCGAATATAAATGTGGGCTGTAAATCGTGCCACAGCGATATAACGGATGAACATAAAACTAAAAAAAAAATAAAGACAGCTCAAACAAGCCCTACCAATATGTCGCAGTGGAAAATAATTGGCGATAACAAAATTGCTACTTGGCAAGGTGAGCCTCGCGATAACAGCTTTATGCAAGGCTGTTATGCGTGTCATTCGCTTAGAAGCCCGCTTACTGATGGTTTTGATAACAGCCAAGCGTTTTTAGACCAATTTAGCCCTTCATTTTTAGAACCAAATTTGTATCACGCCGATGGCCAAATTAAAGAAGAAGTGTATGTGTTTGGCTCTTTTGCACAAAGTAAAATGTACAAAGCCGGGGTTAACTGTGTTGACTGCCACGATAAACACACCATGAAAGTTAAAACAAAAACGAATGGGCTGTGCTTACAGTGCCACAGTGCCAGCGAATACAACAAACCCGAGCATCATCGTCATAAAGAACAATCAACCGGGGCGCAATGTGTTAACTGCCATATGCCAACCAACAGATACATGGGCGTTGATGACAGGCGCGACCACAGCTTTAAAATTCCGCGCCCTGACATATCAATAAAATACGATACACCCAATGCGTGTGTGCAATGCCATGACAGCCAAACAAACGAATGGGCAGCAAGCACGCTTGAAAAATGGCATGGTAAAGCACCGGCATTAAGTGCAAGCGAGCACAGTATGCTTGAGTTGCGCTCATTAAAAGCCATATCGCAAAATGCACATATGAGCTTAATTAATGACTTTTCGTTAAACGAAATAGATCGCGCCAGTGCGATTGCTTATTTAGGCGATTCAGGGGCTGAGCTAAACGATGCCACAGTAAAAAGCTGGGTTAATTCACCGCTTCCGCTTATTCGCTTGGCGATTGCTAAAGTAGGCTTTTTGCTGCCCGAAGCAGAGCGCTTAAAAAGCTATAAGCAACTATTAACCGACAAATTAAAGTCGGTGCGTGTTGCTGCAGCGCAAAACCTAAGCCAAACAACAGCGCAGTTAAATGGGCTTAATCAATCAATTATAGAGCTTGCACACGCTAATACTGTAAATACATGGCGCGGTGAAGGTAACATCAATCAAAGTATGCTCGCGCTTAACAAACAAGACATAAACGGCGCTATAAAGTCGTTACAAAAAGGCATTAGCGTTGACCCTTACTTTGATGCAAGTTATGTGAATTTAGCCGACATTTATTATCGACTTGGTCAAACAGTACAAATGCAAAGAACATTGAATAGTGGTTTAAAGGCAGTAGCTACTTCTGCGCCGCTACATTATGCAAACGGTATGGCGCTTATTAGAAACGGTAACAAACCCGCTGCTGTTGACTCGTTTAAACACGCAATGGCACTTGAGAATAATAACGTGCAATACGCTTATTTGTACTTTTTAGCACTTGATAGCATTGGCTCAACAGCCCAGGCCGTGAGTGAATTAAAGCTCAAGATTGGTGCTTATAATAATGCGCAGCAGCTCAAAACCTTAGGAATGAGCTTTGCTCAAAAGCTTAAAAATGCTGAGGATTACCACTTTTTTTCTCGTTTAAAATAATTTTTTGAAAATAAATTATTTTTCACTCTGAATCTGTACTTTAGATTAGAGATTAAAATTCAAACACTTAACTTAATAATCTTGTGTTACTTAAACGGTAATACAAGGTTATAACCTCAATATTATAAGCAACATTTAATAAACAAGTAATCAACACATTGCACTTGCAAACATCATATGTTTAAATTGTTAGAATGAATCGTTCCTGATTATTTACATTTCTTGATTGCTTATAGCTTTATCGCAATTAAGGATCGCTGTTTAATTAGCCTGATTCTAAATAACAGATACTGCCGTTGCATTATCTGCACACACAGTAATTATGAAGAAACGGAGTAGTTAAAATGCTTAAACACAGTAAATTGCATACAGCAATATTACTTGCATGTTGTTCTTTATCAGCTTTCACACACACTGCATATGCACAAGAAGAAACAACCGCAAAGCAAGCTAAAAGCAATTCAGACGATTTTGAAGTTATTTTAGTAAGCGCACAAAAACGCGATCAAGCATTAAAAGAAGTTCCCTCTTCAATCGAAGTGCTAAGCGGTGATTTAATTCAAGAAATTGGCATAGATAATGGGTTTGATTTAGTCACCTACTTACCTGGTTTTGGCATTGATGACAGCAGTGAAATACGAACTACAACATTAAAAACACGTGGTATAGGCACTTTTACAAACTCCATTGGCTTACAGTCCTCAAACTTAGTCGTTATAGATGGCGAAGTGCTACCACGTCAATCAATGCTTAATTTACCAATTTCAGATGTAAAGCGTGTAGAAGCGATGCGCGGGCCGCAAGGCACTTTATTTGGCCAAAACACATCAACAGGCCTATTACATTATGTAACTAAAAAGCCGCAATTAGATGACCGAATTTCAGGCACGGTTAGAGCACAAGTTACTGAATTTGATGGCACTGATTTTAGCGGTACTGTAAATGTACCACTTGACGAAAACTGGGCCGCTCGATTCAACGCGCAATACAGTGATATTGATGGTTGGATAAAAAACACCATGCCTGGTGAAGAAGATTACACTATTGGCGCAAAAACAACGAAAGCTGGTCGCGGCCAACTTTTATACGATAACGGTGAAGAACTAAACGTTCTATTTCGCTTAGAATATTCAGAGACAGACACAAACTGTTGCTCTCTTACTCGCTTAGGTGGAATAAATCCAGATTTTGGTCCTCGCCCAATCGTCAATGTAAAAGACGATGGCACTATTGAAGGCACCACTTATAACCGTGTTAATCCTGAGTCTACTTTTGAAGAAGCTGGCGGCCCAGTTACATCACGAAACGCTGAAGGTAATTTTGGTAGAACAGAGAATTTTGGCTTTTCTATATCTGCTGATTACTACCTAAATGATGAGATTACACTTAGCTATAATGGTAGCTACAGAGATTTTGATTTATATAACAGTTCAGCATTTTTCACTATTAATTTCCCTGTAGAGCGTACCGCCTTTGGTGGAAACGAATCGGTAGATGTACTTCAACAAGAATTTCGTATTTCATCGTTTAACAATGAAAAGTTTGATTGGGTATTAGGCCTTTTTTACCATGATACTGACGGGCAACGCTCAGAGGTACGCGATGGCTGTATTGCAGGTAATCGAGGATTTATTGAAGGAGGCGAATTAACTGGTTGTTATTCAAGACAGTCAACAGATGCTTTTTTAGCTAATTATGCAGCCACTGGCGATGACGACCGCTCATTATTGACGCCTTCTCGTTTACTAAATAGTGGTGATTTTACAACTGGTTTTGAAAACGTCGCTATTTTTGGACAACTTGAATATCAAATAACTGAGCAATTAGATGCTACTTTTGGCTTTAGATTATTACACGAAAAAAGTAATGCGACCTTTGCCCGTACAGATCTGGCAACACCTTCTACCGGTGTTGGAATGGAAACGTTTGATGAAGTATTAGAACTTGCTCAAACTGATCCATCGCTTATTTTGCGCCAAGATGCGCCAACAAAATTTGACAACTCAGATACCGCCTTTATATATAAAGCAGTTGTTGGGTATGACTTTACCGCTGATATTCGCGGTTATGTAAATTATTCTACCGGCTATAAAGGCGCATCTTATTTTGTAACAACAAATACAGATCCTGCGGATGTAGACAACTTCCCGACCGATCCTGAACACTCATCAAATTTTGAAGTGGGGTTACGATCTGCTTATTTCGATAATGACTTATTGTTCAACTTTACGTACTTTGATATGAGGGTTGACGACTATCAAGTACGCGCAACACGCACAATAGATGAAGAAAATAATATTGTTTTTGCAGGCTACGTAAACGCAAATGAAGCGCGCTCAACCGGCATTGAAGCCGATGTAGTGGTTAAAATATCAGATAAATTAAAGTGGTCATTTAACTACGCATACTTTGATGCACGCTTCGAAAACTTTGCTGATACACCTATAAATTGTCCTGCTGGTGATGGTGGTTTACTTGCTTCTCGCTGTACTACTGATTCAACAGGTCGTCAGAGCTTTGATCAAACGGGTTTATCTTTCCCTAATAATGCTGAGCAACAATTTTTAAGTACTATTTCATACAATACGCAAATTGCTGATACTGGCTGGAAAGCAAATACTAGTGCAGTTTGGCGTTATAATGGTAGCCATACGCAATCAATTAATGAACTTGCCTTTGGCGAATCGGCAAATCCATCGTCAAGCATATGGGATGGTTATTTAAGTGTAAGCAAAGATAACCTACAGTTTAGTGTATTCATTAAAAATTTATTTGATAAGTCGTACACTACTCGTCAACGTATAAACTCTGAAGGTTTTGGGGAAGCATTCTATCCTCGTGACTGGAGTCGTTATGTGGGTGCAAGCGTTCAATATAGCTTTTAATTGAACTAGCAATATAAAAATAGCGCTTAATAAGCGCTATTTTTATATCTGTAATTTATTATTTAAATTTAATTACTTACAGCGGCTCTTTTCCTCCAATTAACTCACCGTTAGCATCATTTATAACCGCATTACTAATATCTATATATTCATTATTACTCCAACGAACCGATACATTATTTATCTGTGTACACATACCTAAACCAACGTGTAGCTTGTTATTTTCACTTTGAGAAAACCCAGCACTCGTTGCGCCTACAACACGTTTATAAGTTTGCCCACACGCTTTTATAGTCGCAGTAGCTCCCAATGCCGACACGCCAGCGTTAGGTGAGTATCCAATATTAGTGACTAAAAAATTATGCTGTGCGTCTAAAACGCTGTTATTAGTAAATAGGTGCCAACGGCCCCGCTCGTTTGAGTAGATTAAGTCAAGGTCACCGTCATTATCGTAATCAAAGGCCTGTGCACTCCCCCCGGTTGCTCCAAGCTCAGTTGAAATAAGGCCATGATTTTGTAAAGCCTCAAACCCTTGTCCTTGCTGATTTAAATACAGTACCTGCTCGTTGGCTTTTGCGGGGTTACCATAACGTAATACAAATAAGTCGCTCCAACCATCGTTGTTAAAGTCCCCAGCTACAGCACTTGTTGTAGGTTCGCTAAGGTCGATATTTAGCTTGGCTGTTGCATCAACAAATTTACCATGCTGGTTTTCTAATAATACCGCTGGTAATGGCTCAAGCCCTTTTACTTTGGGTGAATTAGTCACTCTTTTAATAACACCCGCTGTAGGCGATTTAGTATCCCCCGCGACACGCCAGGTATCGTTACATAAGTAACCTATATATAAACCTTTTTTATGTAGTTTTTTAGGCCAGCCAGCAGCTTGCTCTTTCGTTACATGTACCGTACGTTCACTGCCGCCGTGCCCCTTTAATGTTAAAGGCGCACTATTTTTACCAATAAACACATTAAAATGAGGATAAGCCATTTGCAGGTTTTCTATTTCAAAGTCACCCGAAATTTTAAAGTCTTCAAATTTAAATGCTTCGTTACGAGCAAAAAAAGCAAAGTTTTGAGATTGAGCGTCGTAAAAGGTGTGTTGTTCAAATTGATGTTTAGCGCGCGTTAAAAATAAATCAAAATCACCGTCATTATCAAAGTCGATTTCGGTCATGCTACTTACATGACTAATATTGCGGTTATTTCCTAATACAGCCTTACTTTTATTTTTATAGCCTAAATCATATTTGCTCTGCACTGCAATAATGTCATCTCCACCGTAAAAAAATAAATCATCGTGCCCGTCATTATTAAAATCACTAACTAAGATTTTATAACCAAGCCATTTAGCATTAGGTAAGTAATCGACAAACTTAAAATGATTATGTCCTTCGTTTTTATATATATGGTTCGCTCCCTTTTTTTGCCTATTTAATGGAAAAGCAGAAAGTACTAAATCTAGAACGCCGCTGTTATTACCATCAACTAATTTAACCGCACGTCCGCGTGTACGTTCAAAATCATCAAATGTTTTTCCGCCTTCAACAGTGCGATCATGATTTATTTGAAACGATACAGGTAAACGCGGTTTTAGCCCTCCACCTCCGCCTTGGGCGATTATTAAATCTATTCGACCATCTAAGTCGTAATCAGCCGCTGCTATTCCATGTGTATCCCCTTTTTTAATAACTTGGGGAGCCGAGTAAGTATTATTTTTATTATTCCAAAATATTTTTACTTCTTTTGTATGCTCTGTAATTAACACATCTTGGTAGCCATCTTTATCAAAGTCAGCAATCAGCGCACTATCCCATTTACGGCGCGATAGCGGCTCAAATGGGATAATATTTTGCGCTTCGCTAAACATTACTTTATTACTACTGTTGTCGCTTAGCGTTTCATTACTTACCTTTTGAGTAGTGTTACACCCATAAAGCAGAATACTTGAAGCAATCAGTGATAAACAAAATAATGTGCTTGATGGCTTAATATTTTTTTTCATTTAATCCACTCCTTACTTAACCGACTGTAATGGTTTTTTCTGCCAAACACGGATGTATTCAATTTCAAAGTCGACTACACCATCATCTTTTTTACCTTCTGGACTATTACGTTCGAGATCTTCTTTACTTTTTGGTACGCCATGCCAAGGAAAAGTTTCCTGATCAAGCCATAAAAATAATGGCTTAGTGGCCACATAGCCTTTATCAACCCCGCGGTGCTCTTTAGCCCAGGCATCAGCTTGTGCAGCAGATACTTCGCTAAATAACTTACCATCAACATAATATTTAATTCCATCAGCGCTCCAATCAATTCCATACACATGAAAGTCATCGGCTACTCTAAAACCTAAGTCTTTACGCTCTGTGTAAGTGGGTTTACCCTTTACTTTTTTATTCCAATCGCGTATTGACCACCATAATTCACTGTCAATGTGGTCTTTTTTAGGATCGAGTGAATCACCAAACAGTTCAAAAAAATCAACTTCTAACTTTTCACCCATAGACCAAAATGCACTACTTATTTGTGCATCAGCCGCTTTGCTTTTAATTTCTATGTATCCGTACTGAAATGACTTTCTGCCAATAAAGCATGCTGTTGTAAGATTTTCGTATTTAAGTGCATCGCCAAACACAGGCTTATGTATTTTTTCTTCAAAAGGAAAGTCGGGTTCCCAACGTGTTTCTAGCTTTAGTTTGCCATTTTCTAATCGGTAGTTATTACCCGAAAACTGCGAAGGTGCGCGGCCTTTCCATACTTTTTTATTTGGCTTATCTGGGTGCTTATAAACAGGTTTACCGTTTTCTAGTTTACCCACAATGTACCAACGTTCTTCATCAATAGTGCTGGCTTCAAATTCATCACTTACTTGGGTGTTTAAAACCCATTTACCGGTATTCTGCGGATCGGTTAATGGCAGTAGGTTATTTTTAGTTTGGGGAAGCTTTTGCATATTAGTCGTCGCATCGCTGCTACAACCGCCAATGGTTATTACCGACAATAATGCTGCTGTGAGCGTCAATTTATGTGTTTTTATATTTTTTTGTGTGTTGTTCATGATGTCTCATTATTTTGTATGTAAATTTGTGTGAAAGTTAAAAATTAATACGTAAATAAATAGATTTTTAGTGGCTTATAGATTTTTAGTGGCTTATAAGCAAACAAAACGACTTTAAACCTATTTAGTTTAAAGCCGTTTTAATTAATATTATGTTATGCGTCTAGTACTCGCTTAAATATCGGTACGTGTAACGGCGTAATCGTCAATCAAGATTGAATCACCCGTTGGCAGTCCATACACTTCCCAAAGGGTAAACACATCGGTAATTGAGCTCCATGGTGCTGGAATAGCCCAGTCGCGTTTATTAGTTGAATCCTCTACAAACTCGATGTATTGCCACTGCGTAGTAGCTGCGAGTGCTGCGCTAAATAAGCCAGCTTCTGAGTAACGCCCTGTAAAGCCTTGTGCATCCTCTGGTATACCGTCATAAACCCACGGTACAACAACATGGCGTAATGTAACGGGTTCAACTGGAACTTGATTTAACTTAACCCACACGGCATAACGGTATGTTTTACCTACAGACTCGGCACCACGGCCATAGTTGGCGCTATACCAGTTACGTTGTTTATTCCAAACTTGCTGAGTTGCAAAAGAGTACGGTGTATTCGCTTCACCTTGAGTAGCAGTGCCCGCTATAATTTCAAGCGAACGACCATTACCCGACACAGAGGTTGCCGATACGCTATAAGTGGCATTACCTTGGTAAGGTGCGCCCTCGCCATCTAAATTAAAATCGGTGTTAAAGCCTGCTTCATGATCTGACACACCCGGCTCACACATTTGGTTATTAACGGTATTAACCGTAATACTTTTTTGCGAAATAAGTGATAAAGGTGTACTTGCTGTATCGCCATCAATAAGTTCAACCGTTACCGTATTTGAGTTGTCTATTGTTGTAGGTGCTTTAACGGCAAGTACTTCCCCAAAGCCACTTTTGGCGGTTAAGCTTTTAGTAAATGAAACTTCATCGTTAAGTGTCCAATCAAAAGTATATTCGCCGCTTAACTCTGCGTTTAGTAAAGCCGGCTGCACTTCTACACCACTGGCCACACAGATTGGAACGTCCTTGTTACCTGAAGAAGCGCCTAACTCGTTTTTATCGTCGTTTGTTATTGCAAGACTAAAAGCACCTGTCACTGTAAGTGTGGCGCTTGCTGAAGCTTCGGGGTTATCAACACTTGTGGCTGTAATAGTCGTTTCACCGGTATTTTTAGCGCTAATAAGGCCATTTTCATCAATGGTTGCAATATCTTCATCTGCAATTGAGTAAATAAGTGCGGGGTTACACGCGTAACTTGGTATCGCTGATGCGAATACACTTGCTTGACCACCGGCAGGGATTTCAACCGGCGAAACGCTGACCTCAGTTACAACATCATCAATCGCATTGACAGTTAATTGTAATGTGCGTGTAGGTAGTGCCCCGCCCGCAGCAATAGCTGCACCATTATTGATAGAATATGTAATGTTATAAATAACTTGGCTCGGAAAGTCTAAGTTACCATCAGCAATAGGATTACCATCGCCATCTAAAGCGCCTCTTATATCGGTTTGGTCGCATTGTCTTAATGCCGCCGAAAACGCATCGGTATTTACAACTAATTTAGTGCTATCACTTGATTGCGTGAAAGGTGAAATTCGGTGTGACGCAATGGTATTAGCACTTGTTTGTGGGGTAGTGAAATTATTATTAGCCACATACTCTAATTCACTTACGTTTATGGTTGCACCTGACTCAGAGACTGGTTTACCGTCGATTGTTACGCCTTGCAGTAAATCAATTTCTTGAACTCCGGACTCTTCATTTAATGTGCTCGTGATCACTGCGGTATCGATTACAAGTGCTAAATCAGATTTGAACTGTGGATCATAACCTTCATCCGTTCCGCCGCACCCTGTTAATACTGAAAATATAACACTGCTAATTGCTGTTTTTATTAGTAAGTTATGTTTCATCTTACTCTCCAAAATTTGTAAGGCAGCGCTCCTAAGATGGCCCGCTGCTAATAGTTTCTCAATTAAAAGGTACCGCGAAGACCAACACGGAACTGACGACCTGTTTTCCAAACTGATGCTGTACGCGAAGTAGTTACACTGCCATCTTCAATTGCATTGCCTTCATCAAGCACAACCTCTTGCGAGTTAGCTTCAAACGCATTACGCGTAAATGAACTGGTGTAATAAATTCGGTTAGTTTCATCCGTTAAGTTAAGTGCCTGAAAAGTTAAGCTAAAGTTTTTATTAATTTGATAACTTGAGCTAAAGTCCAAACGATGGGTTGCCTCTTGCCATGTAGCGCCGCCAACTAAACCTCGGTTAACTAATTGCTCCCCGGTGTAGCGACTCGCTAAACGTAATTGAATCCCTTTTTGTTCCCAATACAGTGTTGTATTTAGAGAATGCTTTGGAGTGTAAGGTTGTGGTAGTGGTTTTAAAAATATATCGGTATTACCTACCTGCTGACGATCAGATTCTGAATCTTGGTAGGTATAATTCATGTTTAAACCTAAGCCACCCCAATAACTTGGTAAAAAGTCATAGTTTTGGTTGTAACCTAGTTCAACGCCTTTAATATCTGCGCCTTTACCATTGGTTACTGTGGTTACGTTTACAACGTCACATTCAATGCGCCATTGGTCAAAAAAGCCCGCAACTTGCCTAAGTGGCATACAATCTTCTTCGCCACCTGGTGCTCTATTCTCATCGTAATCAAGTAATAAATCGGCTGTTTGCAAATCGTATTCAGTTCTTACGTCTTTGTAGTGATACGGAACAACAACAGTTTCTTCAAAGTCTTTCATATCTTTGTAAAAGAACGCTGCCGACAGCAAGCCAGAATCGCTAAAGTACCACTCATAAGACAAGTCGAGATTGGTTGATTTAAGCGGTTTTAAATTTGCATTACCTGCAGAGCCATTAGCAGAGTCCCATTGTTGCTCAAATATTTGTGTACGTGGGTTTAATGAATCAAAACGAGGACGCGTCATTGTTCTACTAACGGCAAAACGTGCAATCATCTCTTCGTTAACTGCATAATTTAAGTTTAAGCTAGGTAAATAAGCATCGTGTCCGCCTTTTTTAGTTACCCATGCAATGCGGTCTTGTACTTCACGTCCGCTACCTTGTGTTCCTGTAAATGAGGTTGTTCTGTCTAAAAATGGCCAAATTTGTCCGTTACTTGCAAAGTGTGCCCACGCATTAGCTGACGTTGGAACTAAATTTCCGTTACTGTCGTAGATTAGAGAAGGTAGTGCATTGTTAGCTATAATGTTGCCATTTTCATCTACAAACACTTGCTGATTTACACCCAGCCCGGTGTTGCCATCAGCCCCAGGAATTACAAACTGACCCGTTTGCGGATCAACAGGGAAAGTAGCAGGGTTTGAGCGGTTATACGCATGGGTGATTTGCCATGCCCAACAGTTTTGTAGCTCAGCATCATTTGCTGGAGTGTAACGATGATCAGGCTGACCCGTGTCAGAAATCCCCATAACAGCTGCCGGGCAGGCATCTAAATTTGTATTTGCTAAACCACGCTCAACTAACAAATTGTACGCATCAACCATTTGTGGAAAACGCGTATAGTTAATACCGCCTACACCTGTTGCTGTTGTGTCATCTTTTACATACCTAAGGCCTAAGTTACCTGTTAGCTTGCCATCTATCAGCTCAAAGTTTGCTTTAAAATAAGCGGCTTTTGTTTCGGTTTCAATATTACGACTGCCTGTAATGGTTTCGCGTATACCTACTTCGCCTGCATCTTTACCTGAAACAATTTCAAGCGCTTTTTCGGCATCTAGTAACGGCCAGCCATTAAAAAACTGTGCAGAGCGGTCTGATTGAATATCTTCACCAAAGTTATCGTAAGGGTAGGCACTATCAGCCACTATATCGGCTAAGCGAATTGTACCAAGGCCACGTACTTCAAACGCTTGATCTGGGTCTTCTAAATCTATTAAATCACTGCCATTTGTAGTTGCTCTATTTTGAATAGAGACATCTTTTTTACGATTTGACCACTTAACTCCAAACTCGAGCGATCTAATAAAATCGCCTTCAAGCGCATAGTCAAAATCAACAAAAAGCGACTTGTTTGTATCCGCTAATTTATTTTTACGAAGCACTAAACTACCTAAGTGATTGTGCTGCATGTCATACGGATTAAAGCGGCTGTATACTGCATTAGACGTACCATCAAACGCATCAAACTCAGCAGGTGTAACCCCTGTAGAGTAACTACATTCTCCATTACCGCCACAGTCGTAGCCAACCATTTCGTGGCTACCATCGGGCATTGATTCAACTATTTGCCTGCCTGCCGTGCCCCATGTAGCTGTACTAATAGAGATAAAACGATCTTTCTCATCATCGTCTGGTGTTTCATCTGTTGTTTTAGAAAAACCAGCTCTTACATTCATATTTAATGAATCAGTTACCTGATAATCAATATCAAGTGACGCTACATTAGTATCAATTTCTCTAAGTCCGTAGGAGCGAACAAAGTTACCACCTGTAGAGCGGCTACTTGATTGCTCTAATGTATTGGTTGATAAATCAACGCCATTTAGTGCGGTGTTGTCATCACCTGCATAAATTAAAGGTGCAACAGGGCTCATATTTAAACGCAGTCGTTGACTGTCGGTTAATACATCTTGCTCTGTATGAGTTACATCTAGCTGAATATCGAGTGACTCTGTTGGTTGGTATTGAAAACCTGTAGACACTGACAAGCGATCTCGTTGATCATTATTCAATGTAAAGTCAATAACCTCACGGGCTAAAACAAATAAATCACCTTCATGTAATATTTGCGTTTCAGGATCGTAATTATTAAGTGAACTCAGTGGATTTAATAACGCTTCTCCATTTTCTCCAAAAAGCTTATTTCCATCAGTATCACGTTGATTGCCAAGTACCCTGATTGCTTTGCCTGTAACGGTGTCATGTGCTGTACGGCCAGTCGCATCATCTAAATCAACAATAGGAATTGCGCCGTTAGCCCAATCGGTATTGATGCGATCTTGTCGTGTTTTTTGGGTATCTTTAGAGGCGGTTATAATAAAGCCAAAGGTGTCGTCGAAGTATTTATCAGAAAAGCTAAAATTAATGCGTGAATCACTTTCATCAGAAAACTCGTTGTAGCGCCCTTCAACTGTAAAAGATCGGCGTGGTTTATTTAAATTTAGCGGTTTTACAGTTCTAAGCACAACACTTGCGCCGAGTGAGCCTTCATCGTTATCAGCAGAGGATGTTTTAATTACATCGATAGATGACAATATATCTGACGAAAAAGAGCTTAAATCAACACTGTTATCGTTAGTAGCACCCGCACTAGAGCCATCGGTACTTAGTCCACCGGTAAGTGCTACACCGTTCATTGATATTTGATTTAAAGAAGGCCCTGCACCACGTACTGATATACGAGTTCCTTCACCGCCCTCTTCTTGAATACTCACCCCTGTTACTCTAGATAGTGCATCAGCGATGTTTTGATCTGTTGATTTACCTACATCTTCAGCATGAATTGAGTCACTTACATTGTCGGAAAAGCGCTTTGCGTTTACCGCTTTTCGTAAGCTACTTTTGATCCCTTGGACTTCAATTATTTCGATATCTTTTTGTAGTTTTATTTTCTCTTTTTCTTCATCTTCTTGTGCAAAAGCAGATGATGAAATAAGCGAAGCAATAATAGCTGCAGAGACTGCTGATAACCTAAAGTTATGCTGCATTGTGTGCTCTCCTGTTTATCGGCATCGATTTCCCCAATGCCAGTGTGTGATGATGTTGTCTGTTTTTATTGTTAGTTAAGCGCCACAGATATAATGAATGAACGTCCTGGTATCCTAATTTCGTTTCAGAGCTTTGTTTAACTTGTGACCAAGTTAAACATATGATGTTTGTATTTACAAGCTGTTTACTTGGATTTTTACATTTTTGTTTCTTTTTCAGTCGATGTAATTTAAGACGCTGTTTTTAAAAATTTAAATGCATTAATATTTAAGTGAAAGTGACATAGGTATTTTTTTATACAAAAAAATGATGTTGAAAATGACCAAAATTGAGTTGTTCAGAAAGAAATTTACGAGGGTTTATAATATTAATTTATGCTCATTAGAGTATTTACCGCTATCAAAAGCTGCCAATCAGCAGTTTTGAAATCAGTAAACCAAATGTATTGCCCATAAATCTAAAGCCCAAACATACAAGGCAATACACACGATTTTAATTTAAGCGCTTAACTTAAATTAAGCACTTACTTATTATGTAACTTAATTTCACTTACCGTATAAGGTTTGCCATGCCCAGTATTGGTAATGCCTGGGCCTGTAAGCAGGTCAAAATTCGACATAAGCAAAGAACCTTTATAATAAATAATATCGGCGGGTTGGTCTAATTCGCCATTTTCTGAATTGTTATCGGGGTACGATGCAATAACGGTGACATTTTGGTTCGTATCAATTTTTATAACTTGATTAGTTAAAAAGCCTGCGGCGTATAAATTACCTTGAGGGTCTATAGTTAAGCCATCAGGTCCACTTCCTTTTGGAAGTGTTGCATAGGTACTTTGGCTAAGCAGGTTGTTGTTTGTATCAAACGTTAATTTATAAATTAAGTCGTCACCTAGGTTGGTTACAAACAAGTTACCTAGTGCGTCAAACACTAAGCCATCAAGTCCAAATTTACGTTGCTTATTAATTGTTTTAGCCAAAAACAATAAATGCGAATCATCTGTGCTGTTAGTTACTAATACATTAGTATCGGTTGCTTTAAAGCGATATATTCCGCTGAGAGTCTCAGCCTTGTTTTTACTTGGCACACGCAATTGAGTCACGTAAATATAGCCATTTTGATAGCGCACACCGTTTGGCGAACTCATGCCTTTTGCTACTATTTGAGTATTAATGACTTTGTTATCTTTTAAGGTGAGTTTAAGTAATCGAGCTTTGCCAGCACCTTGGTTATCGGCTACAAATAACGAGCCATCGGGGGCATAGGCAAGCCCCATAGGGCGGCCCTTCCCTTTATTGTTTGGCCCCGATAACTGGGCTATTTTAGTAAACGTTTTATCATCATTAATATTAACTAATACACCTGCTTGTAGCCCTTTATTAGCATAGTTAACGCATGACAAAGTAAGCTCACCTGTAGGAGAGACAGCAAAAGCGTCTGGGGTTGGGCAATAATCAGGAAGTAATGCAAATAAATTCGCACTATCAAACATTGTATTAGGCGTTTTTACAAACTCTAAAGATGTACTAGCTGCCTCTTTATTTATATTTTTATTATTGTTTTGCGTTGTTTGACTTATTTGAGTACTGCAACCAAACACAGTAAAAAAGCACACTAAACCCGCTAATTTATTTTTAAGATGAGTGATGTTGTTTTTATTCATTATTGCTCTCTTTTGCTCTTAATTTTTTGCGAAAAAAAAGCAAGGCTTGTTACCAAACCTTGCTTTTTACCTCTCATAGTTAACTCTGTTGTAATCAAACGCTGAAATTAAAAATTGATTACTTGATCTGTCCCAATCTTAGATTTACTGATTACTTCGCCATTGCTGTAACGCACACTAACGCTATCAATTTCATTGCACTGACCTAAACCAAAATGCACCACGTTATCAAATGATTGTGTATAAGGTGCTGCATCAGGCGATACTCGCCTTGTTAGGGTTTTACCACAGCCTTTAAGTGTCGCTATAGCACCAATTGGGCTTGCATTATGCTTAAGTGAATTACTTATACGCAGTAATGCATAGTGATTATTGTGATTGGCTTGGTTACTAAATAAGTGCCACTGACCTCTGTCGTTATTCATAATAATATCGATCTGGCCATCTAGGTTGTAATCAAATACATTTGCGCCTGAGCCAATAGTACCTAAGGTGTTTGTTATTAATCCCGAGTGAGGAGCTTGGCTAAATGTGTTATCGCCATTATTTAAATACAGTATTTGCGATGTAGGCGTTACCAAATTGCCTTGTTTAACAACAAACAAATCCTGATAGCCGTTATTATTAAAATCTCCCACGCTTACGCCGGTCGTATTTAAATTTGTTTTTACGCCAGCTTCACCACTCACATCAACAAATTTTCCACTTTCATTTTTGAGCAGTAAATCCGATGGTGCCACTGGTTTTTTATTAACCGTATAGTGCTTAACACCGGTTACAACACCTGTTGTTGGTGAAAAGGTATTACCCGCCATGCGCCATTTATTATTCCCCATATAACCAACATACAAGCCTTTGTTAGGTTGAGTGTCGGCCCATCCTAGGCCATTACTGCTAACAATATTGACGTTTTGACCGCTGTGTATTTCACCTTCAAATTTATATTTATAAGTGCCTTCACCTACAAACACATCTTGGTCTGGATAAGGTGATTGGTAGTTAACTATATTGAGCGTATCGCCAATAAGTAAGTCATCATATTTAAATGGCCCACGCTTAGTGTAAAAACCAAATGTGTGGCTTTTAGCATCAAAAAACGTATCCCCTGCTTGTAATGGGTTAGCACGACTTATGTATAAATCAAAGTCACCATCGTTATCAAAATCGATTTCGCTAACACCCGTCGCTTCCATTATTTTATTAGGTAAAATGTTGGCGGTTACGTCACTAAAGGTAAAGTCGCCATTGCCTTTTAAAACACGTAAAGCGCTGTCACCGTAAATTACTAAATCGTCAATTTTATCGTTATTAAAGTCGGTAATAAGGACTTTTTGACCGTCTCGATTAGTTTTTGGTAAATCAGTTGCGTGGGTTATATTGCCAGTACCATCATTTTTATAAATAAAATTACTGGTTTGTTTACCGCTATTAGCCTGCGGAAATCCCATTAGTAATAAATCTAAATGGCCGTCGTTATTGGCATCAAAAAACCTACTAGTGCGCCCACGTAACGTTGGTAGTTTGGGTGAAAACTCACCGCCTTCAATAATTTCTCTTTTGTTAAAGTGAAATAACTTAGCATTACGCGCGTTATCGCCAGAGCCACCACCACGCGAAAGCAAAATATCCATTTTGCCATCTTTGTCGTAATCGCCTACGCCAATACCGTGCATATCACCTACAATCAGGTCACGCCCTTTGTCGTAAACGCCTTTGTTGTTCCAATACAAACGAATGGTATAACCATGGTCGGTAAGTAATAAATCTGGGTAACCGTCTTGGTCTAAATCGCTTATTAATGCGTTATCCCATTTACGGCGATTTTTGTTTTCTAATTTAATTGCTTGGTGCTGCTCAGTAAATAATGTACTGCTAATTGTTAACTGAGCGCCCGCTAGGGCACTCGCTTGTTGGCAGCCTAGTAAGCTTGCGCCCATGCATAACAAAGAAACATGCCATATAATTTTTTTTACTTTCATAAAACCTCCTTGAATTTGATAAAAATTATTTAGTTGTTTTAAACGTTTTATCGAATCGTGGCATGGCATCTAATCGCCAGTTCGCACCTTCAGCTGTTTCGTGAAACCATTTTGGCTGTTGGTTATCCCAGCTCCATTTTTCCATTTCGCGAACCATGTCCGTCAAAAGCGCTTTGTTAGATTTACTTACATCGTATTTTTCAGAAATATCGTTTTCGATATTAAATAACTGCCATGGTTGCTGGTTAACTTTTAATGCTTTCCATTGGTTCATACGAATTGCAGCATCGCTGTAACCTTTACGGTGGCGAAGTGCATAAATAGGCTCATCTTTATGTGGGTTTTCATTTTTAATAAATGCAGGCCACATATTTGTACCATCTAAATATTGGTTTTCTTCAACTTTAGCGCCCGCTAAAGCTGCAAATGTTGGATATAAGTCAAGTGCCGATACAGGATGTGAAAAACGTTTACCAGCTGGTACATGTTTAGGCCAATGAAACAACATAGGAACTCTAAAGCCTCCTTCTTGTGTACTGCCCTTACCTGCTTTGAGCGGGAAGTTATTAGCGCCTTTACTTAATTTGCCACCGTTATCACTCATAAATACGATAAGCGTATTATCATACTGATTATTTTTTTTCAGGGTTTCTACTAGTTTACCCACGCCGCGGTCAACTGCGTAAACCATACCTGCGTATGTTTTACGGTCTTTATTTTTTATATCAGGAAACATCGCCATATCTTCGTCTTTAGCTTGCAATGGCGTATGCGGTGCGTTGTAAGCTAAATATAAAAAGAATGGATTTGTTTTATCTGCTGCTTTGTCTACAAAATTAACGGCTTCGCGCGAGAGTGCATCTGTAATATATTCAGTCTCTTTGACCTCTTTACCGTTATGCTCAAGCGGTGTTAGGTATTCAAAAATATTTTTTAAACCTTGTGATTTTTGCTTTTCATACATTGGCTGATATTGGTCAGGAAAATAATTATGCCCACCGCCTAAAAATCCATAGTATTCATCAAAACCACGTTGGTTAGGATGATACTGCGGCGCATCGCCTAAGTGCCACTTACCGAGAGCGCCAGTAAAGTAGTTATTTTCGTTTAGTAATTTACTAATAAATTTAGCGTCAGTAGGCACGCCTACGTTTGAGCCGCGTGTCGGTAAATTAAATTGCGAGCCAATTTTATGTGGATAACGACCTGTCATTAATGCCGCTCGGCTTGGGCCACAAAACGGGTGCGCGACGTAAGCGTCTGAAAAGGAAGTACCCGATTTAGCTAGATCATCAATATTTGGGGTAATAATATCCTTAGAGCCATTAAAACCAACATCTGCATAACCTAGGTCATCTGCAACAATAAGAATAATATTGGGTTTTTGTTCACTTGCGTGTATGCCCTCAGAGCCAATTAATAAGGCAAGCGATGATAAAGCGCTCAATAATTTTGTGTGTGTTTTCATAGTGCCAATCTCAATTTTGATAATAAAAAATAGCAGGCCAATTAAGGCCCACCAAAGGGCATTACTCGGCTATAAAAAAGCTTTCATATGATGATTAAATTTAGTTAACGATGGGTCTTCAATACGATTTAACTCTCCCGCCATTTTATGCACTAAATCTGTAAGCTGTTTTTTGTATTTAGGATTATCTATTTGGTTTGTGATTTCGTACGGATCATTCTTTAAGTCGTATAATTCATCGCGGCTGTCGCCCGGATTCCATACAAATTTCATTTCAGGGGTACGTATAGCTCTAATACCAAACCATCCGCCGTTGTACCATTCGTAGGCATATAACGAAATATCGTCTTTACCGGCATCGGCACTATCGCCTTGTTTCATTAATGGTAAAAGTGAACGCCCGTCTTCGTCGCCATCAAGTGGGAGTGTCATCCACTGGCGAAGTGTTGGCGCTATGTCGAGCATAGACACTTGGCGGTTAATTATTTTAGGCTCAAGGCTAGGGTCACGAATAATGAGTGGCATACGCATTAATTCGTCATACGCATAAGGGCCTTTGTCATAAAGGTTATGCTCGCCTAGCATACTGCCTTGGTCGCCTACTAAAATAATGTGTAGGTCGTCATATAAACCTTCTTCTTTAGCCGTATTAATAAGCTCGCCAACTGCATGGTCAATCATGGCAATGGCACCATAGTAAAAACTATGTGCTTTACGCCAATCGGTTTCAGTCATGTGGCTTACATCGTGCCAAGGCCACCAAATATCATCTTGCGCCATTGGTTTGTTTTTGCGTTCTATGCCAAAGTTTTTAGGGAGTTTTATATCTTTGTAGTCGTACATGCTGGCGTAAGGCTCTGGTACTCGGTACGGTGGATGAGGCTGCTCAAAGCTTACAATACCAAAAAATGGTTTGTCTGATTTAGCCGCATTTTGCAGCATTAACTTGCCTTCGTTTACTTCTTTAGCCGTTACTGTATCGGCATATGTACCCGCAAGTGTTTTGTAATAATCGTGTTTTTCACCATTTTTATCGCGCTCTCCGGCATTCATTCGAGTCACATTTTTTTGAGTACCATAAGGCGTAAAAGGACGGCCATTACGCTCTTCATCTTTATCGTGACCCCACATAAAGTTTGCACCGCGCAGTGCTGGACCTTGTGCGCCTAGGTGCCATTTACCTACATAACTTACGTCGTAACCTACGCTTGTTGCACGTTTAATTACGCTGCCTTCACTAAGTGATAACTCCGAAAGGCGAGAATGATAAAGCCCCACGTTATCGTCAAGCCCCGTTTTATGTCCCCAGCGCCCTGTAAACATAGCCGCGCGCGAAGGAGAACATAAGCCAGTAGATGTCATCGCTTGATCAAAACGTGTCCCTTCGTTTGCTAATGCGTCAATGTTTGGCGTTGAAACTGGGCCATTACGATAAGAAAACGTATCAAAGCGCATATCATCAAACAATAAAATAAGCACATTTGGCTTTTTGGCTTCAGAGTTTTTCAGCTCTGCATCTTTTGCATATAAATTAGGGGCAAATAATGTGCAGCACCCTAACAGCATTACCATTTTTATTTTAAATAAGTTCATGTGTGTGTCCTTTTAAACAACTGGAAATTGCTACGTCAGTGTTTTAGCAATCAGCCTATACTTTATTATAAAAGTGTCAAATTGATTTTAATAATATAAACATATGATGTTTGTATTGGCAACAAATAAATTTAAATTTGGCTAGTCTTTATACTTAAAATTCGTACAAATGCAAATAACAAACACGTGTATTATCATCTACATAAAAGGTATTAAATGCTTTATTAGAATTGACTGTAAGGCTTTCTATTGCTTTAACCATGTTCTCACGTAATCAACTTCCATTGATGTTGGAAAACCTTGTGTAGACTGATTATCTGAAGGGTAAAATTGATTACATTTCCATTGTGTATGCGGTGCGCGTAAACCCTGTGACAATGTTAAGTTCATCTCTCGATGCCAGTACAAATTCTTTTTATAGCCAACCTGAACATTATCTACATACCATGTAATGTCGTCTTTGGTTACATTAACCCCATAAGTATGAAAGTCTTTACTGGGATCAAATGGTAAGTGATAGCTATTATGGTTTGTTTCTGGAGAGCTACCAGGTCGCATCCACTTTGGTGCGCCACCTTTTATAACAATATTATGTAGGTCGTGGTCCGACTCCTGAAGCGTCTGTTTTTGAGTTAACTCAACTACATCTATTTCACTATATTGCACATCGCCTTCATTCGTTAAAGTACGATCTATTTTGCTGTACATCCAAAATGCAGGTGACACTCCCGGAAATTTATCCGCACCCTTTATACGTGCCTCATAATATCCGTAACTCCCTGTTGCCCTAGATTTAGCAACTCCCGAAGTGTAAAACAATCTATAATTAGGCACTTTTGTTTTATTGCAGCCATCCCAAAACGTTCTTAAATGCGTTTCTCGTTTAGTGGTTAGTTTTAATATGCCTTCAGAAACACTGGCATTTTCATCTGTCCAAGACCAAACACCATAGTTTTCTGTTTGAAAATTCCATTTTTCAGCATCTTTAATATCAAACTCATCTGAGCGTTCAGTTTGTAAAACCCAATTTTCGCCTGGTTGCGCAATATGAGGCATCGGTTGCGCATTAATTCCTGCACTACCAAATATTAAGCTCAACGATATTGCTATTAGTTTAACCTTATTATTTGTTTTCATTTGCTATCCACAACTTAATGTATCGTGTTAATTGAAAAGCGAGCACATAGGTATGTACTCGCTAAAAAACTATTTATTGAGCTGCAACTTCAACAAGCAAGACACCCTCAGAAGGAATATCAAAGCTGGTGTTCATTTTACTGCTCGTCATTAAGTTTTTAATATGAATAGATTTACCATTTTTAAGCGACAGGTCAACGGTTGCTGTTGTGTGGCCTAAATTTAAAATATTAACCAGGTAACTACCATTGTCTTGCTTAACAGTACGCCATGTTGTGGTTTTAAATGACTCACCATTATCTACTTTTACAACAACATCAGGCGTACTACCCGAAACCTCTGCAAGTGCAGTTTTTTTAATAGCTTCAACATCGGCCCCTTTTGGCATAACAATAAGCTTACCTTTACTGGCAACTAACTTAGCCTTACGCGGATGCCCGTACTCGTCTAAAGACAAGCTTTGCGCTGAGTCTAAAATAACGGTACCGCCTTTGTTTAAATACCCTTGAAGCGCTTTAAATTCTTCATCTGTAACAAAGTTATTGCGATAAACCAGTATTGCATCCCAGTTGTTATTGTCTTGCTTTTCGATTACATTCTTTGTGGCAAAGCCAAGTGGAAAACCTTCAAAAAATAAATTTTCGTAAAGTTTGTAGCCCTTTGTCATATAGTCGTTTGTATTAATTGCTGTTGTTTCAGAGTAAAACAAACGAAGTGGACGACGCTGCTCTCTAAGCTCAACAATTTCCTCAGAAAAACTATTAAGATCAAACATTACTTGGGTAACTTCGTTAGTTACATGTGGCTGCATATTGTTAGAACCCGCAAATGCACCGCCAAGACCTGGGTCAAAAAAGTCCAGGTCGCCTTCTAAACGATCCTCTGGTGAGCCATCTGGGTCACGTGCCCAAAACCAGCCCATATTGGCGTCCATTCCAAGTAAAGTTGCAAGCCAATAAACACTACGTACATAACTTGTACGTGAGTCTAAATCACGCCACTGACCCGATGATAAAAAGTGAGATTCTGAATTTACATTAATTTTATTAGGTGCTACTGACTCCATAAAGTCATGAAACATTGCAACTATACCCCAATTATAAGCATATTTTTCAATCCACTTAGATGACTTACCTGGACGAATATTTTCGCTACCAAACGACTTAGCATCGTGCCCTACCATAGTTGTTAATTCAGCTAGTGCTTCGGTATCAATTCCTCCAGAGCGTGAATCGTCCATAAACATGCGCGGCATAATTTTTATATGGGTATCGGCGTCTTCATTTACAGAATGCAGTTCGTTTTGAACGTAAGTAAACCAGTCGGTGCTTCTGTCCATATTGTAACGCGTCCAGTCGTACCACTTAGCCTCGCCTTTAATCGCAGGATCAATCGGTATCTCAATAGCTACATCTGCAAACTGGCTAAAATGCGTTCCCCAGTTTTCATTTAGCTCGTTAATATCACCTTGGTACTTTTTATCTAACCAGCTTCTAAACTTGTTTAATGTGTATGAAGAAATACTGGTCATTTCTTGGAATTTTTGTGTCCAGTGGCCTTTTTCGGCGTACCAATGCGGCTCGTTAGCTAATACAAACCCTACTTCAGTTACTTTTTTACCTTTGGTGAGTTCACCCGTTTTACGAATTATCTTACCCCATACTTCACGGGCTAATGGGTTATCAATGTCAAACCCTGTAAATAACGAGCGGCCTTTTCTAACTTCTGGCTCTTGCTCTTCAACCCACTTTGGAATACCCATTAACCAATAAACCAAAAAACCAATGTTGGTATCAGGAATACGCGTTAGCTCTTTCATTAACTCTTCGTCAAAGGTGCCATCTTCACGCACTAAGAATGAATTAATAGCACGGTCGTGATCGACAGGATATAAATCTTCACCACCATGATAAAGCGCGCCTAAATGATCGTTATAAACATCTTTATTAGTAAGCGGCTGCCCAACCGTTTTTGAAAAATAGTCATATAAAAATATTGGCTTACCATTACTTACAAACATATTGTCTTGTGCTTTAGTATTTTGCCAATCAACTTTATTTACAGGGCGGCGTTTAATTTCGCCTGCAAGCTCTTTAGATAAATCGTTTATACCTTTATCTAAAATTTGAATTACTTTTATACGCTCAAAATCAGGAAGATCTTTTGCTAACTGCTCTTTTGTGTCTGCGTAGTAACGTTCATAGCTAAACAACTTAACAACAGCGTCGTAATTGTTTTCATCCCAGTTAGCAAACTTTAAAAACTGTTCTGCAAACCACACTACGCTTTCTTCACGCGTCACATCAATCTGTTTTGTTTGAGCCTGTTCCATCAGCTTTTTAAGTTTACTGATTTTTAAAAGAGCAGATTGCTCGTAACTATTTTGAGAAGCGCTTAGTGTTTCTGTACTATCAACTTTAGCTACGCTTTCTTGCTGCGAGCACGCTGTTGTAAGTAGAAATAAGGGGGCTAGTGTGAAGCCTAATAGATGTTGTCTCATATTTTTCTCCCGTTGAGGTCGTTATGTGTTAACAGGTTTTTGCAGTGCTGTTATTATTTAATATCGACAACATACATCATATGTTTGTATTTGTAAGCTGTTTTAGTTATTTGAAACAAATTTATTTGCTGAAATAATAAATTTTGTTGCATCCGTTTAAGCATGACTAGATAAATAGTTAGAAATAAAAAATTTAACTACTACAACTTATCGTAAATAACACATAGCATCCTATAAATTGGTTTATCTATAAATTTTATGCTAATTTCGCGGCGTAAAGTATCTATATATAATTTATACAAATCACTAAAAAGGATCCTGTTTCTTGAAACTTACGCCGCCCTAAGTTAATGCCCTCTTTCATTTATTTACACATTATGTGTAATCAAATATCGCCGCCTGCGCGAGAATCATTGTTATTTAAATAAAATATTCCCCTATACTTTGGGAAACTAACTAATTAGGTTATTTACATGTTTGATCACGTAAAAAGAGATTGGCTCTCTAATGTTCGTGGCGATGTGCTTGCTGGTATTGTTGTGGCGCTTGCCCTAATACCTGAGGCTATTGCCTTTTCTATTATTGCCGGTGTTGATCCAAAAGTGGGTTTGTACGCCTCATTTTGTATCGCCGTTATTATTGCCTTTGTAGGCGGGCGCCCAGGCATGATATCGGCGGCTACCGGTGCAATGGCACTGTTAATGGTGACGCTAGTTAAAGATCATGGTCTGGAATACTTACTTGTTGCCACCTTGCTTACCGGCGTAATACAAATATTTGCAGGCTTTTTAAAGCTCGGTGAGTTAATGCGATTTGTATCGCGCTCTGTTGTTACTGGGTTTGTAAACGCACTGGCTATTTTAATATTTATGGCGCAGTTACCTGAGCTTACCAATGTTACTTGGCATGTTTATGCGATGACCGCAGCGGGCTTAGGTATTATTTACTTATTCCCGTACATTCCAACTATTGGCAAAATACTTCCCTCTCCTTTAGTGTGTATTGTTGTTATTACGCTGGTTTCACTGTTTTTAGGGCTTGATATAAGAACCGTTGGCGACATGGGCGAACTGCCAGACACCCTACCTATATTTTTATGGCCCGATGTACCGCTAACACTAGAAACGCTGCAAATTGTTTTACCATATTCGATTGGTCTTGCGGTTGTGGGCTTACTTGAATCAATGATGACCGCCACTATTGTTGATGACTTAACCGATACCACAAGCGATCGTAATAAAGAGTGTAAAGGTCAAGGTATTGCCAATATTGGCGCAGGTTTATTTGGTGGTATGGCAGGTTGCGCCATGATTGGACAATCAATTATTAACGTTAAATCGGGTGGTCGCGGCAGGCTTTCTACCTTTATTGCAGGTTCATTTTTAATCATCATGGTGGTGTTTTTAGATGAATGGCTACGGTTAATTCCTATGGCGGCCTTAGTTGCAGTAATGATTATGGTGTCGATTGGTACATTCTCTTGGACATCAGTTAAAGATTTAAAGAAGAATCCGCTTTCATCAAACGTAGTGATGATTTCCACCGTTATTGTGGTAGTTGCCACGCATAATCTAGCCATTGGTGTTTTAGTTGGCGTATTGCTAGCTACGTTGTTTTTTGCGAACAAAATTGGTCGTTTTATGGTGGTTAAAGCTAACCATGATGAAAGCAACGATCAAATAACCTATGAAGTAGTTGGCCAGGTATTTTTTGCCTCAGCGGAGCAATTTATTGCATCGTTCGATTTTAAAAATGCGGTTTCTAACGTGGTAATTGATTTAACCCATGCTCACTTTTGGGATATCACCGGTGTATCGTCTCTCGATAAGGTGGTTATTAAGTTTAGGCGTGAAGGCGCAACAGTTAATATTATTGGTATGAATAGCGCAACCGAAACCGTAATTGATAAATTTGGTGTGCATAACAACCCTGAAGAAGTCGAAAAACTACTTGGCGGACATTAAGGAGAATGTAATGACTAAAATAATTACTTATGTAGATGGCTCAGCCATTACTAAAAATGTAACCGATGCTGCTATTTGGGCTTCAAAAAAGCTCAATAAACCCATTAGTTTTGTGCATACAATTGAAAAAACGCAGCAAACGAATGTTGGCGATTACTCTGGCAGTATTGGGCTTGGTGCACAGTCAACACTTCTTGATGAAATGACTAAGCTTGACGAACAACGCTGCCAAGTAAGTTTAAAAATGGCTGACGAATTATTAAACTCGGTAAGTGATCACGCTAAATCGGCAGGTATTACTAACTTTGAATTAATTAAGCGCCACGGTGATTTGCTCGATACCGTTATAGACTTAAAAGACGACACACGCCTTATTGTTATTGGGCAAAATGGTGCGGGACATAGTAATAGCTTTGCAGTGCTGGGCTCACACATAGAAACCTTAGTACGCAATGCTACTCAGCCTATATTGCTTATTCCTGAAACATTTAAACAACCTAAATCATTTATGATTGCGTACGATGGCCGTGAAACAGCCGACAAAGCACTGCAACAAGTGATTGATGGCGGATTGCTACATGGCTTGCATTGTCATTTGGTGAGTATCAAAAATAACGAAAAAGACCTCGAAGAAAAGTTTATTAATGCGCAGCATAAACTTCTCAGTATGGGGTTTGAAGTATCAGCAAGCTTTTTAGAAGGCAATATTTTTGACTCGCTAATGCAATACAAAGAGCAAAATAATGTAGAGTTAATTGTAATGGGTGCGTTTGGGCACTCTAAACTAAGGCAGTTTTTTGTGGGTAGTAACACCATTAAAATGCTCGAAAACAGCGATGTGCCAGTGGTTATTTTAAAGTAAATTTAATAGCCTATACAAAAAGCCTAAAATCACTTAATTGATTTTAGGCTTTTTGTTTTTGGCTTAAGTTGGGTTTTAAATTTAAAGTAAGATTTAGAGTGGCTTTACTTTTTAGCTTCAAACTTTTCAAATAAAAACTGAATAAACGACGTAACCTTTTGAGCAACAAACTTCCTATGCGGATAAATAGCAAATAAACCAAACTCAAAGGTTTTATAATCCGGCATAACCTGCACAAGCTTACCCGATGCAATATCGCCTCTCACCACTATTTCAGGAATTAACCCAATACCACCACCCGCTACAACCACCTCTTTTACAGCTTGTGGATTATTAACTGATACTCGCGAGTTTACATTTGCCGTTAATGCCTCGCCACTAGGTGAAACTAGAGGCCAATGGCGACCTATTTTAAAATTGCTATCAATCACCGTGGCGTGTTGTTCAAGCTCGTTAACACTCGCTGGTGCACCAAAACGCTGAATATAATCGGCTGATGCACATAAAATTAAGGGGTAACTGGTAATTTGCCTCGCAATTAAATTAGAGTCAGACACACTGCCAATTCTAATTGCTAAATCAACCCCCTCTTCAAGCAAATCAATTGTTTTGTCTGAAAGCACTAAATCAATACTTAAATCAGGGTATCGGCTCAGTAATTCAGGCATTAACGGCGCAAGGTTTGATTCGCCAAACGACACCGGCGCACTCACCCGAAGCTTGCCGCTGGCAAGGGCTGTTTGACCCGATAAGTTATCGAGCATTTCGCTATAGCTTTCAATTACCGGCACTACGCTTGCGTAATAACTTTGCCCCGCCTCGGTAATCGAGATTCTGCGCGTGGAACGATTAAATAATCTAACCCCTAAGTCTTGCTCTACAATGCCCACATATTTACTAACCAGCGCCTTTGAAAGCCCTAGTCTGTCGCCTGCGGCTGTAAAAGAGCCTGTTTCAACAACCGCGATGATTGTTTTAATGCCAATAATAGTATCCATGATTGTCAATATAGCATTGACATTTATTCCTTACTAGCTCGGTTTTTCAAAACTGATAATAGTGAAAGAATAGCGTTATTAAAAATCACTATTCAAATTAAAAACAGGACAACCCATGAGCAACTTAACGCTATATCGTTTTACTTTATCTGGTCATTCTCATCGTGCAGAGCTATTTACATCGCTTTTAAAGCTTGATGTAAATATGGTTGATGTGGCACTGCAAGACGGCGCACAAAAGCACGATGACTTTCTAAAAATGAATATTTTTGGACAAGTACCGGTGCTTAAAAACAACGACGACATTATTAACGATTCAAACGCTATTTTAGTGTACTTAGCACAAAAATTTGATGCTAACAGAACCTGGTACCCTGAAGATGTTACTGCTCAAGCGCACATTCAGCGCTGGTTGAGTGTTGCTGCAGGACTTGTGGCTTCAGGTCCGTGTTCGGCGCGTTTAGTCACTGTATTTGGCGCACAGCTTGATCATCAAAACGCGATAAACATTGCCTACACATTATTCAAAACAATGGATGCATACTTGCAAAATCGCGAATACTTAGTAGGTACTCAACCAACTATTGCCGACATTGCTAACTTTTCGTACATAGCACACGCACCGGAGGGCGGCGTATCGCTTGAGCAATACCCAAATATTTTAAGATGGTTAAACAACGTTCGTAAACTTGACGGTTTTATAGCAATGCCTGAAACAAAAGCGGGTTTGCTGGCTTAGTTTTAAGTTATTAATACTGTTTTAAAAGAGGCTATTAAGCCTCTTTTTTGTGCTTGTTTAAGCGAAATCTGAAATTTAGTGTAAGTGAATAGGCCGACATTTTGACTGGCAGACAACTATTAATTCAATTAGTTGATACAAATCTATGCGAATAATTCTGTGAGAAATTTCATGTGAAAATAAGGGGAATTCTTTCTGAAAGAGCAGTTAGAAGATATCTAAAATTTGGCGGTAGGAATAAATATGGGGGAGCACTCAGACCTTCGCGAAATGTATGGCGGTGTCACAATGCCTGAAACAAAAATAGGTTTACTTGCCCAGTGATAAAAGCTTGCTACTGTTTTAAAAGAAGTCATCGTGCTTTTTTTTATAAGTTTCAAATGTACTATTTACATGTTTAAAAACTTAGAGATTATTTCATAAGCTCATTTTTTAATTAATTTTCGCTGTTAGAGTTATTCTACAATCTTGCCATGTTCTCTTTCATAATATAGATGTATACTCAACTTAATACGTTATCAAGAGGTGATTGTGATGAATAAAAAAGTAGAAGCTTACGGCGTTTCAGCAGTTGCTAGACCTAAGATTAAAGCAACTAAAATTTTAGATTTATCTGGGGAATCAGGTAAGCAAATTGTAAAATCTGAAGCTAAACTAGCTATAAGAACGCACAGAAAAACATTTACTAAATTGGCTCATATGTAATGGAAATAATTTGCTTTCCATTTGAAAGGGTTATTGAAATTAATGCTTTTATTTTAGAAAGTGAACCCGGTATGAAAGGTTCTGTCGACATTCCTAAATTACAGGGTGCTTTAGGGCGAATAGATAATGCAATTATCTATGATGGATTGGATGATGTATTTGAAATAGCAGCTAAATATACAGCAAGTATAGCTATAGCTCATGCATTACCTGACGCAAATAAAAGAACAGGGCTAGTTGTTGGTCTAGAGTATTTGTCATTAAATGAATACGAATTAATTAGCGATAACGATTTAATAGCTGATGCTGTAAAAGATTTAGTTATCGGCGAAATTAGTGAAAATGATTTTGCTGATGTATTGTATGCACAGTATTTTCAAGAAAACCCTACCAATAAAAATACATAATCGGATAGCTAAATAGGCATTAACTAAGACAGTATTAATTCCATTTTGGGCTTCGCAAATTTTTTACACCTCAAGTGCAATTTTAACCTACAGCTCTAAATCAAGCTCCTCAATGCCTTTAGCAGGTACGGCGCAGCAAATTAGCGCCAGCCCCGGCTCTACTGGGTAACTTACGTTATTGCGATAAACCACAGAGCCTGCATTTATTTTTACAGCGCAACTGCCGCAGCTGCCGTTTCGACAACCAAACTCAGGCTCTAAACCATGGGCTTCGGCTACATTAAGTAACGTGTTATCGCCTTTATTCCAGCGCTGCTCAAAGCCCGATTTACTAAATTTAATTACAGTGTTGTCTGCTTCCTCAACACTAATCTCTTTGGTTTTATTAGGCGCTTCGTTTGTGTTAAGTACTTTGCGCTTAATACTGGAGGGTCCAAATGCTTCCGCAAATATGTTTTTGTCCTGCACACCGAGTAATAACAGCTCGTTATATACATGCTGCATAAATGCTTGCGGTCCACATAAAAAGAACTCGTAATCATCAAGTGGTAAATAATACCTAAACACATCCGCATTTATGCGCCCTTTTAAATCAAAGCTCTCGTCTTTTAAATTAAAGCCATTGCCTTGTTTTTCATCAAGCTCAGGCTGCGATAAAAGTGAGTAGTAATCAATTGCGCCGCCACTCGTATCTGCAAGTGTTTTTAGCTCGTCGTAAAAAGCACGCTGCTGGGTGTTTTTAGCACTGTGGAAAATATGCAGGGGGCGTGTATAGCGGGTTCTTAACCCTTCATTGGCAATGTGTTTAGCCATTGAAATCATAGGTGTAATGCCTATTCCGCCACCAATGAGTACCGCAGGCTTGGTACTAGTAGGGTCAATAAAAAACTGCCCTTGTGGGTATTTAGCTAAAATAACATCCCCTACGTTTACCTCATCATGAAAGTGGTTAGACACCTGGCCACTGAGTTCTTTTTTAATCGATAACCGATAAAATAGTTCATGAGGGCTCGATGACACGGTGTAGGTTCTAATAACAGGTTTGCTATTACTGTTATTGCTACTATTTTTACTTGGTATTTGTACGGTTAAGTGCTGCCCAGCTTTAAACGGTAACAAGGTTGTATTGTTATGCCCTTCTAAATAAAAGGAAGTAATTACATCACTTTCTTTCGTTATTTTGGTTACTTTTAAAGGCTGCCAAGTATGTTTTAGTTTTTCGGCTTGTTTGTTTTTATCAGCCTCAAGCCACGTGCCCGTCATTTTAGTGTTAGGGGAATAAGCATCAAATTTAGCACTAAACGGAAGTAAGTTTTTAAGCCACACTCCTTTAGTGAGGGTAAATTTCCAGCCTCGGTCTGCGCCAATAAAGCCTTCAAGCTCTGGGTGCCCGTCCCATAAAACTTCAACGCTGCCAGTAAGCATTAATACATTACCCGTGTCAAAATCAGGAAATAACAAACCTGCTTTTGGGTTTAATAAAAAGTTACCTAAGGTATTAAAAAAATTGTTACCTGCGTAATCAGGAATCGTTAATGTGTTGCCTTCGCGTTTTACAAAACCCGGCAACCCACCACGGTGAGAAACATCAACACCTTCAATTTCTGGGTTGTTTTTTGCGGTTATAAAACTTGAAACAAAAAATGTATCGGTGGTGTCAATTAACGCACTAGCTGCGTTATCAAGTGTATTAAATTCAACTTTTTGCAGTGCATTACTTTTAAGTAAAGGATCTTTATTAAACGTTAAGTCTCGCGTTTGTATATACTGCGGGCAATTTCCAAAGGATTGATCTACACTAAAACTCACCTGATTATCATTAATTACCTCACCTACGCGCACATTTAAACGGTTACGCCTACGCGTGTTTAGCTCAATGCCTAACAAACCAATTGGCGAGCCGGCAATATTTAACGTGTTATTTAAGGGGTCGTTTTTATCAACCGCGTGGGTCATTAATAATGATGTGGGTGTGGGTGAGCTTAAAAAGCCAGGCTGTCCTGAAACAATAGATACCCACGGATCAGCGTTTTCATCAACACTGCCAGCAACCACAAATGGTAACTGCTCAAAAAAGGCTTGATGTTGCTCTGGCATAAATGAGCGCACAGCACGTTTGCCAAATGTTGCCATTATTTCTCGTTTACCGAGTTTGTCTTGTATTGCCAGCTCGCCTTCATGAAAAGGGGAAGCATCTATTGAGTTTGTGTTAGTCATTTTGATCGTAATTCGTGTGCATATTTCATGGGTTAAATTTAACGCAATACACACTCAATGATAATGGGTGTTTTATTGACTGATAATGCACAAAACAATGACAATACTTGCACCCTCTTAGTGCCAGGCGCGCACCAACATATAACAAAATAGGTTTTATCCTCACTCTAAAAATATATTAAATACTATTTAAACAATAACTTAAAAAACTGGCTGTGTTTTTGCAAACATTCTATTAACAAGCCCGTTTTACTTACGGCAAAAATTTAGGTTGTGAGCACAATAGCTATTAGCAACCATCGGCAAAGAAGCCCGCACATAGTTATGCATATTGCGTATTTGTGGCGGGCTTTTTTGTTATTTATATTTAAACCGTCACTTTAAGGAATGCCCTATGCAAACCTCGCAAAAAATACTCATTATTGGTAATGGTATGGTCGGACACCACTTTGTTGAGCAAATGCGCCAAAGCGATGCCAACGCAGACATTACTGTACTTTGCGGAGAAGCAAATCTTGCATACGATCGCGTGTACTTATCAAGTGTATTTGATGGTAAAACAGCCGCCGATTTAGCACTTACCACTCACGACAACTATAAACAGCTTAATATTAATGTGCATACCAGCCAGTGGGTTGAAGGCATTGATAGAACAGCAAAAATAGTAACCACGCTAACTGGTGAGCAATACCCGTACGATAAGCTTATATTGGCAACAGGTTCATTTCCATTTGTGCCGCCTATAAAAGGTAACGACCAACCTCATTGTTTGGTGTATCGTACATTAGAAGATTTAGAACAAATAAAAGCCAGTGCCGCTGTAAGTAAAAGCGGTGTTGTTATTGGCGGTGGTTTATTGGGGCTTGAAGCCGCTAACGCCATTAAGCAACTGGGGCTTGATACCCACGTAGTTGAATTTGCACCGCAGCTTATGGCTGTTCAGCTCGACGGGCAAGGCGGTACGCTACTAAAAAATAAAATAGAAAAACTTGGCGTAACGGTACATACATCAAAGGCGACCAGCGAAATAGTAAAAGGCGAAACGAGTCGCTTTAGATTAAATTTTTCCGACGAAACATTTTTAGAAACAGACCTAATTTTATTCTCTGCCGGTATTCGCCCGTATGATCAGCTAGGTAAAATTGCTGATTTAGAGCTTGGTGAACGCGGCGGTATTATTATTAATAACCAATGCCAAACGTCAGATCCTGATATTTTAGCCATTGGTGAATGTGCCCTGTGGGACAAAAAATTATTTGGTTTAGTTGCACCGGGTTACAACATGGCGCGCGTTGCAGCGAGTCAATTAAGTGGTGGCGAGCTTGAGTTTTTAGGTGCTGACATGAGCACAAAACTTAAGTTGTTAGGCGTAGAAGTAGGCTCAATTGGCGACGCTCACGCAAAAACGCCAGACTGTAAAGAACTTATATATCAAGATGCTATTCGCGGCTGTTATAAAAAAATCATACTAAGTGAAAAAGGCGATAAATTACTGGGCGCTGTACTTGTTGGCGATACCAGCGATTACGATACTTTATTACAGTACATGCTTAACGACATGGACTTACCAGAAAACCCTGAGTGTTTAATTTTACCAGACAGCGGCGGCGCGCCGTCGTTATCGGGCAGTGCCCTACCCGACACCGCCACTATTTGTTCGTGTCACAATGTGAGTAAAGGCGACATTGTAGGTGCAATTGATGGCGGCTCATGCGATTTAGCCTCGGTAAAATCATGTACTAAAGCAGCAAGCGGCTGTGGTGGTTGTGCGGCATTATTAAAATCAGTTGTTGATAACGAATTAGCAAGTCGTGGAGTTGAAGTAAACAACCATGTATGTGAGCACTTTGCGTATTCACGCCAAGAACTACTGCACATGGTAAAAGTAGAAAGCATTAAAAGCTTTGATGACTTACTAACTAAACACGGTAGCGGTCATGGCTGTGAAATATGTAAACCTGCCATTGCCTCTATTTTAGCTTCAACATGGAACGACTTCATTTTAGAGCCCGCTCATGTTGGCTTACAAGACACTAACGATACGTACCTAGCAAATATGCAAAAAGATGGCTCGTACTCTGTGGTACCGCGTATTGCTGGTGGCGAAATAACGCCCGACAAACTCATTGTAATTGGACAAGTAGCCAAAGACTTTAACCTGTACTGCAAAGTTACTGGCGGTCAACGTATTGATTTATTTGGTGCGCGCTTAGAAGAGCTTCCTGTTATTTGGGAGCGACTTATAGAAGCCGGATTTGAGACCGGTCATGCCTATGGTAAGTCACTCAGAACTGTTAAATCGTGTGTGGGTAGTACGTGGTGTCGTTATGGTGTGCAAGACAGCGTTGGACACGCAATTGAAATTGAAAACCGCTACAAAGGGTTACGTGCACCGCATAAATTTAAAATGGCGGTATCGGGTTGCACCCGCGAATGCGCCGAAGCACAAAGTAAAGATATTGGCATTATAGCCACCGAAAACGGCTGGAACTTATACGTGTGTGGTAATGGCGGTATGCGCCCTCGCCATGCTGATTTATTTGCAACCGATTTAGACACGCCAACACTGATTAAATACATTGACCGCGTAATTATGTTTTACATTAAAACGGCTGACAAATTACAGCGTACATCGGTATGGATGGAAAATCTTGAAGGCGGTTTAGACTACCTTAAAAGCGTAGTTATTGACGACAGCTTAGGTATTTGCGACGAGTTAGAAGCGAAAATGGAATTAATTACACAAACCTATGCGTGTGAGTGGAAAAAAGCAATTGAAAGCCCAGATGCTGCCAAACGATTCCGCCAGTTCGTTAATAGCCCCGAAACCGACGACAACATTTTATTTGTGCAAGAGCGTAACCAAATTCGCCCTGCTACAGAAGCCGAAAAACGTGAGCAACGTAATACACAAAACCGTATTCCAGTAATGGAAGTTGAAGAGGAGCAAGCTGATGTCTTGGCATAATATTGGAACAATCGACAACCTAGTGGCTAATAGCGGCGTATGTGCATTAGTTAATAATCAGCAAGTGGCTATTTTTTACATTCCACAAAATCCAACGGCTGTGTTTGCTATTAGTAACTACGACCCAATTGGCAAAGCTAATGTATTATCACGTGGCATTATTGGCTCAATCGACAATAAATTAGTTGTCGCATCGCCTTTATATAAGCAACACTTTTGCCTAGAAACAGGCGGATGTTTAGAAGCAGAAGCAATACACTTACCGGTTTTTAATGCAAAAATTGAAGATGGAAGTGTATTTATAAGCTCTGAACCAAAAGTTACAACAGCTGTGGCTTAGGGAAATAGTATGAGTGTATTGTCTTATTTTTCGGGTATTGAAAACGTGTGGCTAAATAAGCTTGTTGCTAAGTTAACGAGCTCAAATAGTCGCAGTGCTAAAAGCGGCAATGTTTATATAATTGGTGCGGGTCCAGGAGACGTAGAGCTAATTACGGTAAAAGCACAGCGATTAATTAATACCGCCGATGTTGTTTTATACGATTGGTTAGTAAGCGATGATTTATTAAAAACGCTTCCTAAAAAAGCACAGCGAGTATTTGTAGGTAAACGTGCTGGTAAGCATTCGATGACCCAAGCTAACATTTGCGAACTACTGGTTAAATACGCACAACAAGGCTTAAACGTAGTGCGTTTAAAAGGCGGCGATCCGAGTATATTTGCACGTATTAACGAAGAAGCCGATGCGCTAACTAAGTATAATATTAATTTTGCGATTGTTCCGGGTGTAACAACGGCTTGTGCTACTTCTGCTTATACAGGTATTCCGCTAACAGCACGCGATGTAGCGCGTAGTGTTACATTTTTAACGGCGCAGTTTGCCGATCCTAACAAGCAACCTCATTGGCAAAATTACGCGTTTATGCCAGGAAACAACAACCCTACTTTAGTGGTTTATATGGGGCTTTCGCGCTTACAATCGCTAAGCAACGGTTTGCAATCAGTGTGCTGGCCAAGTAATACACCCATTGCACTAATAGAAAATGCCACTACCACTAAGCAAAAAGTAATTACCAGTACGCTTGAGCATGTTGTAAATGAGCATGCTAAACACAACCTTCAAGGCCCTACCCTAATTATGATTGGCGAAGTAATAAATCATAAAATGGCTATCAGCCCAGAGTTACTAAACAGTATTAATGTTAACGCAAGATAGATAATGAATAATGCACTTTTCGCGCTTACTACCTCCCCAGGAGTAGGCGCTTTTTTTGTTTTTAATTTGGGTTCAAGTTGTGTGCAATAACATGTTTAAATGCACCAAATAAGTTAAAAGTAATGGCAATTTAAATTATAGAAATACAGTGATAAACAAAAATTATACTTTAAGCAATTGTATTAGCTTGATTTTAAATTCAATGATGAAATTTATTAATGATTGGAACAGTGGTTGCACTTTAAAAACAAAAAAGTGTGGAATAATACCAATGGCGACAAGCAATCCTCTCACAAAACAGTTTTTATTAGCGGCTAAATATCGAGAAATACATGCCCTAAAGCAATTACAAAACAGTTGTGCCTCGCTTACTAAATTAGGCGATTTTGTACACCAGTTACAAAAAGAGCGCGCGATGAGTAATATATTTTTGGCCTCAAATCGCGAGCGATTCAAAAGCCAATTACAAGAGCAGATCCCTTTAAGCAACAGCGCACAAACTGATTTTTATGATTCACTTAAGCAAACATTTATAAACGACAACGCCGATACTGGCCATACTCGGTTATTTAATTTAATTACGTATAGCTTGCAAGCACTCGACGCATTACCCGTCTTGCGAAACCAAATAGCACAACAAAATATTAGTGCAGTGCATGCTACTCAGTCATTCACTCAGTTAATTGCTAGTTTACTCAATATTATTTTAGAGGCGGCCGATGGCGCAAGCGATCCCAAAATAACGCGCTTATTAGTCGCATTTTTTAATTTTATGCAAGGTAAAGAATACGCAGGACAAGAGCGAGCATGTGGTGCTCAAGCATTTGCAGCGAGTAAATTTACCACAGAGCAAAAACAACAACTCGCGCATTTTGTACAAGAGCAAAACCACAGTTTTGACTTTTTTAAAGAATACGCCGATGCGCACCTTTTAAAATGTTTTGGCACACTAACAACACATCAGGTTAATAATCAGGTAGACCAACTGAGAAGTTTACTGCAAAAGCTCGATGATGAGAACGCTCAACCGCTCTCACAACTGAGCGAAGTATGGTACGAGGTAACCACTACGCGCATAGATATAATGCATAAAATTGAACAAAATATAGCAGATCAGTTAATTGATACCGCAGCAATGCAAATAGCCTGTGCTCAACGTAGCTTAAATACAAATAAGCAGGTACTTAACAATATGGCAGAGCAACACATAGCCCCAACTTTTGGGCAATTAGCTATTAAGCAACCAGAGCCAGAAGTAAGCCAAAACATTGCGGCCGATAAGCTCAATAGTAATAAAAGTATGTACGATTTAATTATCGAGCAAAGCCAACATATTAAACAAATAAACCAAGCGTTACTTGATGCCAAAAAAGTTATTAGTGAGCAAAAAGTTATTCATCAAGCCAAGTACATACTTATTGAGCAATTAAAGCTCACTGAAGAGCAAGCCCATAAACAGCTACAAAAACAAGCGATGGATACGCATAAAACCTTATTTAGCGTAGCGCAAACAATTATACAAATGAGCGATTAAATATGCTCTTTTTATTAGGGCGTGTTGATCTTTAGTAAGAACAATATCCTACAGAATACTTATTTGTCCTGTTACAGACTCCACGCCCAGACTGAGTTTTGCCTTATTTAAATATAGATTTATAACCTACTAACTATAATAAGGTAAGGCTTTAATTTGGCGTTAATTTTTAAAGTATAATTATTCAACACATTCAAAATAATCAACTACAATAAGTTAATCATTTGTTGCATCTCATTTTAATGAGGCATATTTATTTAATACTGTTGTAGGAGTTTGAATGCCCAATGTAGAGAGTTATATAGAAGGTGTATCATTAATAGATGAGCAGCAATTAACTACCTCTCTTGATAATGACATTCAAACAAGCTTAGAAAGCATTGCTGAGCTTGTTTTAAACATTTTTGATACTAGCGCACTCTCTATTGTTGCTAACCTGCCTCAACGTATCATTGAGCTATATAAATTCGGTTCAAAAATAACAGTAGCTAAAGAACAACTACCTAATGACGTTTTTAGTGAATCGATTATCGAGTCTAACCCTAAAATATTCAGAGTTATATCGCCTATCATTTTGCCCTCAGGCCTTAAGTTTGGATGGTTTATATTTGACAGAGCAAGTGATTCACTACTTACAGAAAAAGAGCAATCAATCTTAAATAGTTTACAAAAAAACTTTGTAAACCAGTTAGTCCAACGTAAAAAACAATTAGAAAAAATAAACAGTTCTAAGTTTCACTCAACAATTTTTGAGCAAAACAAAGAAGACGAAATTGAAAAAGATCACCTACTCAAAAAATTACAAAAAGTGAGTGATGAACTTGATGAATTTACCAGTATTGCTTCTCACGATCTAAAGTCACCATTAAATGCTATAAAGCGTTTATTAGAGTGGATTTATGATGACTGTAAAGATTTACTCCCTCAAGAGCACCTAGAAAACTTTCAGCTTGTGCTCAGCCGGGCTAATAGAATGCAAGTACTACTAGAGGATTTACTAAGCTATTCGAGAATTAATAGCTGTGATTCAACGCGTGCAAATATATCTTTAGAAAGCATTTACCAAGATGTAGAACAAATTTTAGAAGTTCCACAGACTGTCACTGTTGATATACATGCCAACAACGAAGTACTCGATATACCGCTAATCCCTTTTAAAACTGTTTTTCAAAATCTTATTAGTAATGCAATAAAGCATAACAATAAAGAGCACCCGGTTATCGACATTTCACTTATCCCCTCTAATCAATATTACATTATTGAAATAAAAGATAATGGCCCTGGAATTGACCCTAAATATTTTTCACTCATATTTAAGTTATTTCAAACATTACAATCTCGAGATGACGTTGAAGGTAGCGGCATTGGACTCTGTATTGCCAATAAGCTCATTATTAATTACAGGGGAAAAATTGAAGTAGCCTCCGATGGAAAGCTTGGCAGTACATTCACTATTTATTGGCCAAAATTTTAACTATGAAATTATCAATTATACACGAGCATCATGTTGATGTTGCTCTTAGAAGGAACGTATGAATATTTTAATTGTTGATGATGACTTAGTTGATCGCAAATTAATTAAAAAAATGCTTATTTCAGACGACTCTCAACTTCATAACATCACTGAAGTAACATGCGTTTGCGAAGGGTTAAAAGTAATTGAAAACAACCATTTTGATATAATACTACTTGATTATAATATGCCCAAAGAAGACGGTATTGAAATGCTAATTGAAATGCGCAAAAAACCTAAACTCGGTAATACCGCAATTATTATGATCAGCTCTTCAGAAAATTCAACCTTGGCAATTGAGTGTATAGAAGCCGGTGCTCAAGACTTTTTACCTAAAGGAGATATAACAGGAAGCAGTTTAAATAAGGCTCTTATATATGCAAAAAAACGTTTTGAAGCAGAGCAACGTATGCATAACAGTTATCTTGCTGTTAAGCATATGGCTGAGAGGGATCAGCTTACTGGTTTGTCCAATCGATATCATTTTGAAGAAATACTAAAAGTAATGATAGCCAATAATAAACGTGCTAAAAACTGCGTGGCGTTACTTGCTTTAGATTTAGATAACTTCAAAAATATTAATGATACGCTTGGGCATAGTGTCGGCGATGAAATTTTAATACAAACCGTGCACAGAATTAATAGTTGCCTAAGACAAAACGAAGGATTTGCTCGATTAGGTGGTGATGAATTTGCAGTTATAATAGGTGGGATTTGCAATATTAATCAAATAGGTATGATAGCAAATAGAATTTTAGCTGAAGTGTCAAAACCCTTTTTACATGAAGGTAGAACTTTAAATTGCAGTGTTAGTATAGGAAGTGCTTTATACCCAAACGATGCGACTGAATCGCATGAACTGCTAAAATGCGCTGACATTGCAATGTATCGCTCAAAGCAAAGTGGTAAAAGTAGAATCAGCTTCTACAAAGAGCAATATCAATACGAATTTAGTCGCCGGGTAGATATTCAAAATAGTATAAAAGAGCATATAGAGGAAAAAAACTTTAGGCTTTTTTATCAACCAGTTTACTGTTCAAAAACACAAATTATGACAGGTGTTGAAGCACTGATCCGTTGGCCCGATTCAACCGTTAGTTATACTCCTGATGAGTTTATTCCTATTGCTGAAGAATGTCGCTTAATAGAACCCCTAGGAAAATGGATAATCGCGAGTGCTTTAGAGCAGTTATCTTTGTGGCAGAAAGACTACCAAACGCCGTTAACTCTATCTATCAACATTTCACCTATACAGCTACAAAGAGAGTTTTTACAAACGTATCTATTAAATACAGTCGAAAAATACAATTTAAAAACCAGTAGTATTATTCTTGAAATAACAGAAACAGCTTTTATGGAAAACAGTAAAGAAGTGATTGAGATATTAACTTCTTTGTCTAACAAAGGGTTTAGGATTGCTTTGGATGATTTTGGTATGGGTTACTCATCCATATCTCACCTTATTTCCTACCCTATTGATATAGTAAAATTAGACAAAAGCATGCAATCGTTAGGCGGAGAAAATAATAAGCGATTAAAAATAATCGAGAGCTTATCTTTAATGCTGAAAAAACTAGATTTTTCTGTAGTAGCTGAGGGTATCGAAACTGAAGCCCAGCATCAGCTATGTAAAAAATTAAATATAGACTACTTGCAAGGTTTTCTATTTTCAAAGCCTATGCCTGCAAACGAAATTAACTTGTTACTAAATAACTATAAAAAACAATTAAGTTAGTAAATGTAACAGTAATATATCGACGACACACAGGCTCAGAAAGCAATAAAAGTTTAGAGTTTTTTAGACCTAATAATCAGCTGTGTTTGTCCAAGTGTTGGCCGATGACAGCCAAGACTTTTTCTTTTAATTCTGCTGCCTGAAAGCTTCCTTTTACAAGGTAACCTTTTACAAAATCGTGTGACATTATAATCTTTTTTTCTTCTTCTCTTTCAGATGAGCTAAACATCATAACAACACACGAGCTTATCTCTATCATCTTTCTTAGTTTAGAAAACTCCTCTAAAAACTGAATACCATTAACTTTTGGCATATTGATGTCCAAAAATATAAGTATTGGAGGAAATCCATCCGGATACTTTATTCTATTAGATTCATAATTTTCGAGAAATTCTAACGCTTCTTGACCATCTTTTTTTTCAAAAATCGTCAGCTCTAATTTAGCTTCTTTAATTAGTCTTTTAAGAATATATCGGTCAACTTCATTGTCATCGACAATTAATATAGGAGGTTTTATTTTTGTCATGTTAGCTTATCCATTGGTATTATTATTTTAAACGTTGTGCCTTTATCAGAGCTTTGCAGTGATACTTCACCATTTAAATACTCAATATGTTTTTTAACCAGCGCCATCCCTAAACCAGAACCCGTACTTGTCTCTGCATGAAATCGCTTAAACATATCAAACACTTCACTTTGATGCTTTTGTGGTATTCCCAATCCGTTATCTGTAACAGTAATAAAAAACGTCTCTTGTTCATTAAAAATATCACAGCGAACATAAGGTGAGTCTTTGTTTCTATCGTAATACTTCAACCCGTTTGAAATTAAGTTTTCAATAATTTGGGCAAAACGTGCTTTTTCTGATTTTATAGGTACTGATAAGTTAATTGTTGTTTCGAGCGTACAAGGATTATCTTTCATGAGCCAAGACAGTCGTTCTTTCATATCAATAATTAACTGATTAAAGTCAATTACATCTCTATCTTCACTACCAATTTCAGCTTTCGCTAACAATAAAATATCAACAACAAGTGTTTCTAATTTTTCCATTTGCTGATAGATAACCAGTGCATTTCGGCTTGCCTCCTCTGTGTCTCCCGCTTTTATATCTTCAATAACAAAATGCGCTAGGGATTTAGCCCCTGACAGCGGTGATTTTAGGTCATGGGAAGCCCGATAAGCAAACTGGGCAAGTTCATCATTTGCTTGCTGCAGGGACGCCGTTTGGCTGTTTATAATCTGTTTAAGTTCAATACTGTTTTCAATATTTAAAAGATCATTTTTAACACGCTGCCTGGCCGCAATAACGAGTGCTTTTAATTCACCCGACGTTTTTATATCAAGTTCATCGTCTAGATTAATATTGCTTTCGGGCTTACTTGATAAAAGTAGAGTTAGATTTCGAATTGAGCTGGATATAGTTCGGGAAAGATAACTTATAAAAAGAATATTAAAAAAAGATATGATTATAACAAGTGGAATTAACGTCACTAGTATAAACGATACTGTTTTTCTAATTGGTTCCTCAAACAGCTCAGTGTTTTTATTAAAGCCACTTAGCGAAGTATTAAGATTTAGTAAAAAAGCGTCTCTACTAAGCTCCCCCTTTTTATACTGTGCAACCGATAATAAGGCTTTATTAGCAATTTCAATATCGTTTTCACAGATTGTTAATGTATGCTCTGTATTAATAACTTTCATAACAGCATAATTTAACGGATTTATTTGTTCAACACACTCAATTGGCTGTTGCCTAATTAACAATATATCCGACTCAATAGTATTTATATCAATGGGGATATTGTTTTCTATTTTTTTAACTGATTTGGTAAGTTGATGAACATATTTTAAATGAAGAAAGTTAAGTTGGTGAAACTTAGCCCCTTTAGCTATTTCAAAGGCAGAATAAACAGTAATGCTTATCTCTGCTGCAGTTAATATTACAATAAGCATCAGTTTTCTTGAAATATTCATATACGACACCTATTTTAGCTACTAACCCAACAATTTTTAAATAACACTATAATAATTATAGTATTTATAACTTTAGGTATAGCAGACTTTATCTTTTTTACTAGGTGATCTATAAATAACAATTTATGACTAGCTTTGTTCGCTTTTTATAGCAAGCTTCTTTGTTAGCTTTTCTTGCCACTCTACAGCAAGCTCTGGCAAAGCTAATGCTTCTAAAAGTATGTCTTCGTAACCTACATATTTTTTATCAAAAAATGCCTGAAACAGTTTTTTAACTGATATGTCGTGCGAGGCTTTCTTCTCGATAACAACACTATCACCCGTTTTTGCAACGCCTTGCTCTAGTACTCTAAAATACACACCAGTGCAGTAATGCTGCGTAAATAGTTTAAGACTATTTTTATTATTAAGGGCGATAGCTAATTTAAAACAGGGTACACGAGGCTGGCTTACTTCAAGCAGTGCAGTACCAATTCGAATATGGTCACCTATGTGTATATTCGATTCATCTAGGTCAGAAATCGTGAAGTTTTCGCCAAAGGCACCTACTGCCAAATTATCATTCTCGAGGGTTTGTTTCCAATACTCATAATGATTGTGCGAAAAAGCATATACCGCTTTATCTACCCCGCCGTGATTAACTAAATCAGCTTGCTCGTCACCTATAATGTTTAGCTTTTCAATCACTACAGGCTCGTTAGTTGATATTTTGAATATTCCTGTTTTCACCTCTTTACCATTATGAATAAGAGTTTTAATTTTAGAAATATTAGTCGAGATGATTTTCATTGCGATACCAACGGATGAGGAAGTAAAAATTAATTATGCAGGTTTTAAAATTATTATAAATAAATTTAAGCCAAAAAATGACCGCTCAAAACTAAGCAGTCATCTCACAATATACAGTTTTTATTATTCTGCTTGTTTTAAAAAATACGTTTCGGCCAGTCCGTTATGTATTCCAGCTAAGTCTATTTGTATTTCATCGATAAAGTCATGCAACAGACCGTTTTTAAGTACTCGCACGTCTTTATTTTCTAACTCAACAATTGCATCATCAATTGATTTAATAATTTCTGTTGAGTTTGGCAAAGGTAAAACCAATGCTTTTAATTCATTCATACAAAATAAAATAGATCGTGGGAATACTTTGCTGTGCATTACAAATTCTATTACATCTGCACGCTGTACTCTAACGCCCATTTCTTGGCGATACATTTGATAAGCACTTAATGAGCGCAATAAACTGATCCACTGAATATTATCAAACGGTTTTACTTCTTCTTCGCTGGTAATTAACGTAGCAGAGCGAATATCTAAAATTCGCGATGTCATATCTGCGCGCTCTATAATCGAACCAAAACGGATAAAAACATAGCCCTGATCATGATTAATTGTGGCATCTAACGCCCCAAATATTTGATGGGCTGAATCTATAATCTTTTTTAAATACTCAAAACGCCCACGCTTTGTTATCCCTTCTTTTTGATTGTCTTTTACATAATAATACAGAGAGTTTATTTCTTCCCATACGTCTCGCGGTATTACATCACGAATTGTACGCGCGCTTTCTCTGGCAGAAGTGATTGAGTTTAAAATTGACGAGCTATTATCACTACCAACAAGTAAATACCTTAATGCTTTTTGCTCAGAAAAATCAGTATGGTTTTCTGAATACGCTTTGCGTACACCAATAATATCAATTAATGGCTCCCAGCCGGTACATACGCCTTTGGGTAAGTCCATCATCAGTAAATTGTTAACGTTGATTAAACGAGCTACATTTTCCGCACGTTCAATGTATCGAGATACCCAATATAAAGTTTCGCCTACTCTTGATAACATATTATTTAGCCTCTTCGTCAACAATCCAAGTATCTTTACTGCCACCACCTTGTGATGAATTAACCACCAAAGAGCCTTTAACCATAGCAACACGCGTTAATCCACCAGTGGTAACTTGCGTATCTTTACCTGATGATAAAATAAACGGTCTTAAATCGGTATGTCGGCCATCTGGTTTATTGCCATCAAATGTGGGTACTGTTGATAAATCTAATGTTGGTTGAGCTACCCAGTTTCGTGGGTCCGCTTTAATTTGAGCAATACACGCTTCTTGTTCTTTTTTGGTTGATTTAGGGCCAATTAATAGCCCGTAGCCACCAGACTCATTTGCTGGTTTAACAACAAGCTTATCAATGTTTTTAATAACATGGTCGCATTCTTTCGGGTCCAAACATTTAAATGTTGGTACATTTGCAAGTTTAGCTTCCTCGCCTAAGTAGTACTTAATCATCTCAGGTACATAGGCGTAAACTACTTTGTCATCAGCAACGCCTGCACCTGGTGCATTAACCAAAGCGACATTACCTTTAGACCAAGCACGCATTAAACCAGGAACGCCCAGTTGAGAGTCAGGTAAAAATACTTCTGGGTCTAAAAATAAATCATCAATACGGCGATAAATAACATCAACTCGTTGTAGCCCTGTGATTGTTCTCATGTATACACAATCATCTTTTTCAACAACTAAGTCCCGTCCTTCTACCAGTTCGCAACCCATTTCTTGGGCAAGATAACAATGTTCAAAATAAGCGGAGTTAAATACCCCTGGCGTAAGTACCACGACTTCTGGTTTATCTTGTGGTCGAGGCGACATTGCCGCTAGCATATCAAATAATTGTGAAGGGTAATCATCAACAGGTAAAATAGACACTTGCTCAAATAATTCAGGGAATACTCGCTTCATTACAGAGCGATTTTCAAGCATATAAGATACACCAGAAGGAACACGCAGGTTATCCTCAAGTACATACATAGTACCACTACCATCGCGTACTAAATCTGAGCCACAAATATGCGCCCATATCTTATTTGGCGGGTTTATACCCACGCATTGCTGGCGAAAATTCACAGATTTTTCTAGTAACCCTTTTGGAAAAACACCATCTTTTATTATTTTTTGGTCATGGTATAAATCATCTATAAAAAGGTTAAGCGCTTCAACACGTTGCTTTAAACCAACCTCTACGCTTTGCCATTCTTTTTTACCTATAGTTCGCGGAATAATATCAAATGGCCAGGCTCTATCAATCATATTACCTTCGTTGTAAACCGTGAAGGTAATACCCATTTCTTTAATTGCTAAATCAGCAACCGCTCTGGCCTTTACTAACTCTTCTGCCGATAAATTAGCAAAAAATTGTGCTAATTGTGTTCCATGCGATCTAACGTTTCCTTGTGCATCAATTAATTCATCAAAGAAACCTTTTGTTTGGTACGCTTTCCAATCAATTTTCATACACTCTTTCACCTTATCCATCATAATATATGACGTAGTTAAACTGCCTATTCCATTCGAATCATATCAACCGCTACATCCAGCAATTGACTACCGCCACCAAATACCACTCCTTTTAAAGGAGTTACGTCAGAAAAGTCTCGCCCTACGGCTAGAGTAATATGCTGATCGCGTGGTAAAACATTATTTGTAGGATCAAAATCAACCCAACCAAAGTTTGGCACAAATACCGCAAACCATGCATGAGTTGCATCTGCACCTTCTAGCTTTTCTTCGCCTTCTGGCGGCATGGTTTCTATGTACCCACTAACGTATCGACCCGCTAATCCCACACTACGTATGCATGCAAGCGCAAAGTGTGCAAAGTCTTGGCAAACGCCCCTTTTTTGTGCAAAAACAGTACTTAGAGGCGTACTAATCGTTGTAAAACCAGGATCATAATGAAATTCATGAAAAATTCGTGCCATTAAATCTTTGCATGCAGAAATTATATTTTTGTGTGCATCAAACGAAATCAATGCGTATTCCTTAATCCCTATATCTATTGGAATAAGCTGTGAAGGTAGTACAAATTCAGACGTTTTTAATAATTCCGCTGTATTTGGTTTAACCAATAAATCACGTACTTTTCGCCAAGCAATATCAACGCTCTCTAAATTGCTATTAGCGCCGACTAACAGTTCTACCTCGCTGATCATCGTAACTTTAAGTTTTTTATGCTGTATTGCTATTTCAAACGCTGTTACTTGATTATTAAAATAATCAGTAAATGTTTGTAAGTAAGTCGGTGTAGGTTCTATTTCTACACGACTACTGTGGCATATTTGCCCACGATTTGTTTTTGGCGTTAATCGCGCTTGGTTTTGACACAAACTCACAAAGTCAGAATAGTTGTAAGTAGTTGAATGCTTAATTTTATATTTCACGATTGAGCTTGCTCAATATTAGTCCAGTTCAATTTATTTGCCGTTTGGGTATGAGAAAAATACTGTAGTAATAATACATCACAAAATGTATCTAAGTTCATACGCGTATTATGGTTAAATTCGATTAACTGGTTACGTTGTCCATTTTCACTTTTTTGTAGGTAATCTTTTTCGGTTACATAACAACTTGTTTTAGATAGTAAAATTGCTTTTTCGTGTGCCGCAATTACACCTTGTCTACGCTTTGTGGGTAAATGCTTACACAACTTATTAATTTCCTCTAACTGAAATAATAAAGAACGTGGGTATTCTGCATCTAAAAGTAATAACTCAAGCCCTGTACCAATGGTTTGATACATCCTGTATCGGCGCTTATGGGTAACTAAACTAACTTGGCAGCTAAGCACAGCCTCAAGTAAGCCTAGCTCTTCGGGCTCGTCTAACTCTTTGGTTAATAAAGCAGTGCTTAGTGATGTAATTTGTAAGCTACGCTCTACTCGTCTACCCATTTCGAGTAAAAACCAGCCATTACTATTTGGCATACAATCTGTAATCGAACCATTAAAAGCCATAATAGAGCCTATAACTCTATCTAGGCTGCTTTGCATTGCACGCGTTGGAATATTAATATTTACATTTTTAAATATCTTAATTTGCTCACTAATATCATCAATTATTCGGCGACTATCATGGGACAGTAATTCTTGAATTTGCACCGACGCATTCGCAATATATTTTAATGTATTAATAATACTGCCAGCGCATTGCTCGTCTGCAAGCAGTTGAAAAGCGGTTTCTTTCGACAGATTTACATCAATGCCATCTAGTTTTAAATCAGGTTCTACATATGGATAAACAATATATTGCGACTTAATAGCATTTGAAAGCCGTGCAACTATACTTTTTCGTATTGAATATGGGTACACAGAAAACTCGGTGTACTTGTCTATAAAAATACGCAAAATACGTATGGTGTTTTCGCAGCGCTCTAAGTATCGACCTAACCAAAAAAGATGCTCAGCCGTGCGGCTCGAAATAACCCCTTCGAGTAGCGTCACATCCATTCTTTTTCTAATGGGTACCGGTGGATTATGCTCGCCTAAATCAACTCTATCGGCTGTATTTATCCATGTATCTTTGATCCAACCTGATACTCTTGGGTTGTTACTTTTTTCGTTTGAAAAACACAGTGCTGAAGGAAGTACTTCTACACCATTTTCTGTGGTTAATGCATAACACCTAAACACCACTGGCTTGGAGATTAATTGCCCGTCATGCCAAAATGGTGCACTGCTAAAAGAAGGCTTTTCTTGGAAAAAGTAATTATCGGGTTCTTTGCTAATAAGTAGCTTTATTTCTTGCTCGTCCAACACTCCATCTAACTTGAGTGTAGGGTCTATAGCTGATAGTAGTTCGAGGTTATTCCAATCAACGGCTTGCGCTTCTTTTACATTTAAGTAATTTGGCTCACCCAACAACAGCGGCTGTTTTAAAATTTGCTGCGATAACTTTTCTAAGTTGCACTTTATTGAAGGTGACGAGAGCACACCACTACCAAACGGGTTCAAAACCTTAACAGACCCTTGTCGTACCGATTGTAATAAGCCCGGAATACCATGAAGTGAATATTCAGTTTGCTCTAAAGAATCAATACAACGATCAGAAACCCAGCGTAAAATGACATTAATCTTACCCAAACCTTGTAACGATTTTAAACAAACGTCACCACCACGAACGGTTAAGTCAGCGCTTTGTACTAATGTATAACCAAAGTAGGTAGATAGAAATGCATGCTCGTTGTAGTTAGGATCATCAATTCCTTGGGTTAGAATTACAATTCGTGGGTCATCCATATAATGGGTATATTCATTAATACCCTCTTGGAATAGATTTAGAAATTCTTTAATTTGCTGAACATTACATTCTGCAAATTCTTCAGCCATTACACGCCTTGCAATAATACGGCTTTTAATTAATAGCCCTAAGCCTAAAGGGCACTGACAATGATCGCTTAATACTTTAAATTCGCCTGTAGGCGTGCGGTAAACATCTAATGCAGTAAAAAAAAGTGTTAATTCGTTACTAGGTAAACTAAAACCTTCGCGTAAGTAATTAGGGTCTTGAAAAAGCTGCTTTGCAGGAATGTGACCATCAACTAAAAGAGTTTGATCACCGTAAATATCTTGCTGAATTTTATTTAATAAAAGGGTTCTTTGCTTTATTCCCTCTTCAAGCAACGTCCAATCAGCTTTTGATAACATAAAAGGCAACGGGTCGAAGTGCCATTGCTTATTACTTTCATTTTTAATATTGCCATTTTGTAGTAATTGGCTAATTTCTGTAGCGCGGCTACTAACATCATCTGCTGTTAGGCTAGCTAAACGCTTAAATAAAGTATCCCAATGTTCTGGGTTTAAACCACTGTGGTTTGCTAATTCATCATGACCGTGAGATTTATCAAGGTATAAAGACAACCACTCAGGCAATTCCGGCATCGCGTTATTGTTAATATACAAGCTGAAAGTGCTCCAATTTATAGTAAATAGCCGTGTTCATAATGATGCTTTAAAAATATTTAGTCATTCCACTTTAAATAATTTCAAAGTGGAATGACACAACTATCAATTATTATTTAAAGTTAGGCTGCCTGCGTAAATCCAAGGTATTTGGATAATCAGGATTACTACTTTCTTCATCAGGTACCACGTATTCACTTGCGCTTTGCGCCGACTGAAAACTATGCGTAACCGCCGATGGGCTCCAGCTTGGTTCTGCTGATGCAAGTAAGGACGGTGTATGCCCATGCTCCCAAAATCTTGCGACTCTGCGCCCTTCTGCTTCAAATGCATTAACCGGTAGCGTTTCAGGATTACGCCCACCAGCATGGCTCACATGATATACAAAGCCTCCAACTGAACGTCCTTCCCACGTATCGATTAAATCAAAAACTAATGGTGCATGTACGCCAATAGTTGGGTGAAGCGCTGTAGGTGGTTGCCAAGCTCGGTATCGTATACCCGCGACCATTTCATCTTTTGCTTTACCTTTAACCGGTTTAAGCGGCACTCTTCGACCATTACACGTTACAACATAGCGGTCGCTCATTGTTCCTTGTACTTTTATTTGTACTCTTTCTAATGACGAATCTACATAGCGCGCCGTACCCGACGCACTTGCCTCTTCGCCTAGTACATGCCAAGGCTCGATTGCGGTTCTAAGCTCAAGTGTAACGTTATCAAGTTCTCGCGTACCACACACCGGAAATCTAAATTCAAAAAATGGATTTAACCAACTTAACTGAAATTGAAAGCCTGCCTGTTGTAAATCGCGGCTTACTTCAGCTAAATCGTTTTCTACATATTGTGGCAATAAAAACTTATCGTGTAACTCTGTACCCCAACGTATTAATGGCTTGTGGTAAGGTTTTTTCCAAAACCAAGCAAGTAAAGTACGCAACAGCAGCATTTGCACTAAGCTCATTTGTGAATGCGGAGGCATTTCAAAGCCTCTAAATTCTACAATCCCTAAACGACCTGTGGCTGAATCGGGTGAATAAAGCTTATCTATACAAAACTCTGCTCTGTGCGTATTACCCGTTAAATCCACTAATAAATTACGAAGTAGCCTATCAACTAACCAAGGTTCAGGCACCTCACCTTCGGGCATATGCGAAAAGGCAATTTCTAGCTCGTATAAAACTTCATCACGGGCTTCATCCACTCGCGGTGCTTGGCTTGTAGGACCAATAAAAAGCCCCGAAAATAAATACGATAAACCAGGATGATGCTGCCAATAGGTAATAAAACTTCTTAAAATATCGGGTCTGCGTAAAAATGGGCTTTGCTCAGGTGTTTCGCCACCCAGCGTTACGTGGTTACCACCTCCAGTACCAGTATGACGACCATCTGCCATAAACTTATCGGTACCTAATCGGCATTCTTTTGCTAAACCATATAGCGTTGTAGTTCGACTGACTAATTGATCCCACGATGTTGAAGGATGAATATTTACTTCAATAACACCTGGATCTGGCGTTACAGCGTATTTTTCTACGCGGCTATCTTTAGGTGGGCTATAGCCTTCAATAACAAGCGGCATTTTAAGTGCTTTAGCCACACCCTCTATACTACTTATTAAACCCATGTAATGTTCAAAGTGACTTGTTGGTGGCATAAATATGTATAAACGCCCCTCTCTCACTTCCATTACAAGGGCAGTTTTAACCATTTCTTTGCCAATAAAGCCTTTTTTAAGCTTTTTAGCTTTGCCAAAGTTTTCAGGAATATCAAACGGGTCGCGGTCAATAATGTTGCCGCTCCATTCAAGGCTATCTAAGGGCAAGCGATACCCCATTGGGGATTCACCAGGTAATAAGAAACAATTGCCTCGTTTAAACTCCCACGTACACGACTGCCAGCAGTTTTTGCTATCGTTCCATTTTAAAGGGAGAACATAACCAACTGGCTTTTCTATCCCTTTATCCATTTTAGCTAAAAAGCCTTTTCGGCTCATTGCATGGAGAAGCTCCGGCTGATCTGGCTTTATTTCGGCAGGTAATGAGGCTTCTTGCCACATGTGATATAAAATATCTTCATAAGCAGTAGTAAGTGCCTTGGTTTCAAGACCAAGTGAGTCACACAGTTTATCAGCAAACTTTTTAGTATCGGTATGATCAAATTTATAGTCTTTATTAGGATCGGCTAATAGTGCGGCATCTTGCCATAAAGGCTCGCCGTCTTTGCGCCAATAGCACGCATATTGCCAACGTGGTAATGGCTCACCCGGATACCATTTACCTTGTCCGTAATGAGTAAAGCCACCTTTTGTGTATACTTTATTCATTTCTACAAATAAATTTTGAGCTAATATTCTTTTTTCTTTGCCATCGGCATCAGTATTCCACTGAGGATGTTCCATATCGTCAATAGAAATAAACGTAGGCTCGCCACCCATGGTTAAATGTATATTTTCTTCATTGTAAACATTGTCAACGTGCTGACCTAAGCGATTAATTGCCGCCCACTGCGCCTCAGAATATGGCTTAGTTACACGTGGGTCTTCGTGTACACGCGTTACTTTATTATAAAAGCTAAACTCAGATTTACAGTCGTCTATACCGCCTGTAACCGGCGCCGCCGAGCTTGGCTCTGGCGTACATGCCAATGGAATATGCCCTTCACCGGCAAATAAACCCGAGGTAGGATCAAGCCCTATCCACCCTGCACCAGGAATATACACTTCGGTCCATGCATGCAAATCGGTAAAGTCTTCTTCTGGACCACTTGGACCATCTAATGATTTTTGATCTGATGTTAGCTGTACTAAGTAGCCCGATACAAATCGAGATGCCAACCCTAGATGACGAAACAGTTGTACTAACAACCAAGCAGAATCACGACACGAACCTGTTTTTTTACTTATTGTTTCGTTCGGTGTTTGTACGCCTGGTTCTAAACGAATGCCATAACCAACTAACTCATAAATAGCTTGATTAACAGCGACTAAAAAATCAACGCTTCTAAGCGGCTCTTTAGGGTTTAAAGATTCAATTAACTCTTTAAATTTTGGACTGGCTTTGCGTTTTTTTAAATAAGGAGCGAGCTCTGACTTTGAAATAGCATCGTAAACAAATGGGAAGTTTTCGGCATAATCTTCTAAAAAGAAATCAAAAGGATTAATAACCGTTAGTTCGGCGACCAAATCGACCGTAAAACTAAATTCGGTAGTTGGCTTGTTAAAAACCACCCTTGCTTGGTAATTACCAAAAGGGTCTTGTTGCCAATTTATATAATGATCTTCTGGTACTATTTTTAAAGAATAGCTTTTAATTTTAGTACGGCTATGTGGCGCGGGACGTAAGCGGAATATATGCGGCCCCATATTAACTGACCGGTCGTATTTATACTGAGTATGGTGCGAAATCCCAACTGTAATTGTCATCTATTAATTCCCCTTTAATAATATATGGCCACAATATAACGCTAAAAATATTGCTTGACCTAACTCGCTTGTGCAATTTTTATACCAAAAGACTTACTAAAGTAGTACTGTTCATCCACTCGCGGCTATTGCACAAAGCAACGTTATGCATAAAGGTTTTGACCTAATTAATAGGAAAAACACACCAATTCAATAAATAGTAAACTTAGTGTGATTTAGACCATCGATTTTAGATTATTAATGGTGCAGAAAACGCACCAAAATAGTGCTTCAAAATAACTTACAATTAAATCCTGTTAATTTAAAATATTGAAATAAAACAAATATATTTAGATTTTTTAAAATACTCACTGCGTTATTTATACCGCTAAACTGATATAATTAAAAGGATTTATTTAGAGTTTAAAAATCATTAAAAATAATCATTAAATAGTAAGAAATAGTTCACGATAAAGCTGCTGTTAAAGTAAGTAACGGTGCTATACTAGATCGATTTTTAACCGCTTACGTTACAGCAAAACTAACAATCTCGATGAGATAAAACAAGCAACTTTTAATACAAAGATGCTTGTTTTTAAGATTAGTTTTGCAGCGGTGTGTTTTAACTTCAGACAAAACAGAACACGTCCAATTTGAAAAACCAACACACCTCACTAACCTGTTAATTTTTCATTATCATCAATGCTAAAGGTAATGCAGCACTAGCGTATTTTCAGATTTTTAAATCAACCCAATCTACCTAATAGGATACTTTCTTATGCAAAAGCTAACAGATGTCGGTGAAAACTTAGTCAATGATATAGCGTCTCGTTACAACCTCAGCCACGATGCAGTACTGCACATGTTAGTTAGCGTTAATAACGGCGGTTGCTCAATGGCACAGTTTAATTGCCCAGAGCTTGGTGGTTCTGGTCAATGGATGCGCGGTGGAATGACAATGGTTGGCGACATGTTTAACAACGGCTTAAAATCAACCGTTGATAACTTGTGCAACGAACTTGCTAATATATTGAGCAATAACCAAATATTTCCGGTTATTCCTGCAGGAACGCCTGGTAGCAATCAGTGGTGGCCAGGTAATTTAGGCAGCCCGTTTAGCAGTGGTGCACAAAATAATATTCGTTACGCTATATTCCCTAATCGCTTAGCCGTTGAATTAAATGGGCAAGTGAGCGTATACGACACTTTAGATCATAATATTGGTGGTGTAAGCCAACAGCAAGGTAATAATACCTCTCTTACATTTAACAGTCAGTGGGGGACGATTAATGTAAATACCCTGCCATTAATTTCAGGGCAAGCGCCAACGACTCCAGAACCACAAAAAGACTTTACACAGCAAGTAACGCAGCCCAATTTTGCATCATTAACGCCTAGCCAAATTGAAACACCTGTTAATAATACAACGGGGCAATACTCGGTAGACGAAACACTTCAAATTATTGAAAAGTTAGCACAACTACGCGATTCAAATGCGTTGAGTGATGATGAATTTAATATTAAAAAGTCTGAACTTTTAAAAAGGATTTAACCACTATCCTCCAATAGCATAACGCTAAATAAAAGTGGTTTATACGGTCTCTTTTTTATTCGGTAACATATGAAAACATTTAAATGTAATTGCACAGAACAACTTATTTTATTTTTTGAAAGCAGCCATTGTTTGGCTTGTGGCAGAACCGTTGGTATAGATGATGAGTTCGATCAAGTTGAACCCTATGAAATTGATGAACAATCGGGTCTATTTTACAAAGCAGAAGCGCCTGAAGTTTTTTATAAAAAATGTGATAACAATGCTCAGTACCACGTTTGTAATGGTATGGTTAATTTAGATACATTTATACCCGTTGCCGATAAAGACGAAGTGCTGTGTTTTTCATGCCGCTTTAATGAAACGGTGCCCGATTTAAGCATTATCGGGCATATTCCATTGTGGAAGAAAATGGAAACGGCGAAGCGTCGCGCTTTATATACTCTAAAATCGTTATCGCTCCCCTTAAATACTATTATTCAAGAACCTGAAAGCGGATTAAGCTTCGACTTCATAACTGACCGTAACGTGAGCGATCACTTTGTAAGCCCAATTATAGGTCAAGATGTTGTATTTACAGGACACGACTGTGGCCATATCACTATAAATCTAGCCGAGGCAGACGACGTAGCACGCTCTCAAGCTAAAATAGCGATGGGTGAGCGTTACCGTACTTTACTTGGTCATTTTCGCCATGAACTTGGTCATTATTATTTTGACCAACTAATCGCAAATTCACCAAAAAAACATGCTTTATGTAAGCAATATTTTGGTGATGACGAATTAGATTACCAGCAAGCGCTCGATACTCATTACAAACAAGGCGCGCCAGCTAACTGGCATGAAACCTTTATTAGTGAATACGCTACTATGCACCCTTATGAAGATTGGGCAGAAACATGGGCGCATTATATGCACATTATCGATACGCTTGAAACGGCCAAAAACTTCTCAATTACCGGCTCTACAAGTGGCAATGAATTTGAGCTAGACGAAGCAGACGAGCTTCGATTGCCACAAAGTGCTTATTACTTTAATTCACAAACATCGATTGATACTATTTTAGATACTTGGATGGAATTTTCGATCATTCTAAATTCGCTAAATCGCAGCATGGGACTTGCCGATGCCTACCCATTTGTATTAACTCAAGCAGTGCGAACTAAGTTATCGTTTATCCATCATGCTATCCATAACAGGCTCAATTTAATGCCTGATTTGAGCATTGGAAAAGTGTAATAAAGTAAGCTCAGTCCAAAAAACATTTTAATAAAAAGCCATTTATTCTTGCTATGACTTTTCATGCGTAGGTAGGTGGCTTTTTTATTATGCACAAAGCCGTAAAAATAAGAGTCTAAAAATAGTATATCCCCCTACTTTCACGCTAAATCTCTATTAGCTTGTCATCGCGAGGTTATTCTTGAGTCGACTTATAATTTTTTCTTGGTAAGTACTAACTGTAGAAAACTTTTGTATTGATACAAATAAGCCAGTTAGTTTTTCGTTTGATATATCAGAGATATTAATCCCTTTATATAAAATAGGCGCATTATTTTGTCTGGTTAAATTATTCGACAGTAAAATATTCAATTTTACTGTACGCGCTAACTCTTCTTGATACAGAAAAAATTCTCTTAAATGTGTGCTAACAATATTGGCTGGTTTTGATCTGTCTATCATTAAAATTTCGTCAATTAGTCGGTTTAACCTGCTGCGAGACTCTATTGCTTCGTCGAGAATATCTAACCAATTAAGTTCGCTATTTGATAGTAAAGCTAAAAAATATACCGTACGTGCTTTATTATAATTAATAAAACCAGGCCACATAACATCTTCGCTAGATACTTTAAGTGCTTTATCAAACTGCTCAGCGGCAGATTTAAGATACATACTTACTTCTTCAAGTATTGATGGCTCTATAGTATTAATATTTTTTTGAGCCAACTCTAAACCATCAATCGACAGAATATCTACAGAGGTCATATTTAGCGACTCTCGCAGCAAATGCATGCCTTTTTTGTTGTAATACAAACCTAGATAATTATGGTAAATGGTTTTTGTCACTGGATTACGAAGAATTGGACCTCTGACATGAAGTAAGTCTGCATGAATATTAAAATTATCATCAGCCACAAAACTTTGGTAAGACACAACAGCTTTAAATAGCTTTATTGTTTCCGTTATTTGAATTGAATTACCTTTACTTACCGAGTGCAATATTTCACAGCGTCTATCAACTTCTGACAAAATTGTATCCATACGCTTTTTATAAAGTACTTTGTTAGTTTCTGATGCATTAAAAACAGCTGGGAATAAAACAATTAGGTCGATTACATATTGCAGAGTATCGGCAAAGAGAACGGCGGTTTCTGACTCTTTTTTTAATTTATGCTCAATAGAGTCAAAAATCTCTTTCTCTAGTGTATTTTCATCTTGGGACTTAAACTGATTAATTAACTCTGGAAGTGAGGTTACGTAATTTTCATTATCTAAAATGTTACCTTCCATTTTACTAATGTTATTTACACTATCAATTGACGTATATGTTCTAACAGTAATAAATAAAGCTAATACGGCTATACAAAAGCTTACTGTTGATATGGTGAAGCTTAGTAAATCTTTACCTTCTTTTAAATCATATACCCATACAGCAAGAAAGGCTGAAAGTAGAACAAGTAATAATATTGTAAAATATAACATTTTTGATGTGCGCATATGTCTTCCAGACTTGGGTCGAGCTAACAATCTAATATTGCTGATTTATAACACGAAAAACGCAGACTTCACACGCAAACTAAGAGTTACATAAGTTATTTTTTATCGAGCTGTAAAGCCTTTATTGAACATAAATAATTAAATCTGTATCACTCTTCCCACTTGCCCAGCGCTTGTTTGTCACTTTGTTTAAACTCAACCCAGTTTGATGAGTCTTTAAAGTGCTCTTTTTTCCAAAACGTGGCGTGGTTTTTTAAATAATCCATTATAAATTGTGCGCCTTCGAACGCGGCTTGGCGATGGCGGGAAGTGACGCCAACAAACACAATTTGCTCGCCAAGGGCTAAGTAACCAACGCGGTGAATAATACATATTCGCGCTAGTTGCCAGCGCGTTTGTGCTTGCTCAGCAATAGATTGAAGCAGTTGCTCGGTCATACCAGGGTAGTGTTCAAGCTCAAGTGCAATAACGTTGTCACCACTGCTGAACTCTCTTACCAAACCTGTAAAGGTGACAACAGCGCCATCGCTTTTATTATTACTACAAAGCGTATTGTGCTCGTCACCTACATTAAAATCATCGGTTTGTACTTGAATATGTATGCTCATTAGCCACCTGTAACCGGCGGAAAAAAGGCAAGCTCATCCCCTGCTTTCACTATTTCGTCGCTTGATGACATAGTTTGGTTAAGCGCTGCAAGTAGCTCACGCTCTTCCAGCCACGGTTGCCAATGCGGATATTGGCTCACTAATCTTAATTTAAGTTCTGAAATAGTAAGCGGCCGCGTAATCTCAAGGCTTAATTTACTGCACTTCAAGCGCTCTTTTAGTTGCCCAAAAAACAATATCTCTACATTTTGGGCATTAGATATAGCATCGTTTGGATTAATCTCGCTGCCAACTGCCATTTTTGCCCCCTGCTTTTTGAGTAACGCGCATGCCGCTAATTTCCATTAGTGGATCGGCTGCTTTACACATATCAAACAAAGTAAGGCTAGCAACAGATACCGCTGTTAACGCTTCCATTTCTACGCCAGTTTTACCGGCAAGCTTGCAGTAGCTGGTTATTTTAATTTGGCTGTTTGCTTCATCAAGTTCAAAATCAACTGCTACTTTAGTAAGTGCAAGTGGATGACAAAGCGGGATTAAATCGGCGCACTTTTTAGCGCCTTGAATACCCGCAATACGTGCCACGCCTAACACATCGCCCTTTTTGTTTTGATTAAGCATTACTTGCTCAAAGGCAAGCTTACTCATGCTAATAAATGCTTCAGCTGAGGCGTCGCGAAGGGTTACGTCCTTGAGCGATACATCAACCATATTCGCTTGGCCGTTTTCGTCAACGTGGCTTAACATACTATTGCTCACGCGATTCACACTTTTTACCAATAGTAATGTGCGGTGCAAAGTTACATGGTTTATGCATTGAGTTAAGTTGATCTTTTATAATGCCTGTCCAGGCAGTTTTACATGCGCCTGTAGAGCCTGGCATACAAAAAATAACCGTGTTATTAGCAAGTCCTGCAAGTGCACGCGATTGAATAGTTGAGTTACCAATTTCACCGTACGATATATGTCTAAATAGCTCACCAAAGCCGTCTACGCTTTTATCAAACAGCGGCGCAAATGCCTCAGGTGTTGAATCACGTTCAGTAAATCCTGTACCACCAGTCACTAAAATAGCGTGAATGGTGTCATCGGCTATCCACTGCGATGCAATAGCGCGCATTTGGTAAACATCATCTTTTACAATTTCTTTATCCGCTAAGTGATGACCCGCCTCAATTAGCGCTTTAATTAAATAATGACCAGAAGTATCGGTAATCGCATCGCGCGTGTCGCTTACTGTAAGTACGGCAATGTTTAAAGGTATTTGTGACTCGCTTGTGTGGCTCATAATGTTTTTCTCAATTGGTTAATGCTTTGGTCAAAATGCTCATTTACAGCTTTAAATTGCGCCGGTGTATTGGTGTTTATTAATGCATGCGCTTTATTACATAAAAGCGTTTGCACACCAATGCTTTGGGTAAACTGTTTTATTGATTTATGACTGCTTGCGTTTGTGAGTATGTGTTTTAAATGATTTTTTACACTGCTTGTATTACGAATATACAGCGGTAGCGGTTCATTTTCAAAGTGCCAAGCATGTATTTGTGACTGATTTAATTGATTGCTCACACTTTGTACGTTATTTGTCTGAGAAGCCAGCACTATTGTGCTTAACAAACTACTCGTAAGTAGAGGCATATCTACCGCAGTAATAAGTAAATCGTGCTCGGTGACTATTAATGTGGAATAAATTCCGCCAAGGGGTCCACTATTTGGGTATATATCTTTAACGTACTTTTCTGAGGGATAATCGCTCGGTGAATAATTGTTCAATGACTTGACTGGATTTGTAACGTTGCGGCTTACCAATATGTTTTTAGCGCCTGCGTCTTTTAATAAATCACACGCATTTTGCAATAGCGTTTTATTTTTTAAAACTAAATCGGCTTTGTCTGTCCCCATTCTTGATGACTTACCACCAGCAAGCACAACACCTGTAAAATCTCGCTTAACTTTTATATCCGCTTCTATATGAGTATTCACATCAGCTCCCATATTAGCCACCTAACATGGCTAAGTGAGTTGTCGCACCTGTTAAGCGCTTATCTAGCTCATGACTTATTTCTTTATTGCCCATAGCAGCTCGAATAGCCTTTACTGTCGCTGCAGTATCGTCCTCATTTAGTAGCTCGCGTAAATCGATTCCTTGCTCGGCAAATAAACATAGGTGTAATTTACCCAGCGCCGATACCCTTAAGCGATTACAGCTTTTACAAAAATCTTTGCTGTAAGGCATTATTAAACCAATACGACCATCGTAATCAGGATGACAAAATTCCTCGGCGGGTCCGTTTAGTTTCCCCCTCACAACTTGTAACCAACCTTGGTCGAGTAATTGGGCTTTAACTGTTTGTCCACTTAAGTGGTTTTCTTCAAAAAAGGTTGCGCCGTCACCTGTTTCCATTAGTTCTATAAAGCGCACCGTAACTTTGTGGTGTTTTACCCACGCTAAAAAATCCTTCAATTGGTTTTTATTAAACTGCTTGGCGAGCACCGCATTTATTTTTATATCTTTTATTCCCAGCTCTACCGCGCGTTCAATTCCTTTTAAAATAAGGTTAAGTTTGTCGTGCCCTGTTATGAGTTTAAACATACTCGGATTTAAACTATCAATACTGACGTTGAGCGCATCAAGCCCTGCTTCTGCAAATTCATCAATTTTCTTTAATAAATTAAAGCCGTTGGTAGTAATGGCTACCTTTTCTATGCCGGGCGTGTTTTTACAAAGCTTTATAATATCGGTTACGTCGTTTCGTAAGCATGGTTCGCCACCTGTAATACGCACTTTTTTAGTACCTAGTTCTGCAAACGCATTTACAAGCGTGCTAATTTCATTTTTATTTAAAAAATTACGCGGCGTATCGCACTGATACCCGTTTGGTAAACAATAACTACAACTAAAATTACATACATCGGTTATTGAGAGACGCAAATAGTTAAACTGCCGACCAAATTGATCATTAAGCATATGCTTCCTTTTATCTTTACATTACAACCGCAACATCAATGCTGCTAGAACCTGCTTTGTAATGTTGTTTTATTAATTGGCTTAATTGCGTTTTACACGAACCGCAGTTCGTTCCACATTTAAGTTCAGACCCCAATTGCTCGACTGTGTTTGCACCGTTTTTAATGGCGTTTATAATTGGTTGCTCTCTTACTTTAAAGCAGCTACACACTTGCATACCTTGGGTAAATTCTTCATCTGGAGTTGCATAAAGCAAAGACTGTAACTGTGTAAACGTCAGTAATGGCTCTGCAAACAAATGGTTTATCCACTCAAGTGATATTTCTTTTTGTTCATTAGAGATAACACCAACAAACGCTAATTGATCGTTTTGAATACACTGCACATGCATAGCTTTTGCACTACTCATAGCCGACCACTGCCCTTGTAAACCTGTTAAAGTTTGGCAGTAATACAGTAAATCACTTTGTGGTTCATTAAGCGCTAATTGGTAATTAAAGCAATTGCTTGCATTAACTTTGAGCCAAAAATCACTGTTTATAACAAGTTCGTTTTTAGCAAACAGCTGCATATATTGCCCAAAGGGTGCTTTAACTATATTAACAGCTCCGTGTTTGCACTCAGCCTGACCAGATAGTGGGTCAACTACCGATTGATACAGCCCACTTACTGTTGCTGATGATGCAAATTGCTTATTCCAGTGAATAGGCATAAAGCATTCACCTTTTCGCACGGCATCGGTTACTTTTGCATGCGCGGTAACCTGCCCAGTTTGGGCAATTGCACTTATTAAATCGTTTTGTTTAATTGCTAATTTACTGGCATCAAGCGGATTAATTTCAATGTACGGGCGTGTAATATGTGATGAAAGCGCAGTGCTTTTACCCGTGCGGCTCATGGTATGCCATTGGTCTCGTATACGACCCGAGTTCATTACAAACGGGTAATCACTTGATGTTTTTTGCACCGGTAATTGCGGCGTTATGGGTATAAAACGCGCTTTTTTATCAGCGGTGCTAAATTGGTTATCTGTAAAAACCTGACCATTTTTATAAGGCTCATTTTTAACAACAGGCCACATAATGGGTTTTAAATTATCATACTGATTTTGTGTGAGCCCAACTAAACCAGAGAGGTTTAATAATCGGCTGCCGTTATTTTCAAAGTCGGTTAATTGCGCCCATTCTTCAAAAATGCCACTTGGGTCTGTAAAATCAAACCCTTCAAAGCCCATTTTTTTAGCAACATCGCACATAATTTGCCAATCGTTTTTAGCTCCCGAATAAGGCGCTACTAACGGGCGTTGCCTTGATATTCTGCGCTCTGAGTTAGTTACTGTGCCGTTTTTTTCGCCCCATCCGGTTGATGGAAAAGCAACATCGGCAAATTTTAACGTATCACTTTTTGCAATACAGTCAGATACAACCACCAGCTCGCAGGTCTCTAATGCTTTTTTAATTGCAGCGTTATTGGGCAAGCTCACCATTGGGTTTGTTGCCATTATCCACACTGCTTTTATTTTGCCTGCGGCTATTTCATCAAACATATTAATGGCATTGCTGCCTGCTTTTTTAGCGATAGTAGGCGAGAGCCAAAAACGTTGTACAAGTGATTGATGCGCTGCGTTTTCAATATCTAAATGCGCCGCTAACTGATTAGCCAAACCACCTACTTCGCGCCCGCCCATCGCATTGGGCTGCCCTGTAATCGAAAACGGACCACTGCCTGGTTTAAGTAATTTACCTGAGGCTAAATGTGCATTAATAATGGCGTTGCATTTATCTACACCCGAGCTTGATTGATTTATACCCATTGAGTAAAAGCTAATCGCACTTGGGCTGTTAGCAAATAGCGCGTAAAACTCAGTGACTTGCTCAATTGCTATATCGCAAAAGTCGCTAACTGCCTCACAGCTCCACTTTGTTGCCTCCTGCAGTGCACTTTCAAAGCCGTTTGTGTGCTGAGCAATAAATTGCGTGTTGAGGTGGTTATGCTCATTTAAATAATTAAGCAAGCCGTTATAAAGTGCGGCATCACTGCCTGGTTTTATATTTAAAAATGTGTCGGCAAGCTCAGCGGTGTCAGTTTTACGCGGATCAATAACCACTACTTTCATATTTGGGTTAAGTTGCTTTGCACGCTCCATTCGTTGATATAAAACCGGGTGAGTCCATGCGGCATTAGAGCCAATTAAAATAAGTAGCTCAGTTTGCTCTAAATCCTCGTAGGTACACGGCACTACGTCTTCACCAAAAGCACGTTTATAACCTGCCACAGCAGATGACATGCACAGGCGCGAATTTGTATCAATATTGCCTGAGCCTATGTAGCCTTTCATTAATTTATTCGCGATGTAGTAATCTTCAGTAAGTAACTGCCCTGACACATAAAATGCCACCGCATCGGGTCCATGCTTTTGTATTATGTCGTTAAATTTATTGGCAACATGGTCGGTTGCTTCATCCCACGTAACGGATTGGTTATTAATAAGAGGCGACGTTAAGCGATTATCACTGCCTGTTGTGTCGAGCAAATGCGTGCCTTTTACACATAAACGACCAAAGTTTGCGGGGTGCTCTCGCATGCCTTCAAGCTTGGTTGGCACATTATTAAAAAGTGAAATATCAACACCACACCCTACACCACAGTAAGCACATGTTGTTTGTTTTAAACTCGTTTTATTTATAGTTGGTGACGTGTTTGCGGTTGTCATGCTACTGCTCTCTTTTAGTGTGCTTTAATTTATGCGGGCTGTTTAACAGGCTCATTAAGAGTAACTACGTTAATAGTGTTACTTGCTTTAGCGAGTGCGCTGCTTATTACGTTTTGAACGAGCTTTTCACAACCTCCACAGCCTGTACTAGCTTTGGTGCTTTGCTGCACACTTGCTAGGTCTATAAAGCCTTTAGCGACTGTTTGTTCAATGGTGTGTTTAGTTACTTTATGACAAGCGCAAATAATAGCGTCATCAGGCAAGTCATCGGCGCTTAGCTCTGCTATGTCGCCAGCAAGGGGCATAATGAGCGCTTCGGGGGCGGTGGTAAGTTCAATGTCGTTTAAGTGATATTGCAGTAAATTATCGTAATCGCTGGTATCGCCAACAAGTACTGCGCCAATCAGCTTATTACTTTGTGAATTAGTGACTACTTTTTTATAAATACCATTGGGTTGATCCTCAAAATAATAGCTTATTGCACCTTCGCTACGTGCATGTGCATCGCCAATAGAGCCTACTTCAACACCCATTAATTTAAGCTTGGTACTCATATCGGCACCGCTAAATTCATCGGCTTTATTGTCTAAACCAGTACTTTGCAAAGTACCTTGCTGGGTCTGTTGTAAAATATGCCCAACTGCAATTTTAGCCATGGCGTAACCGGGTGCCACTAAGCCAAAAATAAAATTATTCCATAGTGCACATTCGCCGATAGCGTATATGTTTTTATCACTCGTTTGGCAGTGGTTATTAATTACAATACCGCCGCGCTCACCTATATCTAAATTAAACTCGCGGGCTAAATTATCATAAGGGCGAATTCCCGCAGAAAATACAATCATGTCGGTTTCAAGGGTTTTACCGCCTTTAAAACACATTTTGTAACGGCAACTTTCACCTTCTACTATTACCTCGGTTGCTACCGATGTATGCACAGTAACGCCTAAATCTGTAATTTTGTTTTTTAGTAGCCGACCGCCCCCCGCATCAACTTGTACGCCCATAAGTTGCGGTGCAAATTCTATTACGTGAGTCTGTAAACCCAGTTGCTTTAATGCGTTTGCAGCCTCAAGCCCCAGTAAACCGCCACCAATTACCACACCTACTTTACTACCGTGGGCTGAGTTTTTTATTGCGTGTAAATCGTTAATGGTGCGATAAACAAGGCAATGCTCACGATCTTTACCCGGTATAGGAGGTACAAATGGAAATGAACCTGTAGCAAGCACCAGTTTGTCGTATTCAAACAACTCCCCTTTAGCGGTTGTTACTGTTTGCGCATCACGATTTATATCAACCACTTTAGAATGAGTATGAAAGCGTACTTGCCAATCGTCATAGGTTTTATTGCATGTAAGTGCGAGGTCGTCTGCAGTTTTACCTTTAAAAAAGGAAGATAGTTGCACTCGGTCATACGCTAAACGGTCTTCACCGCTCAGTACCGTAATTTCAAATTGTTCATCAGCTTGATTTTGAGAAACTAGCTGCTGCACAAAATGATGCCCCACCATTCCGTTTCCTACCACTACAACACGCTGCTTGCTTAGCATTTACCCACCTCAAAGTGATATCTACTTTAGTAATTGACTAAAATTGAAATCGAATAATTTGTTATAGGATTGTTATAGCAATATGCAAGCCAAATATATAAGCATTTAATATCAGTAAGTTGCCTACTTTGGTGCAGAGGTGGAAAGCGTAAATCCCCACAAGATGGTGCAATTGCACCATCTTGTGTCGCTATAAATTACAAGAGGATATTAGAAGATAGTGAGGGTTAAAATTTAGCACTTATCCATACCCATAATTTTTGAGTATCGACTTTATTAGCAGCAGTATCCCCCGCTGAGTAATCGGCGTATTTAACACCCACTGCGTATTGTTTGTTAATAGGTTTAACGTATTGTACGTTTAGCTCACTGCCTAAATCGTCAACCCCATTTGATTGCTCATTGGCATCAAAACGGTGATAAGCCACCAGCCATTTTCCGTCAAACGCTTTACCATTTAAACTTACGTAAGTGTCGTCCAAGCCTTGAGTGGGTGTATTTAAAAACGTATCGGCCCAACCATTAAATTTATGTAACGTGGCAAGTGGTGTTGCAAACCCGTAATCGCCATTATCAGAGCCAAGTGACTCTATGCCGACTTTTAATGTTACTGTTTTTATACCCAACCCATTTAAATCCACAGCGCCTTCAAGTGCATAATAGTCTGCATCAAAATCGTTCACACTTGTTAAGGCAGACTGCGTTGCGTATTCCGCTTTGTAATAAAATTTTATGTCGTTTAGAGTTTTATTACCGTTAAAAGAAACGCCATAAGTGTCTAAACTGTGGTCTTGTATAGCATCGTCACTTAATAAATAACTGTATAAAACCACTTTACCGTAGTCTGTTTTAAAGCTTGCATTAATTAGATGATCGGACGACTCAATGTCTTTATCGTCAGCAAATATGCGGTTACGCTTATTTAAATAACTGTATTGTAAATCTATGTTATTAAATGCGTAATTAACGGTTGCTGCATCAAAGGTTTGCCTGTCTTGGCGCCAACCTACGTGCCCAACAAAACGCTGCCCATCAAGTGCTATTACTTGGCGCCCTACTTTTAGCGATAAACCATCGCGTACATATTTAACAAAGCCTTGGTCAATCTCAGTGTTTTCTGGGTCTGCAATAACAGAGTAATTAGTATTTTTCCCCACCGTATTGTTGTAATCATCTACGCCCAATAGGCTGCGAATGTCTTCTACTTCAATAAGGGCTGAAAAACCATTCACCTCATCTGTTTGATGCGTTAAGCGGGTTCTAAGTGTCAAGCCACTTGCATCTTTTAAAGTATTGTCTTGATCAACGCTTTCAAAACGCAGTCTAAAATCAAGATCAGTTTGCGAAGCTTGGCTTATTGAAGGCGCAGTGAAGCAACCCAGTATAAAAATAATAGGTAAGTTGTTCTTATAGTTAAGCATTTTTGGTTCTCTAAGTTTTAATTATTAATACACATACCAAAGCAATAAATAAACACAGCGAAATACATTTCCAGACCATCACTGGATCGCGTTTTAGTATTGAGCTTTTATTAGCGGTACTTTCTAAATAAGGGTTAGGTTTATTGATATCGTTTATAAACTCAGAAAAAGCTTGGTATCTGAACTCAGGTTTAGGGGCAAGCGCCTTCATAAGGGCTTGATCTAACCAAAACGGAATATCGGCTCTGTATTTACGAATACTTGTGTAGTGCCAATGGCTATAATCTTTTGGCGCTACGTGGTTAAGTGGCAGTGGTTTGTAAGGCAATTTTGAGCACAATAACTCGTATGCAATAACGCCAAGTGAAAACAAATCACTTTTAAAATCGGCGTGCATAGTAATCAGTGTTTCGGGCGCGGTATAGTCGGCTGTGCCTTGCGGGCAATCATCCGCAATTTGTTTAACCGACTCGTCCATAGCCGCAACACTTACTGTGCCGTAATCAATGAGCGTTACTTTTGCGTGCGCATCTATCATTACGTTATCGAGTTTTAAATCACGATGTACCATATCGAGTCGCTGAAACGCCCTTAGTGCATGTACTATTTGTTCAATAATACTGCGTACTTGGGTTATTTCTGGGTGCGGCACGTCGTGCTTCCAATCACTCAGTGTTTGCCCGTCCATGTACTCACAAATATGATATAAAAAACGACTTTGCGATTGCGTACTCAGTACTTTCATCACGTTTAGATGATTTATACGTTGTCCAACCCAGCCTTCTCTTATAAAGCCTTGAAGGTAGTGCACATCGTCTTCAAAATTAACCGAAGGTGCTTTTAAAACCACTGGCGGTATATCGGGCGCTTGTTGCACTAAATAAATATGCGAGCGACTACTGGCATGCAATTTACGAATAACCGTGTAGTCATCAATTTTTTGCCCAACATTAAGCGCAGGTGGAATTTTGCGACGAGTTAGCGAATGATAAAGCTCATCTAGTTTTTGCTCAGCAATGTTTTCTACTTTTACCAGTAAGCAACTTACGTTGTCGTCACTGCCTCGCGCTAATGCAAGTTCGGTAATTGCTTTAGCTGCATTTTCTAAATTAGTGTGCTCATTAATTAATTTAGCTATATCACTACTTGGGAGCACATCGTGTACGCCATCGCAGGTTAATATATAAATATCGTTTGCTTTTAGGTCAACTTCGTAAACATCTATTTCTTGATGAAGTTGTGCGCCAAGCGCACGTGTTAGCGTGTCGTTTACTTTGTGATCCCGTGTTATCGCCTCTATTTTAGTCCCGCGTAGGCGGGTAATACGCGTATCACCTAAGTGAAAGATATAACCCGTTGCCGACTTTAAAATAAGCGCTGTAAAAGTCGTCATCCAATCGGCTTGGCGCTGACCTAAGTGATTGTAATTAAACGATTGCGAATACAGCCACTGATTTAAACTTGCTAACACCTTCGACACTGACTTTTTAACCGCCCAACTTTCGGGGGTATTTAAATACTCATTTATAAAATGAGTAACCGAAAGTTGAGACGCTTGTTTAGCATTTTTTGCTGATGAACACCCATCGGCTAAGCAGGCAATAACGCCTTTAGACTCTTTTTCTTGCGCTTTGGTATTAAGAGCTGCAAACGCATCTTGGTTTTCTGCTTTTAACCCTTTTGCACTGTGCCCGCCAAATGAAACGTTGAGTTCATTTTTGAGTGCTTTAGCGTGGAGTGTTTCATCAAACATAGTCAATAATGCCTTAAGTCACTGAAATAAGTTCGACGGTGCCGTCTTCATTTACTTCGGTAATATGGCCATCTGGTTCTTTCATAAAAAATAGTGCAGCTAGGCCAAGTAATGCACTACCGGCAATAATGAAAAAGAAAGTTTGATAATCAACAAGTGACAATGCCGTTAAGTAAACTACCGCACCTACATTACCATAAGCCCCTGTCATACCAGCAATTTGCCCAGTTAAACGACGCTTAATTAGTGGTACTGCCGCAAATACTGCGCCTTCACCAGCTTGCACAAAGAACGAACATGCCATAGCGGCTACTACAGCAAGCCATAAAGGCCACGATGCATCAACCAAGCCCATTACAAAATAACCAACAGCAAGACCCATCGTAAGTACGATAAGTGTTATACGACGACCTAATTTATCTGAAATCCAACCACCACCTGGGCGAGATGCTAAGTTCATAAATGCATAAGCAGAGGCTAAAATACCGGCATACACCATATCAAGCGCAAACACATCCATAAAAAACAGCGGCAACATAGAAACAACCGCAAGCTCAGAACCAAAAGTTGTAAAATATAAAATATTTAAAACAGCCACTTGTTTAAACTCATAACGATGCGACTCAGGTACAGGCTCTTTAAAAATATGACCATTTACGTCAAAGGTTTTATATACTTCGTAAATATAAAGTAGGACTAAAAAAGCATACACAGCAAGCACAAAATTAGCCGAAATTAAGTTAGCACCGGTTGGCGAAAGCTTCCAAGTAAGTAATGCTAATGCGCCATACATAGGGATTTTCATAATAAGCAGTAATACAAAGTCGCCTTTACTAGTTACTTCCATTGCGCCTACTTTTTTAGGCTTAAAGTATGTACCGCCTTTTGGCGTATCGGTTACATTTAAGTACCAAATAACACCAAATATAACGCTTAATACACCGGTTAAACCTACTGCATAACGCCAGCCATCTTCGCCGCCAAACATTAGTGCAATAATTGGCAATAACATAGCCGCAGCTGCTGAACCAAAATTACCCCAGCCGCCATAAATACCTTCCGCTATACCCAACTCGTTAGCAGGAAACCATTCACTCACCATTCTAATGCCTACAACAAAGCCAGCACCAATAAAGCCTAAAGCAAAACGCGCTATTGCTGCTTGCTCAAATGTAGTTGCCATAGCAAACATAAAACATGGAATACTACAGCTAATAAGTAGTGCCGCGTAAACAATACGGGGACCAAATTTATCGGTTAGCATACCCACCACAACACGCGCTGGAATAGTTAACGCTACATTTAAAATTAGTAATGTTTTAACCTGTGCCATGGTAATACCAAGTGAACCCGCTATGGCACCTAATAAAGGAGCATGGTTAAACCATACAAAAAATGACACAAAAAAGACCATCCAACTCAGATGTAATACTTTCATTTTTCCGCTAAACGATATTAGGTTAAACCCAGAACTCGGTTGCATGTTTATTTTCCTCGTAAACGTATTATTGTTTTATTAATGCCCCACCCTTTTATATGAGTAGCAGCCCAATTTTTGTTAAATTTAAGTTAACCCGATATAGCAATTACTGAGCCACTAATTAAAAACTATAAATTTCATGTGGTTACATGCAACAGTTGTTTTTATACGTTATAGTTGCACTATATGAGTGAAGGGCTCTGGGTTGTTAGAGTGCAAATAAAAAGCGTTACTACTTGCTCTTGGATTTAACAACTTGGTATTGTTCAAAAAAAGTATGAGAAGTTTGAAAATGCAAAAAACACCGCTAACTTACCAGCAGCAACTGCGCTATTCACGGCACATTATGCTCCCGCAGCTTGATATAGACGGACAAGAGCGACTATGGCAATCGCATGCTTTAATTATTGGTGTGGGTGGGCTTGGTTGTGCGGTAGGTCAATACTTAGCGGCATCTGGCGTTGGCACGCTTACCTTAGTTGATAACGATGAAATAGACGTGACCAACCTGCAAAGGCAAATACTGTATAAAGAAAGCGACATTGGTAGCTCAAAATGCAGTGCTGCTAAAAAACAGCTTAACGCGCTTAATAGTGAAATAAACATAAATACTATTGAGGCATTTTTTGATGCAAATACCTCTACAGAGCAGCTATTTAATAACATTGATATAGTAATTGATTGCTCAGATAACCTAGCAACGCGTAATGCACTTAATAGCGCCTGTTTTAAAGCTAAAGTTCCGCTAGTGTCAGGCTCTGCAATACGAATGGAAGGACAAGTCGCGTGTTTTACTATGGATGGAAACAGCCACTGCTATGGTTGTTTATCGCAATTTTTTAGTGAACAAACACAAAGCTGCTCTGAATCCGGTGTGCTCTCTCCTATTGTGGGGCTAATAGGCAGTATTCAGGCTACTGAAGCACTAAAAATGCTTGCTGGTTTGCCAAGTGGCTTAGACAAACACTTATTGCTGGTGGATGGTTTAAGCATGGAGTTCAATCGTTTTAAAATAGCTAAAAACAGTCAATGTGCGGTGTGCAGCATTTAGTTATTCTAGATTACTGATTGTTGTATAAAGCACATCGCCCACTTTAAAGTTGTTTTTGTCCCATACTCGTCTTGAAGCCAAGCAATACAAAGTTTGCCCATCTACATTAAGCGTTAACTGCCACTTGTTGTTAATAAGCTCAGCCTGAGTTAATACCGTCTTTAAAACATTACTGTGCGTTGTTTGCTCAGGCTTTAACGCACTAAGCGACATTTGCTCACTTTCTATAATTAGCTTGTTACTGCTATCTACAAGTGCAGGAAGCACAAAAAGCGGCTGCTCACTTTGCTGTAATTGCAGTTGATAAAGCCCGTAGTCTTCATCAAATTTAACAACATCGTAATTAATTAAGCTCAGCGGTGTTTGCCTATCGTTTGCATAAATAGCTTTTGCAACGTGTGCACTTGCACCTTGGTTTATCACCTTACCTTTATCAAGCTGAATAAGGGTATCGCAGCAAAATAGCAGCTCTTTTAATGAGTGACTTACTATTATAAATTTAATATTAAACTTAACTGCAATCTCGCTAAGTTTAGTGAGTGTTTTAAAACGCAATGACCAATCAAGCGCGCTAAAAGGCTCATCAAGCATTATAAATTTTTGACCAGCAAGCAAAGTGCGTGCAAATACTACACGTTGGCGTTCGCCACCCGATAAGCTTTGTACATCACGGTTTAGTAAGTCTTGTAATTCAAGCACTTTAACAACGTATTCTAGCGTTAAGCTTGTTTGCTTATTCCCGCAGTGTTTTTGTGTAAACGCTAAATTACCTGCCACATCTAAATGAGGAAACAACGGGCACGATTGCAACTGAAGCGTAATACCGCGTTTATCGCTTGGCAACTCATGCACTGGCTGATTGTTTACATAAACACTTTTTGCAGGCTCTAAACCGCTAATACAACGTAGTAATGTTGACTTACCCGAGCCAGAAGGCCCGTAAACACCCAATACATTAAACGACTCAAGCTCAAGGTTTATATCTAAATCAAAATTATTGAGTGCTTTAAAAAGGCTTAACTTAATCATGTTATTGCTTAACCCCTACAATGCTTTTATTAAACTTAAATAACAGCACTAAACAGGCAAACGAAATAGCCAGTAAAATAAGTGAAAGCTGATGCGCCGCCGTATAATTTAACGATTCAACATGGTCATAAAGCGCAATAGACACCACCTGTGTTTGCCCCTGAATATTACCGCCAATCATTAATACCAAACCAAACTCACCCAATGTATGCGCAAAGCCTAAAGCAAATGCGCTACCAATACTGGGTTTTAAAAGCGGAATAATTAAATGCACAAAGCGTTTAAACGGGCTTAACCCAAGCGCAATGGCTGCTTCGTTATAGGTTTGATTAATATGCTTAAACCCAGCCACAAGTGGCTGCATAACAAAAGGCAGTGAATAAAAAAGCGAGCCAATAACCACACCCTGAAAACTAAACGCAAGCTGTGTACCCGTTAGCCAAAACCAAAACTGCCCAAAAGCGTGATCAGGCGAAAATAAAACAAGTAAGTAAAATCCTAATAACGTAGGCGGCAGCACTAAAGGCATTGCAATTAATGCCTCTAAAAATGGTTTAAATTTACCGTTATAGCCAGCGAGCTTGTAAGCCAGTGGAATACAAAAAACAAGAAGGAGCACTGCGGTTATAAAGGCAAGTTTTATAGTTAACCACAGCGCGGTTAAATCACTTTGAAGCATTGTTGTCCTTTATTCTGTAACCTAATTCAATTAACTGCTGCTGCGTAGCCTCTGCCATTAAAAATTGCATGAGTTGCTTAGCGCTAGCACGCTTTTTAGTCGAGCTAATAATAACGCCTTGTTGAATTATATCGGGATATTGATTTGTAGGCAGCACGGTGTAATCTAAATATTTTTGATCTTGCGTGTTACTGTAAGCCGCCTTTAGTGATGAAACAGCCACCAGCCCTACTCCTACATTACCGCTTTCAACAAACTGAAACGCATGCGTAATGTTATTACCGTACACATAATTTACTGGCTTTTTAAAATGGTTATTCGCGTAGTGCTCTGAGGCACGCCCGTATGGTGAAAAACGCGGATTAGCAATGGCTACTCTATCATTTACTTTTTCAGCTTTGGGTTGCCACAAAGCAAGTTCGCCTAACGCGTAAGTGATTAAACTGCTTTGCTCGGCATAGCCTTCTTTAATAAGCGATTGCGGTCGAAAATCGTCAGCCGATAAAAACACATCAAATGGTGCGCCATGCACTATTTGCGAATATAAAACACCGCTAGAAGCGGCTGATATTTTCACGTCAACATTAGGTAATGGGGATTTTTTTAGTAGGGTTTGCAATACAGTTTTAAAATTACTCGCTACGGCTACTTGCAGCGTTTCTTTTGCGTTTACGCCGCACGAAAGCATGCATGCGATAAGCAAAAAATAACCCAACCATGTATTGTAAAGCTTTGACATTATAAGTATTGTTTCAAAATAAAATGATTTAAGTAAGCAATATATATGAACGATGTTTGCAATGCACCCGGTTTATTGCCAATTGAAACTGCAATACAAAATATACTTGGCTCAATAACGCCAGTTAAAGACGTTGAAACCATCACTATAATGCAAAGCGTTGATCGCGTTTTAGCAAGCGATGTTAAATCAACTATAAACGTACCAGCTCATGATAACTCCGCAATGGATGGCTATGCGCTATGTATTTCAGATAAAAGCTTAACCTATACACAAGTAGGTAGCGTGTTTGCGGGGCAAGTTTTTGAAAAAACGCTTACCCCAGGGCAATGCGTAAGAATAATGACCGGCGCTGCCATTGCACCAGGCGCTAACGGCGTTGTAATGCAAGAAAACGCCTCGGTAGATGGCGATAAAATTACGTTTACCGCGCAACCAGAGCTAAATGAAAACGTGCGTTTTGCTGGCGAAGATATTGCAATAGACGATGTTATTTTAAAAGCAGGCGATAAATTAAAAGCCGTTGATGTGGGGTTACTTGCATCTTTAGGAATAGCCAATATAGACGTGGTAAGAACCTTAAAAATAGCCGTGCTTTCTACAGGCGATGAGCTAATTGAACCTGGTCAGCCTCTTAAGCAAGGCGCTATTTTTGAAAGTAACCGCGCTGTTATTATTAGTGCGCTGCAACAAAAAAATATCGACGTGATCGATTTAGGAATAATCCCTGATGACAAAGAACTCATCACCAATGCATTTTTAAAAGCGAATGAACTCGCCGATGCCGTAATAAGCTCAGGCGGCGTATCGGTTGGAGAAGCCGACTTTACTAAAGAAGTGCTCAACGAAATTGGCGAAATTCACTTTTGGAAAATAGCCATGAAACCAGGCAAACCTTTTGCCTTTGGTAAACTAAGTAACAGTTACTTTTTTGGCTTGCCAGGTAACCCTGTGTCGGCTGCTGTTACGTTTAATCAGTTAGTAGAGCCTGCACTGCAAAAGCTGTCGGGTCTTGGTGAAGTAAATTCTAAAATGCGATTTAACGCGGTTACTACATCCGTTATTAAAAAGCGCCCTGGCAGAGCTGACTTCCAACGCGGTACAGCAACAATTAACGAGCAAGGTGACTTAGTGGTTGCCCCGTTTAATAAACAGGGCTCGGGTGTACTTTCGTCGCTTAGTAAAGCTAACTGCTTAATTGTAGTGCCAGCACAAAGCGGCAATATCGAAAAAGGCGCAACAGTAAGTGTTGAGTTGCTATAAAGCCTAAAATGCTACAGCTAACTGTATAATTTAGCTGTAGCGCTATGTAGACCTTAAAATATTTTTATATTTAATGTTTGAATTAAACAATTTAACTTTTCGCTATGCCCTACAAACTCTTCTTTGCTCAATCTATTAACACACTTTAGCGCATTTTTAGTCGCAAAGTATCTATCATAACTTAGGCTTCTTTTGCATTTAACACTATACGTTGAGGGCCAAGAGCCACCAGCACCCGTTGCTATGCCAACAACATTACATGTAGCATCTATATATTGCTCCCATGCTTTTATTTGGGCTTTAACTGCATCTACTTGGTAGTCGTCAGTTAGTTGCGGGTAGATTTCATCCATCATTTTACTGATTTTAGTTTTGTATCTATTGCCCTCTAAATTATAAGTATTGCCCGTGTGCATTGCACCGCCTTCTGGCCAATCATCAGTGCTTTGTGCAAATGCGCCAAATGATGAAATAGCAAAAGCAAACCCAATAATAATTTTATTCATTTTAAATCCCTTTAATACCAATCTGCTTATATATGGGGTCTATTTAACGTTAAGAAAATTACGCTAGAACTAGGCAAAAATTTTTGTATCTAGTTGTTCTAAATAAAAAATTTTTAAAGACGTTATAGTGCAATTTAATTCGTTAAATTGATCAAAGATTTATGCAGGTTGGTATAATAGTTAGACCAGATACCTGTAAAAAACGCCTATAAAAAATGCCGCTAAGCTTAACTGAGCGGCATTATATTATTCAATAAGCTTTTAAAGAGGCCTATTAAAAACCAAATATTTTTAAATCAAAAAACTTAGTCGCCACTGTATTTATAAATATTACAGCTAGAATGACAGGAATAAACGTTGAAAGTGAAAAGTTAACGTACTTTTCCATCAAGCTTCCCGCATAATTAGGCGAACCTAAGCTTAGCTCTTGTGTTAAGCGTGCTTTTTTCCAGCGGTACATTACAAACAAACACACCATTAAGCCGTTAAGTGGTAAAATTGTGTCGTAAAATACATCAACAATAATATCAAAAAAGCTCTTACTAACGCCGCCATAACTGGTGAAAGATGTAAGGCTGTCAATCATACCAAACGACATTGTACATAAAATAGTAAGTACACCGGTTGAAAGTGTAAGGATGCCCAGTGCTTTTTTACGGCTAATACCTTTACGATCACTTAGTGTTGCAGTCGGGACTTCCACTATTGAAACAAGTGAAGTAATCGCTGCAAAAAATACTAATAAAAAGAATGAGAACGCAACAATAGACGCACCTACATAACCAATATCATTTTGCAGTGCTAATAATATTTTAGGTAGGTATACAAAAATCATTGATACGGACGAATCAGAAAGTGCTGATGGGTCTGTATTTGGGTCAAAGCTAAATATCGCTGGCAACACCATTAGCCCCGCTACAAACGCAACGAGTGAGTCAGTAATAGCGACCATTTTAGCACTGCTTACAATGTCATCCTTTTTAGAAATGTACGACGCGTAAGTCATTAATATACCCATACCCAGCGATAGCGAGAAAAACGCTTGGCTTAATGCGCCATTAAGTACACTTGCACTCATCTTAGAAAAATCAGGAATAATGTAGTATTTAACACCTGCCATTGCGTTATCAAGCGTTAATACATAAGTAACTAGAGCTAGTAGCATAACTAATAAAGCGGGCATTAGAAATTTGGCGGCTTTTTCTATGCCTTGTTTAACACCACCTAACAAAATTAAGTTAACAATAATAACCACAACAGCCATATAACCAAACACAGTGTAACTATTAATAAAAACACCAAAGTGGCCAGGATCTGCAAGTAAATCTAAATTACCGAGGCCTGTTTGCGTTAAATAACCAAAGATCCAAACCGTAATCACCATATAAAATACAGCAATCATAAATGGTGTAAGCACCGCAAAAAACCCAGCTAACTTCCATTTTTTATCGTTATTAGATAATAGTTTGTACGAACCAAGTGGATCTTTTTGAGCGTTACGACCCATTGCCATTTCAGCCATCATGACTGGTAAACAAATGAATATGACAAATAAAGCGTAAATTAATAAGAATGCGCCACCACCATTTTTAGTAGCAGAAACCGGAAAACCAACTAAATTACCAATACCAACAGCTGAACCGGCCGCTGCCATTATGAATCCAAGGCGGGAACTAAATCGTTCTCTATTTTCGCTCATGCATAAAACCTTTTTATTATTTTGTATATTTCAGCGACTCTACCAGTGTTACACAGAGATTTTCAAGCAATTACAGCTTAAAAATAAAATCGAAGTGTAAACCTGTGTAAATACGCTTTTAATTCACCAATTTTCAACGCTGTGGTAGTATTGCGTTAATCAAATTTAACAATTTTTATGAGATTCCTTATGTTGTACATGATTCACTCAACAGACGTTGAAAACAGCTTAGAGCTTAGAAAAGCAGCACGCCCAGCACATTTAGCACGCCTTAGTGAACTTGACTCACAAAACCGTCTACTTACCGCCGGTCCATTACCAGCAGTTGATAGTGAAGATCCTCAAGAAGCAGGTTTTACCGGTTCATTAGTGGTTGCTGAATTTGAATCAATTGAAGCAGCTCGAGAGTGGGCAGCAGCAGATCCTTATGTTGCCGCTGGCATCTATGAAAATACAATTGTTAAACCTTTTAAAAAGGTATTTCCTGCTTAAAAAGTATTAAACCCTAGAGCGTGCGTTGCACTGTAATTCAGGGTTTGTTCACAGGATTTTAATTAAAATTATCAGGATAAAAACGAATTTACCGTTTTTACTTGAATTTTAGTAACTTAGTTAATTAAACTAAGTGAGTCTGGTCTAGGAGTTTTCCATTATGCGCGTATTATTAAGCCTCGGTTTTATTGCTTGTGTTAGCTTAGCTAACTTTAGTCAAGCAGCAACCGCCACCCAAGCATCTCATGCTGAGGTGGACAAAAAGAAAGCCGTAATACTCGCAAAGAAAACAATTGGCGGTAAGACATTAAAGATCACTGAAAAAACAGATTTTTATACCGTACGAATACTCAAATCTGACGGCCACGTCGTTGATTTACATATTAATAAAAAAACCGGCGAAGTGAAAAAGGATTAAAAATGCGAATTTTAGTTATAGAAGACGATTTACATTTAGCAGATAACCTACGTAATGCCTTAGAAAAAGAACGTTACAGCGTGGATTTATGCCACGATGGTGAAGCAGGTCTTTTCCACATTACAGAATACCCGCTTGATATGGCCGTAGTTGATTTAGGTTTACCTAAAATAGACGGTATTGAGCTAATTAATAAAGCACGAGCACAAGGCATTACAATCCCTATTTTAATCTTAACCGCGCGCGATCGCTGGCAAGATAAAGTAGAAGGTTTAGATGCAGGTGCCGATGACTACCTTACTAAGCCATTTCATGTTGAAGAGCTTATTGCCCGTTGTAATGCATTAATTCGTCGCAGTGCTGGTAAAGCAAATCCAGAAATGACTGCAGGTCCAATTAAAATCCATACACGTTCACAACAAGTATGGGTTGATGACAAAGAACTTAGCCTGACAGCTTACGAATATAAAGTACTTGAATACTTAATGGTAAATCCGCAAAAAGTAATTTCTAAATCAGAACTGACTGAGCACATTTACGACCAAGATTTCGACCTTGATTCAAACGTAATCGAAGTATTTGTACTACGTTTGCGTAAAAAGCTTGACCCTGAAGGCGTACTAAACCCAGTAGAAACACTACGTGGACGTGGTTACAGGCTTAAAAGCCAGTGGTAATACCGCAAATATCGTTAAAAATAAGGCAAGGATTTATCCTTGTCTTTGTTTTGTTAGTCGCACTTCCTATCTTATTTTATTCAATTGGTAAGGCGTATTACGCTTCACTTGTTGATGCGACAGAAAAAACCCTCGAAGCACAACTCTACTCGCTAATATCTGAAGTCGATTTTACTGAGCATGGTATTATTATGCCCAGCACTATTTTAGCGCCTGAGTTAAACAGATTAAATTCTGATACCTACGCAATGATCTACCGCGATGATGACCCGGTTTGGAACTCAGAGTCGGCTGTAAATTTAAACTATGTACCTCAGCAAATAGAGACCAAAGCAGGTGCTGCCGACTTTAGGCGTGTTGAATATAATAATACCGCTTATTGGCAACTTAGCCTGACTGTAATTTTAAACAACATAGATCAATCAGAACAAGCTCGCTTTATATTAGTTAAACGTAACGACGCTCTACTTCGTTTAATGGATGGCTTTAAGCAAACCCTTGTAGATTGGATGTTTATCATGGGGATTGCAATCGCAGGCCTGATGGCGATTGGTTTCATTTGGAGCGCTCGCCCACTCCAACGACTCGATAAAGAAATAAAAGCGATTGAATCAGGCGATATTCAAGAAATTAAAGGCCTCTACCCAGTAGAACTGCAAACAATAAAAGCAGATCTAAACTTGCTACTTGAGTCGCAACAACGCCAAAAGGAACGCTATAGAGCCTCATTGAGCGATCTTGCTCATGCACTCAAAACGCCGCTTGCTGTATTAAAATCAAGTCCATTGGCAAACGATGCCGATGCACAAGAACAACTCGACCGCATTAATGTGATGATCGAGCACCAATTAAAACGTGCTGCAACAGGCGCATCAGACACATGGAAAAAACAAACCCCTGTTAAGCCAGTACTCGATTCAATACTCAGTGCTATGGCAAAAGTATATCGTGATAAAGATATTATTTTTAGCTGCACTGTAACCGAAAAAGATTATTTTTTAGGCGATCAAACAGATTTAATGGAATTACTCGGTAACTTGATTGATAACGCGTGTAAAGCGTGTCGCTCACAAGTAGAAATACAAGTAATCCAAAGTAAAACTCTGTGTATTGGAATTAGCGACGATGGTCCTGGCGTGCCAGAAGATAAGCGCGAATCTTTACTTACACGTGGTACTCGCCTCGATACTTACGAAAGCGGACACGGCGTAGGCATGGCGATTGTATCAGATTTAGTTAAGTCGTATCACGGTACGCTAACCATTACCGATGCTGATAAATTAGCCGGCGCTCAATTTATTTTAGAGTTTAACTACAATGACAAAAAGTAACTGTTTATTAAAACTCACTGCCATTGTGCTATTAGCTACAAGCCAGTACAGCTTGGCAGATGAGGCATGTACTTTAGCCGCTAAAGCAACAACCGATGAAGCTAAGCGGTATATTCAATGCTTAGACACCCAAATTGATAAAGCAAAGCAAGTACAAGGTAGTTGGATACAAAAGCGCAAATATGAGCTAACTAAATCACAAGAAAGCACAGGTAATACTCAAGTACTTCCGTTATTTATGCGTAGCATTACTAATAGCGAAAAGTACCTGGAGAGCGCCTGCCAATGGCGCTATTTAATAAAACTTCCTAATGCGACAACAGCTGCAATTAGCTATAAGCTCTGTGAAATTGAGCTTATAAATCAATTTACAGAATCACTAAAACACCCATTCTAACGAAACTAATTAGTTAAGTTATTCTGTACACTCCCCGCTCCGCTTGACAATTTATTTATATCAAAACAAACTATCTACTAGTAGATTGCTAAATAGGTAATAAAAATGACTAAACCAGTAATAATTATAGGTGGTGGACTTGCCGGCTTATACAGTGCGTATAAATTACAACAACTTAATATTCCGTTCTTATTACTGGAAGCTAAATCGCAATTAGGCGGTCGAATTTTTGCCGCGCAATCACCAATAAATAACGATGTTAGTTTTGATTTGGGCCCTACGTGGATATTTCCCCACCAACCAAAAATTCAAGCTTTAGTAAAGTCACTCAACTTGAGTATATTTGAGCAATACAACAAAGGTGATGTGTTATATCAAGCACCTAATTCCAAGCAGCCTCAACAAATTGCAGGTGCTGGAGATATGCAGTTATTTAGGCTTAAGCACGGCATGAATACCTTAATAACTGCCTTATACGAGCAACTTAATCCTGATTCAGTGTTATTAGAACACAATGTCACTGAGCTTAAAAAAGGTGATAACAACTGGCAAATTACGGTTAATCACTTAGGTAATATAAAGCACTTTACTACTGAAAAACTAATTTCAGCAATTCCTGCTCGTATGGTTACAACGCATTTAACACCTGAACTATGGGCTACTCCAACACTCATAAACCGCCTTAGTAGTGTACCTACATGGATGGCAGGACAAGCCAAATTTATAGCTACTTTTGAACATGCATTTTGGCGTGATAAAAACTTATCAGGGCAGTGCTTTAGCCGCGTAGGCCCTATGGTCGAAATTCACGACGCCAGTGCTGAAGATGGCAATTACGCCGCATTATTTGGCTTTATAGGTGTGCCCTACTTATCACGAAACCAAGTAACTCAAGAGCAATTAATTCAAGCCTGTGCCCAGCAGCTTAGCTACTTTTATGGTAAAGATGCAGAAAAGGCAACGGGGTACTTTATTAAAGACTGGGCAGACGATAAGTTTGTAGCGAATAGAGACGATCAAACTCAGCCTTCACAGCACCCAGAATTTGATTTTTCTGGCTTGGATGAGCAATTAAATAACCTAAATATTCATTTTGTAGCGAGTGAGTTTGCAAAACAAGAAGCGGGATATTTAGAAGGCGCAATAAACGCAGTGGATGACGCTATTAAATTGTTTGTTAATTAATAGTCTTGTATTTACTGTTAACGTAGCCATCAAGGGCTTTAATTTTACAGCCCTTGATGGTTATAGATGTTAGTTATTTTTAGCAACGTCTTCGCCACTGCCTAGTAGAGTGGCAACCCACTTACCTTCTGCACTGGCTTCTAGGGCTATTTTTACAATCATAGTTAATGGCACAGATAAAAGCATACCCACAGTACCTAATAACCAGCCCCAAAATATTAATGATAAAAATACTACTAGCGTTGAAAGACCTAGCCCTTTGCCCAAAAATTTAGGCTCTACAATATTACCCATTACCGTATTTATTGTTAAATAGCCTGCAGCAACCAATCCCGCAATTAACGGGCCTTGAGTAATAAGTGCAAGTAATACTGCCGGTACAGCCGCAATAATTGACCCAATATTAGGAATGTAATTGAACATAAACGCCAATACGCCCCAAAGCACAAAGTAGTCTACATCCAAAATCCATAAGTAAAACGCAGCAATAATACCCGTACCTAAACTTACTAGCGTTTTAATTGCCAAATATGAATTAATAGACTCTAAAAAGCGGTCAATTTGCTTCATTTTGCTATCAGGATCTTCAAGTGCCATGTGTATTTTTTTACTCAGCATTGGCCCTTCAAACAGCATAAAAACAACAGTTAAAATAATTAAAAACATGTTTGCCATTACGCCACCTAAACCAGTGAGCATATTGGTGGCTACATCAACCATTTTACCTGGGTCGAACATATTGATTAACTGATCTTTATTGATCAATATATTGTATTGAGATGCTAAATCTACCAGCCATACAAATTCTTCTTTGAGTTGTGTTTTATACTCAGGAAGTTGCTGCGAAAAATCATTTATTGATTGCCCTACAAGCCCGCCAAGACTCACACCTAAGCCAACTATAATAAGCACCACCAACATAACAGCAATGCCTTTAGGAATTCGGTAGCGCGCAAAAAACTTGATTAGCGGATTACAAATAATGGCAATAAACGCTGCCAAAATAAACGGAATAATAATTACACTTGCTGCTTTTATCCCCGCGAGTACGACCACTAAGGAAGCAAAAACTATTAAGCTTTTATTTACTCCAGTTAAACTTGCCAATTTATTAATCCTTTTATTAATTATATGGCCTTAGTGTAAGGCAAAAGGTAATTAAATGAAATAATGACGAAGTGATCATAAAAGCCTGTTTTACGTATAAATTTGCAAAGCTGTTTGCTAGCGAGTATGTTTTTTAATCACTTGCTACTATTTTATTGTAAGGATTAATAATGCATATATTTGTTACTGGCGCGACGGGATTAATTGGTAAGCACTTATGCCCTTTTTTACTTCATCATAATACTGTTACTGTGCTTAGTCGAAATCCAACTAAAGCTAACGTATTACTGGGACATAAAGTTAAAGCCGTAAGCAATGTTAATACAGTAGATTTTAACACCGTTGATATTGTTATTAATCTAGCTGGCGAACCGATTGTAAATAAACGCTGGAGCGACAAGCAAAAGCAAATAATACGCGACAGCCGTATTGGTATTACACAACAAATTAGCGAAGCTATTAAAGCTTGTAGCACTCCCCCGCATACTTTTATTTCTGGAAGTGCTGTAGGCTTTTATGGTCGACAAAATAGTAACACTATTGATGAAACCTGTGAAAACCCTCACGACGAATTTAGCCACCAGCTTTGTAAAGACTGGGAAAATGCAGCTTTACTTGCGCAATCAGAACAAACCAGAGTGTGCCTATTACGCACGGGTATTGTTTTGGCCAAAAAAGGTGGGGCATTAAGTAAAATGCTACCCGCTTTTAAATTATGCTTAGGTGGCCCTATTGGTGATGGCGAGCAAGGTATGTCGTGGATACACATCGACGATATGATTCAGCTAATACTTTTTATTATTAGACATCCTGAAATATCAGGTCCTGTTAACGCAACTGCACCAAACCCTGTGAGCAACGCTCAGTTTAGTAAAAGCTTAGGCGAAGCGTTATCACGACCTGCATTTATCCCTATGCCAACCGTAGTGCTTAAACTATTAATGGGTGAAATGTCAGACTTACTTACAACGGGGCAATTTGTAGTTCCTAAAAAAGTACTAGCTCATAATTATCGTTTTCATCATCCAGATATTAAATCAGCTTTAGAGAGCTTGGTTTAGCTGGCGTTAATAATTCTTAAGGTAGAATGCAGAAAATTGAAAAGCAATCCTTTTAACCGAATTGACCTTTTCTTATCAATACATAATAATTACACACTTAATTGAATATATATTTCATCATTTTATAATAAAGAGAATAAATCATGTTTCATTTGCCTACTGTGATCTTCCTCTCTTTTATTCTTAACTTACTCATAAGCTTATTCTTTCTCTCAATTTATAAATATAAAAAACAAACATCTTTTCTACTATTTGGTTTAGCCTGTGCCACATTTGCGCTAGCAGAAATACTGGCATGTTTGCGCTTATACATAGACTTTCCTTTGATAACCCACTACTTGGCTAGTATTTCTATGATTATGAGCCCACTTTTAATTATTATTGGACTATATAAATATAAAAATATACAGAATATTAGTTTAATGCCTCTTTACTGCATATTTGGGTTTTCTGGTTTATTGTTATTGGCAATTTATCCTTTCGAAGCAGCAAAAATGCTAACGAGCTTAGTAATTGCCGGATTATTTATTTACACGGCGTATTTAATCAAAAGCATGAGCTTTGTTGCTAAAGCCCAGAAAAAGGCGTTGATCACCTGCTTTTTAGTGCACAGCGGTGTTATGTTTTTAAACGTAATATTTCTATTAGTACCGGTACTGAGCTCGAGTATTCAGGATGTAGCAACGCCTTTACAAATTGTGCTTATTAGTCATTTACTATTAGCCACTCTAAGTGCTCTTATACTGCCATTTTTGTTATTTTCTAATAGTGAATACACGCTATCGAACCTTGCGAATACCGACTCTCTTACACAATTATTTAACCGAAGAGGCTTCTTTAATAATGCCAAAGAAACTCTTAAACAACCTAACAACAGTGATAAAAACGTATCTGTAATTATTCTAGATATCGATTTTTTCAAGCGTGTAAATGATAAGTACGGCCACGACACCGGCGATCAAGCAATTAAATGGATTGCGCAGCACATAAAAGAGCAATTTATTGATGAAGGTATTTGCGCCAGAATAGGCGGTGAAGAGTTTGCTATATTACTACCAGACTATTCTCTACGAGCAGCTAAAGAATATGCAGAGCACTTACGTGAAAATATTTCTAAGCATCCATTTTATTATCAAAACTCGCATATTAACCTATCTGTAAGCGCCGGTGTGAGTAGTGCACTAAATGGTAAAATGAGTGTAAAAGACTTACTGTCGCTGGCTGATAAGCGCCTTTATCTTGCTAAAGAAACTGGCAGAGATAAAGTAGTCAGCTTTGACGAGAAAAACCTCTTAATGCAGTGCTAATTATTTTATAAGTAATTATAAAAAAGGCCCCTCTTATAAAAACGCGGTACCCCTTTGTATTTATAGCGACCAGTTCCTATTAAGTTATATCAATCAGCTCAAGTGTTTATGCAGGTTACCTCTACATAAAAAAAGCCCTTCATTCTAAGGGCTTTGTTATACACACAATAGAGTTAATAAACTACTTACAAGACAGTGTAGCTTCGCCTGCTTTATTTGGCACAAACTGAATATTAGCTACAGAAATTGATGCTTTACCATTGCTGCGTAAACTAAATGGGCTTGTTAGGTTTGCAAAATTAACACCCTTATCAGCAAAACAACCTAAATCAATTGATACTGACTGCCATTTATTCTCAATGGTTTTATCCACTACGTTTGCTAAATCAATGCTAGCACCACATTCACCCGAGCAAGTCATAGCAAGTGCTATATCGCTCGTTAGTGCTTCGTTTAATTTAATATCAAAGCTAATCACACTATCGGCTTCAACATAGGCAATAGTATCTTCAGCAAAGCTTGTTACTATTTCAGCACTGGCTTTTTCTGTACCGCTGAAGTTAAATTGGCGCGCGTCTTCTTGTACTGTTTTGTCCTCAGTACGATATTTAATTGCACCAAATTCATGGGTACTACTCGATACATCTAAAAGCTCATCGCCCGATTTTAACAATAAGCGCCATGGTGCTACAGGCGCACCAACAAGTATATCCATACTCGTAAGCCCAGAGTTATCAAGTTTAGAGTCTTCATCAAGGTCGTCAGCTAACACGTTTTTATCGCCGTACGATAAGCCAAAACCATAAGGGAGTAATGGGTCGTAATTTTCATCGCCTTTATTAACCGCAGTTTGTACCGCTGATTTAGGCCAAGAAAACGATAATTTACCTTTAAAGTTATTTTGAATGGTGCCGTCTGCCGCTTTTAATAAAACATCAGCAATACCTGCGCCTTCTGTACCTGGCAACCATGCAGCTACAAACGCGTCAGATGCGTTAAGTTCGCTGTTAACCCACATAGGTCGACCTGATATAAACACAGATACAACAGGAATGCCTTGCTCTTTTAGTAAGTTTAAAAGTGCTAATGACTTTTTATTTCCGCGCTCAAACTCAAGGTTATCTTTATCGCCGTGCCCTTCTGCGTAAGGTTCTTCACCAAATACAACAATGGCAACATCAGGACGTTGCTCAAACGTACCATCAGCGCTTAAAGTAACACTTCCACCTGCTGCAGATATTTGCTCTTCAAGCCCTTTGTAAATTGACGTTGCTCCAGGGAAATCAGCATTTTTATTATTAGTCCCCTGCCACGTAATACTCCAACCACCCGACTGTTTACCTATATTATCGGCACCATCACCTGCAACAAGTACGCGTTGATTAGCTGCGATAGGCAATAGGTTATTTTTATTTTTGAGTAACACAAGTGATTCGCGCACAGCTTGACGTGCTACTTCGCGGTGCTCTTGGGCACCAATTAGCTCTGTTTTTCCAGAGTAAAGACGCTTAGCCGGGCTTGGTTTATCAAATAAACCAGCGCGAAGTTTTACGCGTAATATTCTACTCACTGCGTCATCAATACGCGACATACTAATTTCGCCTGACTTAACTTGCGCTATTGTATTGTCATAAAGAGGCTTCCATGCACCTGTTGGCACCATGAAAATATCAAGACCAGCATTAACGGCTTGTGCACAACTTTCGTTAGTACAGCCTTCAATTTGACCGTGACCGTTCCAATCGCCTACTACAAATCCATCAAAACCCATTCGTGTTTTTAATACATCAGTAAGTAAATATTTATTGCCGTGATTTTTAACGCCATTCCAGCTATTGAACGATGCCATAACCGATTGGCTACCTGCTGATAAACCGCCTACATAGCCTTGTGCGTGAATATCAAATAATGATTGTTCACTGTCGATGTTATTACCCTGATCATCCCCATCAACCGTGCCACCGTCACCAATAAAGTGCTTAACGGTACTAATTACACGCTTGTCACTTAAAAAGTCGCCATCGGCTTTACCTTGTAAGCCATTTACTATGGCTGCTGAGTAATCATGTACAATTTTTGGATCTTCTGAGTAACCTTCGTAGGTTCTTCCCCAGCGATCGTCGCGCACTACGGCAACTGTGGGTGCAAATACCCAATCAATACCCGTAGCCATTACCTCTACTGCAGTAATCGATGCTATTTGCTCGATTAAATCAGGATTATTCGCCGCGCCTAAACCAATGTTGTGTGGAAATAACGTCGCACCAATTACATTATTATGGCCATGTACTGCATCGGTGCCCCACATAGTTGGGATACTACTGCCATCAACTGAGTCATCGACAGAAGCTTGATAAAAGCTCTCTGCTAAGGCTACCCAGTCCATTGGTGTTGCATGTTTGTCGCCATTAGGGAATGCGCCACCGCCATTAAGGTATGAACCGAAGCCATATTTACGCATGTCTTCAACGGTAATATCACGAATTTCTGGCTGAATCATTTGAGCAACCTTTTGCTCAAGTGTCATAGCTTTTAAATAGTTAACTATTTTAGCTTCAATATCGGCATCTTTTTTAACGGCAATATTAAGTTTTGGCCAAATTTGCGCTGTTTTAGATAACGTTTCATTAGTTTCAACCGATGTCACTGCGTCGTTTGAACAAGCCGATAAAGTACCTACTGATGCAATTAATGTTGCTAAGGCTATTTTATTAAGTGTAAAAGGGGTTTTCATTATAGAGTCTCCTGCGCATGAACTGGTTTGCTACCGCTTAAACCATAGAACACGATAAATATGTAACATAAAATAGGTAAAACATACGAAAGTTGAACACCCACACTGTCAGCAAGTGCACCTTGTAAAAGTGGCACTATTGCACCACCTACAATCGCTAAACACAAAATACCAGAGCCTTGAGCTGTATGTTTGCCAAGTCCATTTAACGCTAAACTAAAAATGGTGGGGAACATAATAGAATTGAATAAACCAACCAATAGTATTGACCACATTGCTAATTGACCCGACGTGCTCATGGCAATAACGACTAAAATAATAGCCATGGTTGCGTTAAAGCCAAGTACTTTACCAGCAGGTAATTTTTGCATTACAGCAGCACCAATAAAACGCCCAACCATAGCACCACCAAAATAATAAGTGATGTAATGAGCTGCAGCATGCTCTTTTAGCCCTGCTATATTTTCTTGTGCTAAAAAGCTTACTAAAAAGCTACCAATTGCCACTTCGGCGCCTACATACATAAATATACCCACAGCACCTAATACAAGATGGCGATACTGCCAAGCACAGCCTTCAATTACCTCTGATTTTTCGGCTTCTGCTTTTTGCTCGCTCATAATGTCTGGTAATTTAAGCCATGCAAAAATACCGGCTAGTAAAATAAGCATTGCAGCTAAAAGGAGATAAGGAAGTTGTACTGATTCTGCATTTTGTGCAGGTGTTAAAAAGGCTTCTGACGCTGAGTCCAGAATTAACAGAGCACCAAATGATGGCGCAACCGTAGTACCTAACGCGTTAAAAGCTTGGGTTAGTGTTAAACGAGACGACGCAGTTTTTGCTGAACCCAACAAACTTACATAAGGATTTGCAGATACTTGTAATAACGTTATGCCACTGGCAAGTACAAATAAAGCAAATAAAAATACAGGATAACTATGTAAAGACGCTGCTGGGTAAAATAAGATACACCCTACTGCCGCAATTAAAAGCCCAACCACGATTCCTTTTTTATAACCAAGCTTTTTAACAATGTATCCACTAGGGAGTGACATTAAAAAGTAAGCGCCAAAAAAGCAAAACTGCACAAGCATTGCTTGAACATAAGTTAAATCGAAAACCGCTTTTAAATGCGGAATCAAAATATCATTTAAGCAGGTAATAAAACCCCACATAAAAAATAGTGAAGTTAAAGATGTAAGTGCAAAACCATAGTTTTTATCTTGGTGGTTTTGCGACTGTGTGTGTGATGTCAGTGGTGCTGAACTAGCCATGTGCTCTCCGCAATTTATTATTATAAATTGATCTTCAGTAAGTAATTAATACAAACCCCGCTAAGGCGCAGTATTAAAGAGTTGACCTGAAGATTAATTAACATTAATCTAAAAATGTAAGCGCTTTCACGGCTAATTAAATACGAACATGTTACATATTTCAACAACTTTTATTTTTAATAATGTTTTGTAACCGCTGAAAGTCAGTAAAAATAGGCGCTAAGCGTGCAATTAAGTTCTCAAAAAGGTTTGTAACCAATGACAAAAATATCATTACCATTTAATTCACCTCTATTAACAAAAGACTTTGTTTATGGTGTAGCAACAGCATCATTTCAGATAGAGGGCGGGTATGAGCATCGCTTACCGTGTATTTGGGATACCTTTTGTAGTACTGCAGGTAAAATTGCTGACAATTCACATGGTCATATTGCCTGCGATCATTACAACAATTGGCAACAAGACATAGATTTAATAGAGTCTCTAGGTGTTGATGCTTACAGGCTTTCTATTTCATGGCCTCGCGTTATGACTCAAGACGGAAAGTTAAATCCTGTAGGCGTTAAGTTTTATACTGATATTTTAGATGAGCTAAAACGAAAAAATATAAAAGCCTTTGTTACTTTGTATCACTGGGATTTACCGCAACACCTAGAAGATGAAGGCGGCTGGCTTAACAGAAAAACAGCTTATGCATTTGAGCAGTACGTAGAACTAATTACTAACGCATTTGGAACACGAGTGTATTCTTACGCTACATTAAACGAACCCTTTTGCAGCGCGTTTTTAGGTTACGAGATTGGCATACATGCCCCAGGTCTAGTAGGCAAGCAATATGGTAAAAAAGCAGCTCATCACTTATTACTCGCTCATGGTCTGGCTATGAACGTGCTGAATAAAACATCGCCTGATACTCAAAACGGCATTGTGCTTAACTTTACACCCGCCTACCCACTTACAGATACTCAACAAGACATAGACAGTGCCAAATACGCTGATGACTATTTAAATCAGTGGTACATGAAACCAATAATGGACGGTAAATACCCTGATATAATCAACCAACTACCTGAGGATCATTTACCAGAAATACACCCAGGTGATATGGAATTAATTTCTCAGCCAATTGATTACTTAGGCATTAACTTTTATACACGCCAAGTTTATAAAGCGCACCCTACTGATATTTATGAACCCATTGCACCTACGGGTCCGTTGACAGATATGGGATGGGAGGTTTACCCGCAATCGTTTACCGATTTGCTTGTATCGCTTAATAAGACATACACCCTACCGCCTATTTATATAACCGAAAATGGCGCAGCAATGCCCGATACATATAATAATGGCGAAGTTAACGACTTAGACCGTTTAAGTTATTATAATACTCATTTAAACGCAGTTCACAATGCAGTTGAACAGGGTGTTGTTATACGTGGCTACTTTGCTTGGAGCTTAATGGACAACTTTGAGTGGGCAGAAGGCTACTTAAAGCGCTTTGGTATTGTTTATGTTGATTATAAAACGCAGCAACGTACTATTAAAAATAGTGGCTTAGCCTATAAAGCACTTATCTCAAATAGATAATAATAAGCACAAAGCGGGATAAACAATCATGGTCAGTGTAAAAGAAAAAATAGCGTATGGCTTAGGCGACACCGCCAGCAATATTATCTTTCAAACAGTTATGATGTTTTTAATGCTGTACTACACAGATGTAGTAGGTTTATCGCCTGCCGTTGTTGGTACTATGTTTTTAGCAGTGCGTATTTTTGATGCCGTAACCGATCCATTAATGGGTAACCTTGCTGATAAAACATATACGCGCTGGGGGCACTTTCGCCCCTACTTACTTTGGCTTGCACTTCCTTTTGCTATTATAAGTATTTTAGCGTTCACTACGCCCGATTTAGAAGGCACCGATAAAATAATTTATGCCTTTACTACTTACACACTTCTTATGGTTGTCTACACCGCTATTAATATCCCTTATTGTGCATTGGGCGGCGTACTTACTGCTGACGTAAAAGAGCGCGTTACTATTCAGTCTTACCGGTTTGTATTTGGTATGCTAGGCGGCGTAATAGTAGCGGGTTGTACTATGCCAATGGTTGAGTATTTTGGCCAAGGCGATGCTGCCAAGGGCTATCAATACACAATGACTGCAATGAGCATTTTAGGTTTTGTACTGTTTTTACTTTGTTTTTTAGGCACAAAAGAGCGTATACAACAGCCAAAAGAGCAAAACATTCCTTTTACCAAAAGTGTTAAAGCCTTAATTAAAAACGATCAATGGCGAACTCTTTGCTTAGCTGCATTTTTTTTACTTACCGGGCAAGTATTAAGGCTTACGCTTGCTGTTTACTACGTAAAATACTATTTAGGTCGAGACGATTTAATCACCTTATTTATGACGCTAGGTGTTGCAGCAAGCATGGTAGGTTGTGCTTTAGCTCAACCACTTGCAAAGCGCTTTTGTAAGATAAAGGCCTATATAAGCTTACAAGTTATTGCCGCCGCTATTTGTGGTTTTAGTTACTTTATTAGTAAAGACTCTTTAGTATTGGCATTTGCGGCCTTTATTTTATGGAAATTCTTTTTAGATATGGCAACCCCGTTGTTGTGGGCAAAAATGGCCGACACCATAGATTACGGGCATGAAAAAACAGGTGTACGCATTACGGGTTTGGTTTATTCAGGCGTCATATTTTTTATTAAAATGGGCGTGGCTGTAGGCGGTGCAATTGCAGGCTGGTTATTATCTTTTTACAGCTATCAGGCCGATGCAGTACAAACCCTCGACACCCAACACGGTATTTTACTTTCATTTACTGTACTACCTGCTTTTGGCTCATTATTTGTTGCCTACATAATGAAAAAATATACACTAACTAATCAAGTTGTTGAAAATATTCAATCTAAACTAACAGCTAGTTAAGATATATACTCTAAGGTATTATTTAGCCGAAGTAGTTAAGGATAAGCGAGTGAACAAATAACATGGCAACAATTTATCAAGTCTCAGAGCTTGCGGGCGTATCGTTAGCCACCGTTTCTCGCGTGATGAACAAAAATACCCGCGTAAGCGATAAAACTAAACAAAAAGTGCTTGATGCCATGGAGCAGCTTGGCTACAAGCCTAATTCAATAGCGCAATCTTTAGCCTCTAACTGCACTAACAGTGTCGGTATTTTAGTGTCTGAGTTACATGGTCCTTTCTTTGCCCAAATGATGGCAGGTATTGAATCAGAGCTTCGTGCTGCGGGTAAGCACGTTATTATTACCACCGGACACAGTGAAGAAGACAAAGAGCAAGAAGGCATTGATTTTTTAATTAGCAGACGCTGCGATGCCATTATTTTGCACGTAGAAGCCGTTTCAGATGACTACCTAATAAAATTAAGCGAAGGCTCTACACCTGTTTATTTAATGAGCCGTTACGTAGAGCAACTAAAAGACAACTGTATCAGCCTAGATAACCAATTAGGTGGCTACCTGGCCACTAAATCGATATTAAATCAAGGGCATACACAAATAGCGTACATTGCAGGCCCGCAGTTTAAAGCCGATGCATTTAATCGCTTAGAGGGTCATAAACAAGCCCTTACAGAAGCTGGCGTTAAGTTTGATCCTGCTCTTTATTATATTGGCGACTTTAACGAAACTGGCGGTAGTAAAGCCTTAAAACATTTTATTGATGAAAAACTTAGCTTTACCGCACTGGTATGTGCCAATGACGAAATGGCATCCGGTGCTATGAAGTACGCACGAGAGCACGGTTATAATTTACCAAACGACTTATCGATTGTTGGATTTGATAACGTTATTTTTGCAAACTACCTGTACCCTACACTCACGACCATAGATAATCCGGTCGGGAAAATGGGCGAAATGGCAGCAAAACTAGTGCTTAAAGACGTATATCAAAATAAAAACCTCGTTATAAATCGGTTTTTTGAACCCACTTTAATGCAGCGAGACTCTTCAGCACCACTTATTAAATAAAAACTAAAGGCTAAAAACGAGTACAGAATTTGGTACAAAAAAAGCGGCTAAATGCCGCTTTTTATAGGTTAGCTACTTAGCTAAACGCTGATCACTTAACAATCCAAGGCGTTACTTTTATTACTTGCGATATATCGCCAAGCACCGCGCTATCATCTTCCCAGCTATCTTCAACTGCAAAGTAACATACTGACTTTTCACACGTTATGCTCTTATCATCAAATTGCATTGGGCTTTTAAATGTAACTGCTACGCCCTTTTGCTCTGGTAATAAAAACCACATTAATTTACTTACAAAAAAGCCCGACAAATCAGTTAACAGCTCATCAAGTTCTTCGTTAATGGTATATAACGACTGCTTTGAAAACGCTAAACCTTCAAGTTCGTTTGCTTCTATTTGTAGCTTTAATTGGCAATCGTGTACAGGATTGAGCGGCTCTACTACAATGACCGCTTTATCGGTATCAAGCTGCTTATCGAACGGCAATAGTAATTGTGCTTTATCGGTAAAGTTAAGTGGATACTCGTTTCTTTCGGTTAAAATAGTACCGCTTTTAATCGCGCATGTTTCATTAGTACCAATATCACTAATGTAAAAGTTAACTCGCGCATATTGAAAATCGCCTTTGTTAACAATTTTTAAGCGGTCGTAAAAACCGTCATACGACATCACAAACTCTCTCGCATTTACATTAAATGCACTAGTGCTCAGCAGTGCTAACACAATAGCGTTGGTACAATTAAAAATGTATTTATTCATCAAAGTAGGCTCTATTTTGGCTAATCATGGTGTTTAACTCTTCTATATACGCTTCACCGCGCTCAGAGTAAGACATTAAACCATGTGTAAGTTCAGTCGCTAAAATTGGTTTTTGCTCAAGACGTAAGTTTTCACGTATTGCGCGCAAATCTTTATAAGCAGGATGCGTATTTATGTTTTTAAAGTAAGAGTTTATAGCAGCTCTCACCGATTTAAACGCAGCAACTTCGTGCGCAGCCCCGGTATTACGGCGTTTTGGCACCATGCCACAACCTTTTGTGTAACACCACTGACCAAAAAAGTTAAGGCCAATACGTGCAAAACGTGATGTGCCCCACGCAGATTCGTTTGCAGCTTGCATAAGCGCTAATTCTTTAGGAATTATATCAACACGGCGTAATGCTTGCGTAAGTATGAGCGTATCAACTGTGGTTGGTAAGCCGTATGACTTTAAAATTTTAGCAATATCTTTGCTTTGCTTTTTTTCTAAAGGTAATTCGTTTTGGAGCATCATGCGTGCTATTTCTAGCTTAGCGCGTTGCTGTAGTATTTTTTTGTTTTCGGCTTCTACATGCGGACGAATAAAGCTAAAAAATGCATGTTTTTTTTCTTTTACATCACTAAATTCAGAAAACTTAGGTAATTTTACGTTATGTAATGGTTTTTCTTTTTTCTTCACTTTTTTGGGTTGTTCTGACGTTTGTTCATCCTGATCAACGTCGTCACTTTGTATAAACGGATATGCAAGCGCCCATACAAAAAATACGGTTAACAAAAACTGAAAAATAATTCTTAGCATGTATTCTCTCTTTCAAACAACTAATTATGCATGGTCAATACACAAGCATACGAAGGCACATTATACCTAAGCCACTTTATAAACGCGAATAACGAAAAGTAGTGCATTTGTTCATTCGCAATTTATAAGTCCATGGGTATACTGGGCAAAGTTTAATAATATTAACTATGTGTGAGTAAGCAGTATGGATAAACAATGGCAAAGCCGAATAATAGAGCAATATAAACATCGCCCTAACGATAACCGCTCGCCGTGGCAGGTCGATCGTTCGCGTATTATTCATGCCGCTGCATTCAGACGTTTGCAAGCTAAAACCCAAATTATGGGTATTGGCCTAAACGACTTTTACCGCACTCGCCTTACCCACTCTTTAGAAGTATCGCAAATTGGTACTGGCATATTGCGCCATTTAAAAGCGCAACATAGTGACTTTACGCACTTTCCATCAACCGGACTGCTAGAAACACTGTGTTTAGCGCACGATATTGGCCATCCGCCTTTTGGGCATGGTGGTGAAATAGCACTCAATTACATGATGCGCGATCACGGTGGTTTTGAAGGTAACGCACAAACACTGCGCATAGTTGCAAAACTTGAGCCCTACAGTAATGGCCACGGCATGAACCTCACTCGTCGTACTTTATTAGGCTTTATAAAATACCCCGCGTTTATTAATACGCTTTGGCATATCATTCCTGACGATACAACCGGTCGTGCATTTATAAAAGCGGATGATTGGAGACCTGCCAAAGGGTTATACAACGACGATGCAGCCATATTTAATTGGATAGTAGAACCACTGAGTCAAAACGATAAAACATTGCTAGGTAGCCATGCCGCTATTGATAAGTACCGCGCTAAAACAACGTATAAATCGCTCGACAGCGCCATAATGGAACACGCCGACGATATAGCGTACGCGGTACACGACTTAGAAGATGCCATTGCAACCCACGTACTCACATTAGACGATTGGCAAACTCATGCTCTGCCTCATTTAAAAGCACTAAATTTTGCCTGGCTAAACGCCATGCTTGAATCGCTGACCCAGCGCTTGTTTTCAAAAAATGATTATGAGCGAAAAGATGCCATAGGTGAGCTGGTTAATACCTTTATTATTCATATACATTTAGATGTTCAAAACGATGACTTTGAATGCCCTATTTTAAAGTACACAGCTAAATTAGATGCCCAATACGACAGTGTATTGCAAATACTTAAGCATTTTGTGTTTCAACGTTTAATACGTGACCCCGAAATGCAGCAAATAGAGTTCAAAGGCCAAAATTTACTAATAGAGTTATTTACGGCGTTTGCTAGCGATCCGCTGCGTTTATTGCCCGAAACAACTCAAGCACAATACATAGAAGCACAAAAGCAAAACCAAGGTATGCGTATAATTTGCGATTACTTAAGCGGAATGACCGACGAATACGCTTATAAAACGTATCAACGATTGTTTTCACCTATGCAGTAGCTAACTGCTAACATTGAAAAGGCCGAGTAAATTAAATTTACTCGGCCTTTTTGCTCAGCTATTAAAGTTAGCTATTTAGTTAAATCGCTTTTATAACGACTCTACGCCCATGTTGTAAAGCGTAAAACCAAATATATCAGCGTACTGCTCAATTGTTTTGCTTGTTGGAGTACCTGCACCATGCCCTGCATTGGTTTCTATGCGAATAAGCGTTGGATTATTACCCGTTTGCTTTGCTTGAAGCTCAGCTGCAAACTTAAACGAATGCGAAGGGACAACGCGGTCATCATGATCGCCAGTTGTAATCATAGTAGCTGGATACTCAACACCTGCTTTTACATTATGAAGTGGTGAATAACCTTTAATGTATTCAAACATTTCTTTGCTTTGCTCGCTCGTACCGTAGTCGTATGCCCAACCAGCGCCCGCAGTGAATGTATGGTAGCGCAACATATCAAGTACGCCTACAGCAGGTAGAGCCACTTGAAATAAGTCTGGACGCTGCGTCATCACTGCGCCAACTAACAAACCACCATTAGAGCCACCGCGAAGTGCTAAGCGCTTTTTAGACGTGTACTTTTTATCTTTTAAGTACTCAGCCGCTGCAATAAAGTCGTCAAACACATTTTGCTTTTGCAATTTTGTGCCTGCATTATGCCAGTCTTTACCGTACTCACCGCCACCACGAATATTAGCAACGGCGTACACACCACCTTGTTCAAGCCATACTGCATTAACGGGGCTAAAGCTTGGCGTTAAACTAATATTAAAACCACCGTAACCATATAAAATAGTAGGGTTTGAACCATCAAGCTTAATGCCTGTTTTATAGGTGATTACCATCGGTATTTTAGTACCGTCTTTTGATGTGTAAAACACCTGCTCAGACGTGTAATCATCGCTATTAAAATCAATAGCCGATTTACGATAAACACCCGATTCACCCGTAGCTACATCAAACGTATAAGTAGTACCTGGTGTTTTGTAGTTAGTGAACGAATAATAAAGCGTTGTTTGATCTTTTTTACCGCCAAAACCACGTGCAGTACCCACGCCTGGTAATGTAATTTCGCGAATTAGCTCGCCTTTTTTGTTGTACTGTTTTACCTGCGAAATCGCATCAACCATGTAGTTGGCAAAAAAGGTATCGCCACCTTTTGTAAGATTTAGTACGTTTTTGGTTTCAGGAATTAAATCAACCCAATTTTCAGGGTTTGGGTTACTTGCATCAACCGTCACTACTTTTTTGTTTGGTGCATTAAGGTTAGTAACTAAAAACAGCTTGCTGCCTTCGTTATCAATCACTGATGTATCTGAATCAGTATTTCCAACAACCGTTACAAACTCACTGTTTTGCTTTGTTAAGTCTTTTATAAACAGCTTATTGCCTGAAGTAGACGTACTAGCTGAAATAAGTAAGTAGTGGCCGTCATGGGTTACATCCGCGCCTACATAGCGATGTTTTTGCTCATCAGTTTCACCAAATACAACACTATCAGCAGACTGTGCAGTACCTAGCTTATGGTAATACGCTTTATGCTGATCTGTTTTAGCCGAAAGCTCACTGCCTTTAGGTTTTTCGTAACTTGAATAATAAAAACCTTCGTTGCCTAACCAGTCTATACCACTAAATTTAACATCAACAAGCGCTTCTTCAACTTGCTCTTTAGTATGTGCATCAATAACTATAATTTTACGCCAATCGCTGCCACCTTCAGATATTTGATACGCGAGTAATGAGCCATCTTTTGAAAACGATAAACCCGACATAGACGTCGTACCATCGTCACTAAACTTGTTTGGATCTAAAAATACTTCTACGTCGCCGCCATCTTTACTGCGATACAAAACATACTGATTTTGCAGGCCATCGTTTTTATAAAAATAGGTGTAATCGCCTTCAGTAAAAGGAGCGCCTATTTTTTCGTAGTTCATTAGTTTTTCAAGGCGCTGCTTTAACTTATCGCGATAAGGTATCTGCTCTAAATAAGAAAACGTTAAACTGTTTTGCGTTTTAACCCAATCGGCAGTTTCGCCGCTCATATCATCTTCAAGCCAACGATATGGGTCGTTAACCGCTTCTTCAAAGTAGGTGTCTACGATATCGCCTTTTTTTGTTTCTGGGTATATAACTGCATTAACTTGCTTCATTGGTGCTTTTACTTCTTCTTGAGTTACCGTATTAGTTGGCTCTGAACAGCCGCTAAGCGCTACAATTACAGCACATGCTAGAGTGTGTTTAAACATCCTGAGTTCCATTCTTATTTATTAATAGTGCACATAAGTTATTAACTTTTAGCTCTTTTGTCTATTTAGATGCGTTAAGCGCCATTTATCGCTGTAAACAAATGTAAACTTACGCTTTAATAGTTCACAACACTGATAAAATAAAAAATAATAAAAGAGCACACTATGCAAAGTACAAACCCCACGTTTAAAAGCTTTAAAGCCTTCTACCCCTATTATTTAAAAGAGCATCGCAACGTGATTTGCCGCCGCTTACATTTTATAGGAAGCACTCTCGTTCTTGCTGTAATCGCAATAGCATTATTGAAACAGCAATATAGTTTATTATGGCTATTACCTGTTATTGGATATGGGTTTGCGTGGGTCGGGCATTTCTTTTTTGAAAAAAACCGCCCAGCTACTTTTAAACACCCCTTTTACAGTTTATGGGGAGATTGGGTCATGTTTAAAGACATGCTTGTTGGAAAAATTAAATTTTAACACTATTTTTTAGTAGTCTTTTTTATACTAATTACTTATAAAAACAAAATTACTTCATGCTTTAAAGTATAGGTTCTAATAAGTAGTACATAATTTATAACACACCCGTTAAATGTTAATTTAATTAACATTTAACGGTGTTTTTGTATTTTATGTTTTTAAAAATATTTATAAGTGAACAGTTGTTTATTGCCAGCCCAATAAAAATGGCTTTCTACTCATGACTAGTTAAACCTACCATCTCATCTTACCAGTTAATTAAACGTTAAATTTAACTTTTAAATATAATTCATTATCCATCAATTACTTAGCAATCACCTTCGCTATATAACCAAAACAATGGTCATTATAAAAAACAACCAACTGTAATTATAAAAACACCTAAATTAATTGAATGTTATTCAATTGACTGACTTTGTTAATTAAGTATATGTTCAAGGTAACAAAAAAGTTTATACCAATTCGCTTAATTAAGTGAGCTATTTTGAGGATGGAGAAACGTGTTGATAGCTAGGCAAAAAATTCGCTGTTTAGTTGTTCTCGGCAATTGCTCCTGTATTGCTCTACCTTCTGCATCCATGCAGTCGTAAATGAGAATTTTTTAACGCAGATAGCGACACGTTTAGCCCCTAAAAATGATTAAGTATTATTGCGGGTTGGTATTATTAATCTTTTTGTACAAAACTAAAATAATTCAATGGGTATGGGGAATACAGCATGAATAGAAAACCGTTATTTAAATTACAGCAATCGGTACCACAAATATTACTCGCAATGAGCGCATCTGCTGCACTACTTGGTTCGCTCTCAGTAAATGCTGCAGAGCAAGACACTAAAGCAGAAGAAAACATCGAACAAATAAGCGTAATTGGCTCTCGCCGATTAGGCCGTACAGTAGAAGATAGCGCAGTACCCATCGATATAATTGGCGCTGATGCCCTTAAAAATTCTGGCTTTACTGAAACGAATGCCCTACTTAGCAGTTTATTACCCAGCTTTAACTTCCCGCAGGCATCACTTACTGATGGCAGCGACCATGTACGCCCTGCTCAGCTTCGTGGCTTAGCACCCGATCACACCTTAGTGCTTGTTAATGGTAAACGCCGCCACAGCAACGCATTACTTAACTTAAATGGCTCAACGGGTCGTGGTTCATCATCGGTTGATTTAAATGCAATACCAGCAAATGCTATTGCCCGTATTGAAGTATTACGCGATGGCGCCGCAGCGCAATATGGCTCTGACGCTATAGCGGGTGTTATTAATATTGTGCTTAAAAGCGCAAGTAGTGGTGGCTCAGTTGCGGCTATTTATGGTGCTAACGTAACCGAAATGGACGGTGTACCACAGCTTGAATCTGTATCTGAGGGTAGCGACGGAAATTTAGCATTTACCGAAGGGGGCGATCGCTCTTTAACAGACGGCCAAACACTCACACTTCAAGGTAATATGGGTTTTGAGCTTGGCGATAATGGCTTTTTAAACATCTCAACAGAATACCGCGACCGCCATTCAACTAACCGCTCTGACTACGATAACCGTGAAAACTACGCACGATTAGATGATGGATCGTTAGACCCTCGCGAACTTACCGTAAATCGTTACAACCATAACTTTGGTAATGGCGATGTTGAAGACTTTTCAATGTTTTATAATGCAGGTTATCAATTAACAAACGATATCGATTTATATTCGTTTGGCTCTTACAGTAAACGTGAAGGCGAAGGTGGTGGGTTTTATCGCCGTGCAAGTGATAGTCGTAATATAGAAGAAGTGTACCCTGATGGTTTTTTACCGGTTATTACTTCAGACATAGATGACTTTTCGCTGGCACTTGGCGCTAAAGGTTTTGCAAACGAATGGAATTACGATGTATCGGCCGTATATGGTCAAGATGCGTTCGAGTTTGGCGTTATAAATAGCTTAAATACCTCATACGGCCCTACTAGCCAAACAAGCTTTGATGCCGGAACACTTACCTACGATCAACTTACCTTAAATGTTGATTTTAATCGTGAGGTAGACGTCAGCTTTTTAGAAAGTTCAGTAAGTGTGGCCGTAGGTGCTGAGTATCGCCGCGAAGGGTACCAAATTGATGCAGGTGAAGAAGCTTCATATGCACAAGGCACATTTGGCCCAGGTGGTGCAGTAACCGACCCAGTTGATGGCCCATTTGGCGCAGCGGGTTCACAAGTATTTCCAGGTTTTACACCCGAATCAGAAGGCGACAATAGCCGCCATAACGTGAGCTTTTATATCGACCTTGAAACCTACCTAACCGACGATTGGAATTTAGCAGTTGCCGCCCGTTATGAAGATTACTCAGATTTTGGCGATACCATTAATGGTAAAATTGCGACTCGTTATTCATTAACTGAAGACTTAGCGCTGCGCGCATCGGTTTCTACTGGTTTTAGAGCACCGTCGTTACAACAGCAATACTTTACCTCAGTAGCCACTGTATTTGTTGATGGCGAACCAACCGAAACCGGCACATTTGCACCAGGCAGCGATGTAGCAAAAGCACTGGGCTCACCGGGTCTTGATGCCGAGGAAGCAACAAACTACGGCGTTGGTTTTACATGGTCTACCGACTTTAATTTCAGCTTATCGGTTGATTACTACCAAATATTAATTGATGACCGCATTGTGTTATCAAATAACTTATCGGGTGCTGCTATTGAGCAACTACTTGAAGGTACCGGTGCTAATCAGGGCCGCTTCTTCTTAAACGCAATTGACAGTAAAACCCGTGGTGTTGATGTGGTTGCCTCTTATAATGTAGCAACCGATGGTTACGGCGATTTAGCCTTTAACCTCGGTTATAACTACGGCAAAAATGAAGTGACCAATATCATCGACCCACCAGCAGAACTACAAGGCGCAGGGTTTGATCAAGACAACTTGTTCTCTGGTAATGAGCTGCGTCGCTTTGAAGTAAGCACACCGCGTAATAAGTACAACTTAAGTGCAACGTGGACTAACGATGATATTCGTACAACGCTTAGAACAACACGCTACGGTGAAACTCAAGATCCATCATCAACGGCAGAGCTAAATGAAGTACTAAAACCAAAATGGATCACTGATTTAGACGTAGCTTATGCACTTACCAATAACGTATCGTTAAGCTTGGGAGCGAATAACATTTTTGATATTTACCCAGACGCAACACGCGAAAATGTTGACGAAGTAAGCACTTTCTCACGTTTATTTGCATACTCAAGCTTTTCACCGTATGGATTTAACGGACGTTACGTGTACGGTAAAATAGAAATGAAGTTTTGATAAGCACAGCTTAAAGTACCCAAACACACAAAAGCCACCGATTAGGTGGCTTTTTAATGCGAGTTGCTATTAAATCTATTATTAGATTTTAGTTAACCAGCCGTGCTTGTCTTCACTTTTACCCCATTGAATATCGTTCAATGCTTGGCGAAGGCGTGCTGTAGTAGGGCCTGGTTCGCCAGTACCAACTTTGTATTCTTTATCGTTATGAATAAACGTACCCACAGCAGTTAGTACAGCTGCAGTGCCCGAAAGCGCCGCTTCAGTGCCAGGTTTAGCAGCACGCTCTAGTAGCTCAGTAACGCTAAAGTTACGCTCGCTTACCGTCATACCTAAATCTTTGGCTATGGTTAAAATACTATTACGCGTTACACCGTGTAAAAAGGTGCTATCGAGTGCTTTAGTAATAATTTCGTTGCCATCAATAAGTATAAAGTTAGCAGCACCGGTTTCTTGTACGTCGCCACCTGGGCAAAACAAAATTTGATCAGCTTGATACTTTATACGTGCAGCGCTAATAGGTGCTAGTGCACTGGCGTAGTTACCACCACTTTTTACCATACCCATGTGCGGAGCGCAGCGCATGCCATCTTCTTCAAGCAGTACACGTAGTGCAGTTGCACCACCGGCAAAGTAATCACCTACTGGCGATAGTAATGTGTATAAAAGCGAGCTCATTGATGGCGCTGCGGCTTTACCAATTGCAGCCTCTGTACCAATGTGCGTTGGGCGAATATACATAGAACCCGGCGGTAATGGCGTTTCATCTGCGTATTCACGCATAATATCGATAATCATCGTTTTTAGCATATCGCTGTCAAAACTCGGTAAGCTTAATAGCGCTGAGCTTTGTTGCATGCGTGCAATGTTTGCATCCATTCTAAAAAGATAAACAGAACCATCTTCATGGCGAAAGGCTTTTAAGCCTTCAAAACATGTACTTGAATAATGAAGAACGTGCGCACCAGCATGAAGTTCAAGTTTATCGGAAGGGACAATTGAGCTTTCGCTCCATTTATTATCAGAAAAACGAGCTTGAATCATCTGCGGCATAAACACGGTACCAAATGCGGCCATTTTAATCTCTCTTGTGTGGTCTATTTCCCTCCATTGTATGACAATCACACGCTATTTAACCATAGCTAAAGTAAGGCTTTTTTAATTAACTATGAGAATTTTTTGCAAGTGCTGTTTACTAATCAACCGCATTGGGTGCTATAAACAAAAAAATCGACCTATGCTGCTACATAGATCGATTTTTTAAAACAAATAATTTATTTAAACGAGTATTTAATAATACGTTTTAACACCGACGTATACTGTCTAAAAAAGCCACCAGTGTGATAATCAATACCGTGTTTTTGCAAAACAGCTTGTACTTGCGGTGCAACTTCTTGATAGCGCGAAGACGGCATATCTGGAAATAAGTGATGCTCTATTTGGCAGCTCAAATGCCCTGTTAAAACATGAAACCAATGCGACCCTTTAATATTAGACGAGCCCAGTACTTGGCGGTAATACCACTGCCCTTGGGTTTCGTTTACGCAGTCTTCTTGTTTAAAGGTCTCTGTTTCTTCAGTAAAGTGACCACAAAATATTATGGTCGACGTCCATAAATTACGGATTAAGTTTGCTACCAAGTTACCCGCTAATACCCATAAAAATAAAGGCCCTGCAAGTAACGGAAATATCGCATAATCTTTAATTAATTGGCGAGCGCCTTTACTAAAAAAGCGTTGCTTTAGTGTTGAGTGCGATACAAGCCCTTCGCGGTTTTCTTTCTTTTTACCAATAAAAACACGCTCTGCAGCTAACTCGTGATACGACACGCCCCACTGAAATAGCACACTTAAATTAATATACGTAAAAAACTGCCATACATTTTTAAAACGCCACTTAAAATCATCGCTCAGGCGTAATAATCCATAACCAAAGTCTCTGTCTTTACCAATAATATTAGTATACGTATGGTGTTCAAAGTTATGAACGCGGTGCCAGCTTTGTCCATCGCACGCAATGTCCCATTCATAATGCTGTGAGTTAAGTTGCTTGTCGTTCATCCAATCGTATTGACCATGCATTACATTGTGGCCAATTTCCATATTGTCTAAAATTTTAGCCAGCGCTAGTAATAACACGCCTGCAACCCATAATAATGGCTGAATAAAACCAAGCATAAGCAAAATTCGCCCGCTCCATTCACACACTCGCTGTTTGCGCACAACAGAGCGAATGTAGTCGGCATCTTGTTGGCCTACTTTGCCAAGGGTGTCCATTTTAATGGCATCTAGCTCGCTTGCGAGCATGTCATAGTTAATGTTTTTCATAATTGTAACTCCAAATCACTAACAGGTTGGCTTACGCAAAGTTGTATTAATTGCTCGCCGTTGTCACTCAATTCACCTGTTTTTAAATTACGTACCACGCCTGACTTTTTAATACATTGGCATTGATGGCAAATACCAATACCGCAACCGCGTTTAACGGGTAGCTTTTTTTCTTCAAACTGATTCAGTAAAACATCGTTGCCCGATACAACATGGGCACTGGCGTTAATTTTCACATTAAATTGGCTGTCGTCGTTTAAGCTAGGCAGCGCCAAACCAAAGGCTTCTTGGTAGTAATTTAGCTTATGCGTTTTAGCAAAATCGCTCACCGTTTGCATAAATGCTGCAGGGCCACAGCAGTAAATGTCTGGGTTTTCCCACGGCTTAATATTGCTGGTTATGTCGCTTGATTGCTCACGCGTTAATAATAAAAACGAAAAATGCTCAAACTGCGCCGCCAACTCACTCAGTTCATCAACACATTGATGCTCAGTGGCTTTTGCGTAATACACTAACGAGACTTTTTGCGTAGTTTGACTTAAGTAATCATCAAGCATAGCCAGCATAGGTGTTATACCCGACCCACCGGCAACAAAAGTAGCCGGTGTATGTGTATTTTTAAATACAAAGTCGCCGTTTGGCGCAGAAATATTGCACCACAAACCCGCTTTTAATGCGCTACTGAGTAAACCTGTAAAGCGCCCTTGCGCATTTGTTTTGATTAGTAAGCGCACCAAACCTGTATTTTTAAATTGCTGTGCGCTTGAGGCCACGGTAAAAACGCGTGTTAATAATCGCCCATTAATTTCAAGCGTTAAACTTATATGCTGCCCTGACGTATGTGTCTGCCATTGTTTGCTTGGCTTAAGCTGCACACTTAAAAAACCGCCATCAAGCACAGCGGTACTAACTACTTGCGCTCTAAACTGCCCTGCACGCCACGCAGGTTTAAACACCTGCATTATTGGCTCTATGTAGCCTGCAAAACTTTGATGGTGTAAAAACCATTTTGAAAATTGGTTTAATACTTGAGTAATCATGGTTAAATCTCTATCAAATCTTAATTATTTTGAACTTACACGTGTACGCCCAAATTTCAGCGCACAAGTGTACGCTCAAATTTTAAGTTTTCAACCCCAATAGAGTAATTATTCAATTTTTTTATTAGCGCTAATTGCTAAAACAATTTCCTGTGAAGAGGTAATTTTATAAACATATAAGTGTGTATTTTTCATTCAACTCAACACTTAACAAATTTATTTATGCCATGTTAAGGTGATGTAAGACTGAATTAATTTTGGAAGCCATAATGATAAATTTAATGTCACATAACACACTCCCTAAACTAATAAGTGCAGGCTTAGCCGTTGCTATATTTGCTACTAACGCACCCGCGCATGCAAAAAGCGATTACGTAAAAAACTATAAACAGCTCGATACTTTATCGCTTAGCGTTAACGCAGTAACAGCGGCAGAAGGTGTGGTTATACCTTGGGCTATTGAGCCTCTAGCTAATGGTGACTTGTTAATATCTGAGCGCAGTGGAACGTTATTTTTATTACCTAAAAATACCACTAAATTAACTGAGGTCTCTGGGCTGCCCGACATTGACGCTAATGGCCAAGGTGGATTACTTGATTTATCACTACACACCGATAGTAAGCAAAACCAATGGCTGTACTTTAGTTACTCAAGTAGTGAGGGCAAAGGAAGCGGCAGTAACACCGCCTTAATGCGCGCTAAGCTAAGTGACGATCATACGCAGTTGTCTGATCAGCAATTGCTGTACAAAGGCGAGCATAATAGTACCAAAGGCCAGCACTATGGCAGTCGTATTGTGTTTGATGATGAAGGTTATGTTTATTTTTCAATTGGCGATCGCGGCTCGCGCGATATAAACCCACAAGATCTCACGCGGGACGGCGGTAAAATTTATCGCTTACACGAAAATGGTAATATCCCAAGCGACAATCCGTTTGTTAAACAAAAAAATGCAAAACATGCGGTATGGTCTTATGGGCACCGTAACCCACAAGGCATGTGGTTTGATAATCAAAATAATATTTTATGGTCTCACGAACACGGGCCACGCGGCGGTGATGAGCTTAACATAATAAAAAAAGGCGCTAACTACGGATGGCCTTTAGTAAGTTATGGCGTTAACTACAGCGGTACCAAGTTTACCGACCTTAAAGAAAAAGACGGCATGCAATCGCCTGTATTACACTGGACCCCTTCAATTGCCCCTTCCGATATGTTGTATGTAACGAGTGATAAATACCCAAAGCTTAAAGGTAAGCTATTACTAGCATCAATGAAATTTGCATTTATTAGCGCATTGGAACTCTCAAAGGGTAAGGTTGCTAAGCAATATAAAATACTCGACGGCATTGGCAGAGTACGTAGCCTAGCCCAAGGCAGCGATGGTTTTATTTATTTAGGTATTGATGGCCAAGGTATTAAACGCCTAGAGCCAGAAAAATAAACACTAGCACTAGCACGCAAAATTACACTGCGTTTACTTTGCGCTTTTAAAGCGCAAAGTAAACATTTTCACCAAACAAAGAACTATTAAGCCAATTAATGCGTACACTAAATACATATAATTTAATAAATTAAGAGAATACTAATGTTTTCATTTTTAAAGCCTGATCCCGTAAAAAAACTGCGTAAAGAATACGACGTAAAACTAGAGCAAGGCATGCAGGCACAAAGAAAAGGCGACATTAAAAGCTTTGCCATGTTAAGTGCAGAAGCCGAAAAAATCTGGAGTGAAATAGAAACTCTAGAGGCAAAAAAAGCTAAATAATACCAATCGTGTTAAGTTATTAGACATTTATAGCGACGGATAAATAGAGTGATAACAAGGCATAAATTTCGACATGTAGTTGTTCTACATGAGAAATTTATAACGCCGTTAACGCTTTATTTAGCACGCTAGAAAGGCTAAATACTTAAGTCGATTGGTATCAGTATATTTAAACGCGTCTCCCCTGTTTCAAAAAAAGGAAGACGCGTTTAGTAAATAATTAATGACCTCGTTTTTACAACTTCCACCACCAGTAAACCACCTTTTATAATATGCTTACACAAACAAGTGTACTTAAAGCGGTTACTTGCATTATCGCCGCCGTTTTTTAGTGGCTGTTAAATCATTTAAAAGGCTTTTAGCTTTCATTTTAAATATGTAATTGCTGCATTTACGTACAGTACTGGCGTTTTTCCTCCTAAGTCAAAAAATGAGGACGTTTTCCTCATTTGTGCATATCATTAAAAGAACAACCCGCCTGAAAGTTTATAACTGGCAATGTGTTACAAGATTTGCTATTACTATTAAAAATAACTAAGAGGACATACTTTGCTCGTAAAAAGAGGAAAGTGTCCTCTGATAAAGCTATTATATGTTTAGGGAATGTTCAGAGTATGGATGAAAAATTTGAAGAAGTAGTCGGCCGGTATTTAGAAAAAGCGATTGAAGTTGAAACTGAGACTTCAATGTCTCAAGCAAGCTCTTCAATGCTATTTGCTACCGCTTGCTACAATGCTCAAAACATTCTTGATAAATCATCCCCAAACAACCTCGAAGCTAATATTACAGAGTATATTGAAATGTATGAGGATATGCTTAGGAACTCTATTGAGCACTACTCCAGCAAATAAACATATAACAAGGCAAATCAACAAGGACTAAAACTGGTTGGCTTTAGTCACTTCGTTCCTAAATTTTAGCCTGTTATTGTGGGCGTTATACGTTTAAGGAGGTTTGGTGAACGGACTCTGTGCATTGTGTAGAAAATCAGCGAAGCTTAAAGATAGTCACTTTATGCCTAAAGCTATTTACCGATCAATTAGTAAAGGTTTCCCTGAACACGGACAAAACATTGTTTTGATTAATGGCTCAGATAAATCAGCAGCCTATACAGACAAGCAAGCTAAAAAACATTTACTTTGTGAAAGTTGTGAATTGAAATTCTCCAAAAATGGGGAAGAAAAAGTAATTTCTTTTATGGCTCGACCTAACGGTTTTAAACTAGCTACAAAGATAAAAAAATTTAAAGCGTTGTCTCATGTACAAGATGAAAGATGGTATTTTCCGTCCAACGATAAAATAGCACTTAATTTCATGTACTTTGCTGTAAGCATTGCTTGGAGATTGTCCGTAACAGATTGGAGCGGGTACGGTATTCCTGATACAAAGAATTCAATTCGTGAAGAAAGCATGGTTGCTTTTTCAGATTACCTATTAGGAAATACTGAATTTCCTGCAAATACATACCTAGCTGTATATGTTGATAATCAAATAGTAGATAAACCAACAATGGGTTTTCCAACAGTTAAAAACCATGATGGCTACCAACATATAGTGTTTAATATTCCTGGACTCAAATTTAGCTTGTTAGCAGGCAACAATCCAGGGGCGGATATTAGAGAAACATTCTCTATTAATACAACTAACGTTTATTTTGTTAGTCGTAGTTTAAAAACACACCCTGATTATCATTTCATGGTTAACTTTTTAAAAAATGAATCAGTTGCAAAGGGACGGTTACTGAAAGAGCGCAGCAAAAACGTATAACAAGTCACTCAAAAGGACTGTGCTCCTCACCCGTTTTAGTGGACACCTCCTCATCACTATGAGGAGACTAAAATGCCTAGATATACTCAAGCTAGAAAGACACGGTTTTACCCAGTTAATTTCAAAATCAAAGCAGTCGAACTAAGCTTACGAGACGATGTCTTGATAAAGGAGGTTGCTAAGACGCTTGATATTCATCCGTTAATGCTCAGTCGTTGACGAAAAGATTCCTATATTAAACGTCGATAATAAAGGCTGGCGTCATCAAAAGTTTATTCTTAAATTAAGTTCAGCATTACTATTTTAATCGCACATAACATTGACCTAGCCCCAAAAATTAATTTGATTTCGAAAAGTGATAATGTTCAATTTTATAGAGAGTATGAGTGGAATAAAAAAGTGGCCGTAGTACACTGGACTCATAAAGATCCCAACGGATATCATGTTGGTGGTTGGTTAAAACACAAAGGTAAAATATACCAATAGCTTTATAGCAATCTGTTAAAGTAAAAAGGTAAGGAAAACGAAAATGACAATGCAATGGATCGCAATTTTGGCGGCTTTAGGCTGGTGTTTATTACAAGTAATACTTTTGCTTATATCTTCACAATGTATTTTTTTAATGATCGAGTTTCGCTCTGATAATGAGCATAAACTGTATCAAAAACTTCTATCAAACTTTATTAAATATCTTTTTTACTCCTTATTTATTTTACCACTCATCTCTCTAGGTTTGTTTATATATGGTGTTATTAACATTAAAGAATGGTGTGAACTTAAGCCTGGATTGTGGGTATTTGCTGCTTGGTGGGTGGCTCTATTTGTACTTTCTTATGCTCTATCAATGAAGAAAAAATATCGTATTTAAAAGAGTATTAATATCTACCGCCAAAAAGTTTATAACATCAAAAAACAGCTTACTAATTAGCTATATAGTGAATCATAAAAATAATAACCCCACTTTAGAAAGTACTCTCTACTTACTATCACCATACACATTTGCAGGATTTATTTGCATTAGCAGTGCGGGGTTGTCTATTGGCTTAAACCCATATTGCGCGTACAGACTATGCGCATCAGAAGTCGCTAATAAAAAGCGCCTGAGCCCTTGCAGCTCAGGGTGCTCTACTATTGTTTTAATAAGTAACTTACTCAGCCCATTACCTTGCAAGTGCGGGGCAATAAATACATCGGCTAAATAGGCAAAGGTTGCTTTATCGGTCACTACTCGGGCAAAGCCAACTTGTTCGTTATGAGCGCTGTAAACACCAAAGCACATTGAGTTATCAATAGCTGATTGCATCACGCTTTTAGGAATGCCTTTGGCCCAATAGCTATTAGCAATAAAGTTATAAATAACGTTAAAGTTAAGTTTACTTTTGTCTGTGCTGATTGAGTAATCACTAGTGTTTACAGTCATAAGTTAATAGTCTTTTATTAATATTTTATAAGCGTTTCTATATAGTCTTTAACGTTCCTATAGCCTATAAATAATCTTTAACGTTTTTAAGCTGTTTGTCGTGTACTTTTGAAAGCATTAACAATGAGCAAATAGCCCCAAATAACGCCAGTCCCATATCTGATTGGGTATCCCACACGTAACCTTGCGTGCCTAAAAACGCTTCTGCGTTTTCGCCGCTTAACACTGCAACCCACCACTCTATTAATTCGTAAAAGGCGCTAAATGCTAAACATACCGAAATAACAAAGGTGATTAACCAGCCTCGACCATTTACTACTTTTTTGCGCAGTAAAATTTCGCGTGCTAGTAGTGCAGGTACAAACCCTTGAAAAAAGTGCCCTACTTTGTCGTAGTTATTACGCTCGCTACCAAATAGATTATCGAAAAAAGGGACTTCGGCGTAGGTGTAATGCCCGCCAATCATCAGCACAATGCAATGCGCTAAAATAAATGTATATAAAATAGGAGTAAGTTTAAAGTGGCTATAGGTACTTGCTAGCAGCACTAAACCAATAATTGCGGGGATAACTTCAAGCAGCCATGTAAATTGATCTTTTGGGTTAATACCAGACCAAATTAATACAATAAAAAACAGGCTCAGCCATAAATACTTCATTTAGAATCCTTTTCTAAATTGATCAAATTTACGGCATTTTACGCTTTTGAAATAAACGACGCTACCTATAGTTTGTTTTTGCAGTAATGCGATTAAACAAAGTAGGAAAAAAGCGCTTAATTGTAGGCGCCCAACCACTTAAACCTTTGCCAATAATCACTTCGTCTTTTTTATCGCTAATGGCACGAATCATTTTTGAAGCCGCTACGCTTACATCCATCCCATTTTCTATCGACTCTTCTGGTTTATTTTGCGCTATGCCTTGCTCGTTTAGTGAGTTATGCGCAATTGCTGTTTTAATAGAGCCTGGGCAAATTGTTAAGCAATGAATGTTATGTTGTGCTACTTCTGCACGTAGGCAATCCATAAAACCAACAACTGCATATTTAGAACCCGAATAACCCGTTCTAAATTTTGAACCTACTTTACCCGCCACACTACTAATAGACACAATTGAGCCACTGCGCCTTGCCACCATAGTAGGTAGTACGGCTTTAGTCAGTGCAATTAAGCCAAAGTAATTAACCTCCATTAATTGGCGGTACACGTTAAAGTCGTTTTCTAAAAATAAGCTACGCTGCGATACGCCGCCGTTATTAATTAAAATATCTATTGCAGGAAGCTCGTTCATTTTTGCTGTTATTGTGCTCAGTACGTGTTCTGGCTGGGCTAAATCAAGCGGCACAACTAAGTGCCCTTCGCCTTTAAGCGTTGCTTTTAAATCGTTTAGTTTATCTACATTGCGCGCCGATAAAATAACGCGCGCTCCAAGCTCGGCAAATTGTATAGCAAGCTCTTTACCAATACCTGACGATGCGCCGGTGATCCACACGGTTTTATTATTATATTGCATGCGTTATCTGCCCTTTTATTGTTATTTATTAGTTTTTATAAAGGTACTTAGTAAAGTATTTTACGCCTTTGTAGGGCCAGCTATTGCGTTTACTTCATCTTCTAATGTTTTATAAAAGCCCATTAAAAATAGTAGTTCAACGGTTACGTACAAAGGGCCAATAATTAAACCAATTAGGTCATCTACAAACGCCGGTTTTTTACCTTCGTAATAGTGCCCAATAAACTGCAGTACCCAGCCAAATACAAACACACCTACGCCAATACTCAACCACGGCCAAAGCGCCATTGCCGCAATAGGCTGAGCACCAACAAGGAGTAAAGTGAATATCACGGCCATAATAAAGCCAAGCGAAAAGCTCAGCATAAAATAATAAACAACCGAGGCTAATACAAAAAGTTGTGCGCCATCAACTACTACACTACCAAGGGGTATTTGAATACGTGCTAGTAAACACAAGGCTGCAAATACAATGAGCGGAATACCAATAAAGTGCGTTAGTACATTACGTTTAGAACGATGATATAAACCATATTTACCAAGTTGCTGTTGAAGTGTTTTCATTGTTTTGCCTTTATTTTTATCTATAAAACTTACTTTAGCAAAAGTAGACACAACAACAATGTCAGGTATCCGACATTTTGTAAATTAAACAAATGCAGAAATTATTTTACCCGGCTCATGCTCACCTTGCATATCCGTTCGCTCGCGCCCTTTTTGATACTCTTGCTCAAGCATTTTTTGAAGTTCCTCTATTTTATCAGCAATTGCGCTAGGGTCTGCGCCCTCACTTTGCTGTTCTTTAATGAGCTCTTCTATTGTCGCTTTTAGCTCGTCTATTTTGTTTTTGTTTACACCTAAGCGCTGATAAACCAGCGCTTCTTGGGCACTTTCTAAAAACGTTTGATCTTTAGGCGTTGAGCTTATGCCTTTAACACCATTTGGTTTTTCATTAGGGAGGGTATTAGTTGCCGCAACTTCGCTTGAACCTGCCGCTTTATTTACTGTTGGAGAGTTATAATTACTATATTGATTTTTAAAGGTTATTGTAGTCATTAGCTCAAATCCATTGTTGCATTACATATTATGTAGCAATTTTGGTTCCAACTAAATAAAGCAGCCTCTATTTAAGCTTGTGTAGCACGGGCCTGTAACTTTTGTTTATCTAAAACAGTTATGCGTTGATACCCCAAACTAATAGCTTGTAAGCTAACAAGCTGTTGCAGTATTTGATTAATAGTTTGGCGCGTTAGGTAGGTCATATCAGCAAGTTGCTGCTGAGATAAAACAAGCGGTGTTAAGTGCTCTGTATGTTCGCTAAGCATTAAAAGTCGATTGCATACTTTTTGCTCAGCGCTTAATAATGCGTGATCTTCCATTGAGGTAAACATAAGGCGTAATTTTTGCGCCAGTAATAATCCAAATTCTTGCCAATATTGTGGTTGTTCATTTAATAGCTGTTCAAGCGCACGTTGGGGCACGTAAAAAAGCACAACATCAGTTTGTGCATATACATCGTGAGTGCGCAGGCCACCATCAAACAAAGTAACTTCGCCAAACCACAGTGATGAATCAATAAAGCTCAATACGGCTTCTTTGCCTTCGTTACTTACGCCACTAATACGCACCACGCCGCTAAGTACGGCATAAATTCCGTCGTGCTTATCACCTCGCAAAAATAATGACTGCTGAGCTTTAAGCGAGAGCGTTTTTCCCTGCGTTAATAAAAAGCTTTTTAAATAAGCGCTGCGGCTTTTAAACCAATGCCCTTGCTCTATAACGTTTTGCTGCTGTGGAGTCATTATTTACTGCATTTGCTTATTAAATGGCTGTTTTTCGATAACCAATTTTTTAGGGAAATTTAAATCGGTTGCTATAACAAAGTCATCGTAAGGATCATTACCCGAAAACAGCTCCGAAATTAATGTATCGTTTTTATAAACATTAACGGTTACACCGCTACCCATGCCGCCTGAGTTAATAATATAATAATGATATTCGCCGTTACTAAAAAATAAAATACTCTGGCCAATACGCCCTATTTGCCTGTAGTAACTACCAAATGGTGCATCTGGTGAAGCTTCTTTTTCAAGCCCTATGTCATTAATACGACCAAATCGATAACTAAGCGATGAGTCATCTTTTGCAACACAAACAGAAAGTACCTTCTCGGTAGGCTCTAACTTGTAAGCTGTATTTTCATCTGGGTTACGCACAACTTTATGCATTTTTGCGTTAATGTAGGCTGCTTCATTACTTTTACAGTGCGTAGCTAGCATACCGACGACTAAAGCGGGTTCGTTTTTTTGAACTACAGGAGGTGTGTTTACTTTGTTATTAGTGGGTAAGTTACTTGCATTATTATTTAGCTGAGGGCTATCTTGCATTGCCATACTTTGGTCGTCACAACCAAACAGTGCAAACAAGAAGAAAGAATAAAAGCTCGCTAAAAATTTAATGCGCATAATAAAATCCATCTATGAGAGAGCCTTTAAAATAGCGATAAAACTAGTGACCCGCAACACTCTTATGCGTAATACTTTATAAGTTTATTTTTAAACCATCTTCTGCAAAAACTACGTTACTTTTTAGTGATTTAATTAACGATTTTTTAAACAATCTCTGATTTTTTAATGACCAATTTATAAAATGAGACACCCTCTGTTTTAGGTGCCTAGGTTTAGTCACCAACGCTCTACCTATTAATTTTAGCCTGTAGTAAAAGCTGATGTTAAAACACCATAAAGTGTCTAAATAACTAAATGAATCAGTAATCGGGTTTCTTATAATAAAATGTTGTTACAGCACTGTTTTTGAATGGCTTTTCATAACCAACTGTAATTTATGATTTAAATCTAAAAAACACACATTTTAAAAACAATTTAGTCTCATTTTATTAAAACAATAGTTGACCCTATTTAAAATTTAAACTAGCATTTCTGGAAGCGCTTCCACAAAGCTAAATTAAATGGGTTTTTCTGGAAGCGCTTCCACACATTTGACAATGTTTACAATTACACAATAACAGCCCCATACAAGCTGTTAATAATAATGATAAAAGCGCGAGGGAAACCGAATGTCTAACCATATTGTAAGAAAAACAAAGATAGCGACCAGCCTATCTCTGATTTTAGGCGCATCAATCTCTTTACCTGTATATGCACAAGAAGCAAATACAGATGTTGAAGTAATTCAAGTTACTGGTTTTAAAAGTAGTATTAAAGAGTCTACTCGTTTAAAACGCGACGCCGCTGGCGTTGTAGATGCAATATCAGCTGAAGATATTGGTAAATTTCCAGATACCAACTTAGCAGAGTCGCTACAGCGTATTACGGGTGTGTCGATTGATCGCTCAAATGGTGAAGGCTCTAAAGTAACAGTTCGTGGTTTTGGCCCCGACTACAATATGGTAACCCTAAACGGACGTACTATGCCGGCAGCTTCATTGCCTTCAGGCGGCGGTACACCCAGCTCTCGTGCTTTTGATTTTGCAAACTTAGCGTCTGATAGCGTTAAATCGGTTGAAGTATATAAAACGGGTAAAGCAAGTATTGCATCAGGTGGTATTGGCGCAACAATTAATATTAATACCGCTCGCCCACTTGATAACCCAGGCTTTGTTTCAAGCATTGGTGTAAAAGCATTACACGATTCAACAAATCGCGTTGGTGATGACATAACACCAGAGCTTTCGGGCTTAATTAGCTGGACCGACAGTGAAGCTAAATTTGGTGCCTCGTTAACTGCAAGCATGCAACAGCGCGATAGCTCATCAACAGGTGCGTTTGTAAATCAATGGAATACATCAGCTTTTGACGGCACAATCCCACAAGCTGCAGACGATATTGTTTTAACTAATGCACCCGCTGTTGGTCAGCTTTATTCAATGCCATCAGATTTGCGCTACACCATTGCCGACAGAGAACGTACGCGTACAAACGCACAATTAACGCTGCAATACAGCCCAATTGACGATTTAACAGCCACGCTTGATTACACATATTCTAAGCAAGATTTATTCGAAGCCCGTGCTGAGCAATCAATATGGATGGATAACTACAAAAGCGCGCTAACGTTTGACGATAACACAGTAAAAACCCCTATTTATTACCGAGAAGAACGTCGCGATCAGCAAACACGCGATTTAGGCTTAGCGTTTCAAGAGCTAAACCAAGTTAACCAAAACGACTCTATTGGCTTAAACGTTGAGTACTATTTTAATTCAGAATTGAGCTTTATGTTTGATGCGCACAATTCAAAAGCCACTAGCAAACCAGATGCACCTTACGGCAGCTGGGTAAACGCTGGCTTGGGCGCAAACGTAGTTAACGCACAAGAAGTTGATTTTAGCCGCGAACTGCCATCAATGAGTATCGATTTTGATGATTGTCGCCGAGACAACCTAAATTGTAATAACACGTTAGATGCCTCTGATGTGGGTACGTCTATTTTAGATTCTAACTTTGCTCGCCAAGAGTCTGAAATCACAGAATTTAGAATCCATGGTAAATACGAAATTGAAAACGGCGCAATTGACTTTGGTATAGAGTCTCGCTCTATGGAAAGCCATTCACTGCAATCACTTACACGTAATACAATGGGTAACTGGGGTATAGAAAACCCAGGCGAACTACCTGATGGCTACCTAAACCCAACAAACTTTTTAGCTGAGTTTGACGACTACGATACATCGGGTTCGTACAACCAAGGTTATACCGGCAGCGCATCGCAAATTGGTTACTGGGCAGGTGAAGAATACGGTTTTAACTTTGCAGCCGATGGCGCATTTGCAACTAACCGCACCATTGAAGAAGATATAACCGCAGCGTTTGTGCAATTTACTTACAACGGCTACATTGGCGATATGCCATACAACATTGTTATTGGCGCGCGCCAAGAGTCTACCGACATTACCTCAACAGCTAATATCGACTTACCTAACGCAGTAGCGTGGGAAGGTAATAACGACTTTAACGTTCGCTTTGGCTCAGATAAAGAAGATTTCACGCTTAAATCTAGCTACGATCACTTTTTACCAAGCTTTGACTTTGACATAGAAGTAATCGAAAACGTAAAAGCGCGTTTTTCTTATAGCACTACAATTGCTCGCCCAACTTACGACAACTTAAGTTCAGCAGCGACTGTTGGTGTACCGGGTGCCCCTACTCTTTTAGCGGGTTCTTCACCGGCTACAGCGTCAACGGGTAACCCTGGCTTAGTGCCGCTTGAATCAGACAATATTGATGTATCGGCTGAGTGGTACTTTGCAGAAACAAGTTATGTGTCGGTAGGTTATTACACTAAAGACATCGAAAACTTTATTGGTTTAACACCAATGACACAAAACTACTACGGATTACGCGATGCAACAGCAGGCCCTCGCGCACAAGCTGCCATTGCTGAACTAGAATCTCGCGGACTTGCCCTAACCGATTCAAACTTATTTCAAATGGTTGCCGCAACAGAAAATAACGTTGATTTTGACTCTATGACCTACGAAGAGTTTGAAGCCGCTTACGATGTAATTGCTAACAGCGATGACCCATTACTAGAATTTACAGCACAAGTACCTACCAACAATAAAAATGCCACCATTGATGGTTTTGAAATTGCCTTTCAGCACTTTTTTGGTGAAAGCGGTTTTGGTGTGCAAGCAAACTACACCACAGTTAACGGCGACATAGACTTTGATGTAAACGCAGACCCTACTACAACACAATTTGCACTAGTGGGTTTAAGCGATACAGCTAACTTTATTGCAATGTACGAAAACGATGATTTTCAAGCGCGTATTGCTTACAACTGGCGTGATAAGTTTTTAAATAGCGCAGCTCGATATGTAAATGAGCCAGGCTTTACTGAAGAATATTATCAAATCGACTTTAATGTTGCGTACAACTACAGCGAGCAACTTTCGTTTTTTGTTGAAGGCCTTAACATAACTGAGCAAAACAGCCGCGAACATGGCCGTACGTCAGTACAATTGTGGAACCTACAACAGCTAGGCGCACGTTACAATATTGGTATGCGTTACAACTTCTAAAGGTAATACAAAGTAAAGCCGTTAGTTTTTACTAGCGGCTTTTTTGTATTTAAAACAGTATTAATGCTAGTTTAATTGTTATCAATTTTAGGGTGTTAACTCATGACCAAATCAATAACAAAAATAGTCGTTTTAGGTGGTGGCACTGCCGGTTGGCTAAGTGCAGGTTTATTAGCCGCCGAACACCCGCACCTTAGTGTAACGTTAGTGGAGTCGGCAAATGTGCCTATATTGGGCGTGGGCGAAGGTACGTGGCCATCAATGCGTAACACGCTGCAACGTATTGATATTAAAGAAAGTGATTTTATAACCCAGTGCGACGCGTCGTTTAAGCAAGGTTCTAAATTTATAAATTGGCGCAACCTCAGCGAGGGAGAAAACTACTATCACCCTTTTATGAATCCACAAGGCTATGAGCAAACCAATTTACACGCCAGCTGGCAACGCATTGCACCTAACCAAAAATTTGCCGACATTGTTAATATGCAAAGCTTTGTATGCCAAGCAGCCCTTGCGCCAAAGCAATTACAAACACCCGAATACGCAGCAGTCACCAACTATGGTTATCATTTAGATGCGGGTAAATTTGCTGATTTTTTAAAAAATCACTGCGTTAAAAACCTAAACGTTACACATATTACTGACGATGTAACCGAGGTTATTAACGACGAGCATGGCTATATTGCCGCAATAAAGACAAATAATAATGGCGATATAACAGGTGATTTATTTATAGATTGCTCAGGCTCTCGCGCTCGTTTAATTGGTGAGCATTTTAATAGCGAGTTTATAGCGCAAGATCATATTTTATTTAATAACAGCGCTGTTGCAGCGCAAATACCTAATGCACACACCAATCAGCCAATTGCCTCTGCAACGCTTTCTACTGCGCAAAGTAACGGTTGGATTTGGGATATAGCCCTACCAACGCGCCGTGGCACAGGTTATGTATTTAGTAGTAAATATCAAAGTGATGAAAGCGCAACAAATACACTAAAAAGCTACATAGCTAAAAGTACCAGTGAGCAACAAGCTGAGCAACTTAACTACCGCGTATTAAAATTCAGCCCTGGTTACAGGCAAAAATTTTGGATTAAAAACTGTGTTGCCGTGGGTATGTCAGCTGGCTTTTTAGAGCCACTTGAAGCGTCAGCACTTGCTATGGTTGAGCTTTCAATTAGCATGATAAGCGAGCAACTCCCGCAAAACCGCACACACATGAGCCAGCTTGAAACGCGTTTTAATGATCGTTTTAGCACGCGTTGGCAGCGCGTTACTGAATTTTTAAAGCTTCATTATGTGCTAAGCGAGCGCGACGACACTCCTTATTGGCAAGATATTAGTAATTTAAATACCGCGCCCGAGCGCCTACAAAACTTACTTAAACTTTGGCAGTTTCAGCCCCCTAGCCGCTTTGATTTTATTGAAAACGAAGAAGTGTTTTCATCAAGCAGTTACCAATACGTTTTATATGGCATGGGCTTTAATACACAAACAGTATCTGCACAAAATGCATTTAACGACCCACGTGTTGGGGATTACTATTATCAGCAAAACCGCGAAAAAATAGCGCAGTGTTTAAACGGACTACCAAGTAATCGCGCGCTTTTAAATCATCTTTTATCAAATAATGGGCAGCCACATAATGACTAAAACAAACGCTGTTAAAAACGTAGTAATTGCTGGGGGCGGCACTGCAGGTTGGATGGCTGCAGCAGCACTTGCTAAATTAGTTGGCAACAATATAAACATAACCCTTGTTGAATCTGACGATATTGGCACTGTGGGTGTTGGTGAGGCAACAATTCCGCCTATTCGTACATTTCATAAATTGCTGGGTATAAACGAGCAAGCATTTATGAAAGCCACTCAAGCCAGTTTTAAATTAGGTATTAGCTTTGAAAACTGGGGCGATGAAAACACGCATTATATTCACTCATTTGGCGCAACGGGCAAAGAATGTTGGGCGGGTGAATTTCATCACTTTTGGCTGCAAGGAAAAGCACTTGGAATAAACAACCCATTTGGCGATTACTGCTACGAGCTGCAAGCGGCTAAAGCCGGTAAATTTGCGTTTAATCAGCAAAACCCCATTAACTATGCCTACCATATGGATGCCACGCGTTACGCGCAGTTTTTACGTGAATTTTCAGAGCCATTAGGTGTAAAACGCATTGAAGGTAAAATACAAAAAGTAGTAAAAAATACTAAAACAGGCCATATAGAGTCATTAACTTTAAATAGTGGCGAGTATATTAATGGCGACTTTTTTATTGATTGCACCGGCTTTAGAGGCTTATTAATAGAGCAAGCATTGCATACTGGCTACGAAGACTGGTCGCACTTATTACCGTGTAACAGCGCCATTGCCGTGCAAACAAAATCCACCAGCGATACCGTATTGCCACTTACCCGATCTATTGCCCACAAAAGCGGCTGGCAATGGCGTATACCGCTGCAAAACCGTGTAGGTAACGGATTAGTATATTGCAGCCAATATATGGATGACGAACAAGCCAAAGCGCTACTATTAAATAACATTGAAGGTGAGGCTATTACAGAGCCGCGTATTATTAAATTTAAAACAGGCCGGCGCTTAAAAGGCTGGAACAAAAACTGCCTAGCACTTGGCCTTGCTAGCGGTTTTGTAGAGCCACTTGAGTCCACCAGCATTCACTTAATTATGTCGGGTATTATTCGCTTTATGCGTTTATTTCCGTTTAATGGCATTACCAATCACGCCATTGACGAATACAACAAACAGCTTAAAAGTGAAATAGAAAATATTCGCGACTTTATTGTGCTGCACTACAAAGTAACTAATCGCGATGACAGTGAGTTTTGGCAACACTGTAGTGCGATGGAGGTGCCAAAAACACTTCAGCATAAAATTGATTTGTTTAAGCAAACTGGCCGTGTATTTTTAGACGATGGCGACATTTTTAGAGTCGACTCGTGGGTGCAAGTAATGCTTGGTCAAGGTATTGAGCCTAATCAACATCACTTAATAGCCGGCATGATGAGCGATGAAGAACTCACCCGTTTTTTACACGGTATTAAACAGCAAATAGAACAGCGCGTTAGCCAATTACCGCCTCACCATGAGTTTTTAAAACAATATTGCCCAGCATAAAAAAAGCCCTTATTAGGGCGTGTTGTTCTTTGGTGGTTGAATTTGCAGCAGTATGTTTGGTTTTTAGGCAAGGCAGAGCCTATGTAGTGTGGTTATTCCCCATAAATAGGCGATAACGTAGCATAAATGCCAAACATGCGCTGCCCGTAGGGTTCTGCCTAGGGGCAATTTACTCTTTGTTGCTCGGTTTTTACTTAGCCCACTAGGTTACAAACCTCTCGCCGCGATTAAATTGCCCCTAGATTGAACAAATTTCAATCCACAAAGATCAACATGCCCTCAGGGCTTTGGATATACACAACAACTTTTACGTTTATTCTTCACACTTAACCACGGCGCTTTTAGCGCTTTGTGGTTCAAAGCTAATATCTGCAACTGAAACGCTAAGCTCTCCTGCTGTTTTAATAATAAAAGGGCTGGTTACTCTGGCAAAATCAACGCCCTTTTTAGCAAAACAGGTTAAATCTACACTCATGGTTTGCCATGTATTTAAATCAGCATTTTCAAGCTCATTGGTAATATCAAGCTCGCCGCCACAACCTTGTTCGCACTTCATTGCAAGGTATGTCTGTGAGCTAGGTATTTGGTTTACTTTATAGCTAAAACTAAGGGCCGAATTTGCTTCAATGTAGGCCACTTTGTCTTCGGTAAAGTTACTATTAATTTCGATGTAGCTGGATGCAGTGCCATCAAAGTTAAATTGCATCGCATCTTCTTGAATCGCTTTGTCTTCAGTGCGATAAGTAATGCCACCGAGCTTTACACTGTTACTTGCTACTTGGTGCTGCTCGCTGTTTGAATTTAAAAACAAACGCCACGGCGTTTTAAAACTGCCATTAAATATAGATAGCGGCGCAAGGTTACTAATATCAACACCTGAGTCTTCATTTAGATTATTGGCAAGCGTACTTTCATCTTTATATGTTAAACCAAAGCCATAGGGTAATAATGGTGAGTAATCAGCATCGCCCTTATTTACTGCGGTTTGTAGTGGCGATTTAGGCCATGAGAAAGACAATTTACCTTTGAAGTCGTATTGTACCTGCCCACTTGCATCCGCTAATAAAACATCTGCAATGCCTTGTCCTTCAGTGCCAGGAAGCCATGCTGCTACAAATGCATCTGACGCGTTTAGCTCGCTGTTAACCCACATTGGTCTGCCCGATATAAACACAGAAACAACCGGTATATTTTGCTGCTTTAATGTTTTTAATATTTTAAGAGAGCGTTTATTGTTACGCTCAAACTCAAGGTTGTCTTTATCGCCATGCCCCTCTGCATATGGTTCTTCACCAAATACAACAATGGCTACATCGGGTTTAGTATTAAATTCACCCGTTGGACTTAAAATAGCGTTGCCGCCAGCAGAGTCTATTTGCGTTTTTAATCCGGCATAAATAGACGTTGCCCCAGGAAAATCTGCATTTTGATTATTAGTCCCTTGCCACGTAATACTCCAACCACCCGATTGCTTGCCTATGTTATCGGCCGCATCGCCTGCTATAAGTATGTTGCTTGACGGGTTAAGCGGTAATAAATGGTTGTTGTTTTTAAGCAGTACTAACGACTCTTGTACCGCTTGGCGGGCAATATCGCGATGTGCAGGTGCACCTATTAGTTCTAACTCACCTGAATATTTTCGATTTGCGGGGCTTGGTTTATCAAATAAACCCGCGCGTAATTTAACGCGTAAAATACGTGCCACGGCGTCATCTATTCGCGCCATTGTTATTGTGCCCGCTTTTACTTGTTTAATTGTATTTTCATAAAGTGGTTTCCAAGCACCCGTTGGCACCATAAAAATATCAAGCCCGGCATTAACAGCTTGCGGGCAGCTTTCATTTGTACAGCCGGCAACTTGTCCGTGCCCGTTCCAATCGCCTACAACAAAGCCATCAAAACCCATTTTTGTTTTTAGTACATCGGTAAGTAAGTATTTATTGCCGTGATTTTTTTTACCATTCCAGCTATTAAACGATGCCATAACCGATTGACTACCTGCGGTTAAGCCTCCTATATAACCTTGCGCATGAATGTTATATAACGTCTCTTCGCTATCAATGTTGTCCCCTTGATCGTCGCCATCTACCGTGCCACCATCGCCTAAAAAGTGCTTAACAGTGCTAATTACGCGTTTGTCACTTAAAAAGTCATCACCAGCTCTGCCTTGTAATCCGTTTACAATTGCGGCTGAATATTCACGTACAATTGCAGGGTCTTCTGAGTAGCCTTCGTACGTTCTGCCCCATCGGTCCTCGCGCACTACAGCAACTGTTGGTGCAAATACCCAATCTATCCCTGTTGCCATTACTTCTATTGCCGTAGCTGCTGCAATTCTCTCAATTAATGCAGGATTATTTGCTGCACCTAAACCAATATTGTGCGGAAATAATGTCGCGCCAATCACATTATTATGACCATGTACCGCATCAGTGCCCCACATAGTTGGAATTTTACTGCCATCAATTGAGTCATCAACCGATGCCTGATACATACTCTCAGCAAGTGTTATCCAATCGGCAGGCGTTGCATGTTTATCAGCATTCGGGAACGAGCCACCGCCATTTAAATACGAACCAAAACCATATTTACGCATGTCTTCAACACTAATATCGCGAATTTCAGGTTGGATCATCTGCGCTACTTTTTGCTCAAGCGTCATTGTTTTTAAATATTGTGCAATCGTATTTTCAATTTCAGGCGTTTTCACTACTTTGCTTTTAAGCGTTGGCCAAAGTGATAAATCACCTTGCTCATGTTCAGCCTTTTTGGCCACCGCGCTTTCGTTATTATTAGCGTTAGCTTCTTGTTTATTACACGCACTTAGAACGCATAATCCGCCTATTAAAATAGGGAGCATTCGTAACCTATTAGTGTTTAAGCTTTTTTTCATTTTTATAGCCCTGTGTTGTGTCAGTGTGTTTTTGTGCAGCACCTATTTGTTATTTAAATTTAACTATTGACCTACTTAGCAATAGCCACTAACCTAAATATGGAAGCGCTTCCTTAAAGTTATTAAATACCATCCTTAGTGATTAATCAAATTAAATATGGAAGCGCTTCCAATATTGAATTTAATACACGCTATATACAAAGCAACCTTTACCAAAAAGAAGCAGAGGTTTTCTCTTAATGAAACAATTATCTTTACCTAGTGGCTCACCCCTTTTAGCCAAAAATTTTACCTATGGTGTAGCTACGGCCTCATTTCAAATTGAAGGCGGCGCAACCGAACGCTTGCCATGTATTTGGGATACCTTTTGCAGTAAAGAAGGCAAAATAGTCGATAATTCAAATGGCGATATAGCTTGCGAGCACTACTCTCGCTGGAAAGACGATATAAACTTAATTGAGTCATTAGGTGTAGACGCTTACAGACTTTCTATTTCGTGGCCGCGCGTAATGACTAAAAATAGCCACCTAAACCCGACAGGTGTTAAATTTTACACCGACATTTTAGATGAATTAAAACGCCGTAACATTAAAGCTTTTGTAACGCTGTACCACTGGGATTTACCACAACATATTGAAGACGAAGGCGGTTGGTTAAACCGTAACACCGCTTACGAATTTGCGCATTACACAGATTTAATTACAAAAGCATTTGGTGATCGCGTGCACTCGTACGCCACCTTAAATGAGCCGTTTTGTAGCTCTTACTTAGGTTACGAAATTGGCGTACATGCGCCTGGCATTGTAGGTCGCGAGTTTGGTCGTAAAGCTGCGCATCACTTATTACTGGGCCACGGATTGGCTATGCAAGTACTTGCTAAAAACAGCCCAAATACACTAAACGGTATTGTACTTAACTTTACGCCTTGTTACTCAGTTACCCAATGCGAAGAAGATTTAAAAGCGACTGCATTTGCTGATGACTACATAAACCAATGGTACATGCAGCCTGTAATGCAAGGTAAGTACCCAGATATAATTTCGCAATTACCTAAAGCCCACCGCCCTGATATTTTGGATGGCGACATGGAAATAATTGCTCAACCACTAGATTACTTAGGGGTTAATTTTTATACCCGCATGCATTATCAAGCAAGTGAAACCGACTTTTACCATGAGCTGCCACATAAAGCACCAATGACCGATATAGGCTGGGAAATTTATCCTAAAGCACTTACAGAGTTACTTGTATCGTTAAACGAAAAATACACCCTACCGCCTATTTATATTACCGAAAATGGCGCAGCCATGGCTGACGAATTTAAAGACGGTGAAGTGAACGATAACGACCGTATTGAATATTACCACGAGCATTTAAATGCCCTACATAACGCAGCTGAGCAAGGCGTAAAAGTAGATGGCTACTTTGCTTGGAGCTTAATGGATAACTTTGAATGGGCTGAAGGATATTTAAAACGTTTTGGAATAGTACACGTAGACTACAACACACAAAAACGAACTGTTAAAGCCAGCGGTAAGGCGTACACTAAACTAATAACTAGCCGATAAATTATCGGCTTATAACAATAAGAACACACACTGTGAACAAACTCCCTTTATACGAAAAAGTCGGTTACGCCATGGGCGATGCCGGCGCTAACTTAGTGTGGCGCGGCGCGCTTGCTTATTTAGCGGTGTTTTACACCGATACATTTGGCATATCGGCGGCTGCCGCTGCCATGTTGTTTTTAGTGGTAAGGCTATCTGATGGCGTAACCGATATTATTATGGGTATGATTGCCGACAGAACGCAGTCGCGCTTTGGTAAGTTTCGCCCGTGGATACTCTACTCGGCACCATTTTTGGGCTTGTTTATGGTGTTGTGTTTTACTACCCCCGACTTTAGCACCACCAACAAACTTATTTATGCCTACGTAACCTACATTGGTTTAACGCTTGCTTACACTGTAAGTAACGTACCCTACTCGGCACTTATGGGCGTTATGACACCAGACGACACAGAGCGCACAAAGCTCTCTGGTTTTAGGTTTGCAGGTGCGTTTACTGGTGGTTTATTGGTTATGGGTTTTTTACCTGAGCTAGTGGCATTTTTTGGTGGCGGCGACAACGCTAAAGGCTATCAGCTTACTATGTACTTATTTGCCAGCTTACTTATTATTTTAATGATTATAACGTTTGCGACCACGAAAGAGCGTGTAACACCGCACGCCTCAAATGAAGGGAATTTAAAATCAGAGTTATTTGATTTAACCAAAAGCTTGCCATTTATAATCCTACCTTTGCTTGCTACTACCTTGTTTTTTTATTACCGCGATTTATACAGCGGCGTATTTTTTGCCCTTGTTATGGCTGCAATGACATTCGTTATTAAAAAATTACTCAATAAAGATAAGCAAAGCTTAACGGGATCACAGCGTGACATGGTTGATCTTCTGACCAACAAACCCTGGCTGGTATTACTCGGTATTGGTTTTTTAACCATGATGTTTAATGGCATAAAATACGGTGTAATTGCGTACTACTTTAAGTACCACGTAGCTAATGAACTCATGGCTGGGCAATACTTTATTGCCTTGTTGGTTGTATCTATATTAGGCGCACTTACCACAGGTAAACTGGCCGAAATAATGGGTAAACGAAACCTCTTTATTGCATCATTAATGCTAAGCGGGTTACTCACTACTGCATTTTACTGGGTGCCTAGCGATAACCTGGTAGCAGTATTTACCTTTGGTTGTGCTGCTGAATTTTTTGCCGCCATGATGCCAACATTGTTCTTTAGTATGCTTGGCGATTCAGCCGATTACTCAGAGTGGAAAAATAAACGCCGCGCAACAGGGCTTATTTATTCTGCGGGTACATTTGTGCAAAAAACCGGTGGTGGTTTTGCAGGTGCATTAGTATTAGTGGTACTTGCAGGCTACGGCTATAACGGTATGGATGAGCTAACAATTACCCAAGCTCTACCTGGCATGCAGTTACTTATGAGCTGGATACCTGCCGCATTTGCATTTTTAGGTGCCGCATTGATGCTTATTTATCCGCTTACCTCAGCAATGACGCAAAAAATAACAGAAGACTTAGCAATTAGACGCAGTAATGTGTAAATTAAGTTTTAATGACTCTTCGCGCTTTATATTTTTATAAAGCGCGAGTAAAAACACATATAAGCTAGGACATCAATGGCGACAATTTATCAAGTATCAGAAATGGCAGGTGTGTCTTTATCAACTGTTTCAAGGGTACTTAACGACAACGACTACGTAAGCAAAAAAACTAAGAAAAAGGTATTAGAAGCAATGAAAGAGCTAGGCTATCAGCCAAGTTCTATTGCACGCTCTTTAGCCTCTAGCACTACAAACAGCGTCGGTATTTTAGTTTCGGAGTTGGATGGTCCGTTTTTTGGTCAAATGATGTCAGCCATTGAAGAGCACCTTCGTATTGCGGGTAAACACGTTATTATTACCCCAGGGCACAGTGACGAGAAAAAAGAAAAAAGCGGCTTTGAATTTTTAATAGGCCGTAATTGCGACGCTATTATTGCCCACGTAGAAGCGGTATCAAACGAGTATCTAATTGAGTTAAGTAAAGGCAAAACCCCTATTTACTTAATGAGCCGCTACGTTAAAGAAATTGAAGAAAACTGCATTAGCCTCGACAACGTAATGGGCGGCTACTTAGCCACTAAAGCCATGATCAACAAAGGTCATAAAAACATTGCGTACATAGCAGGACCACAGTTTAAAGAAGATGCGTCAAATCGTTTAAAAGGTCACAAACAAGCACTAGCAGAATACAACATCACCTTTGACGAAAACTTATATTATGTAGGTGACTTTAAAGAAACTGGTGGCAGCGATGGTTTAAGGCATTTTATTCAAAATAAAGCGCAAATAACCGCTCTTGTATGTGCCAATGACGAAATGGCATCGGGTGCTATGAAATACGCCCGCGAACACGGTTTTAACCTACCAAAAGATTTAGCCATTATTGGGTTCGATAACGTAATTTTTACCAATTACCTCTACCCAACGCTTACTACAATAGATAACCCAGTTCCCGAAATGGGCCGAGCTGCGGCTAACTTAGTACTTAAAGACATTTATAAAAAAAGCGGCATAACAGTAAAGCACGTGTTTCAGCCAAAGCTTATTTTAAGAGACTCAACACCCGATATTAATTAACTTTAAACCTAATTTAAATCTAGTTTAAATCTAAGTTATGTAACTCATTACGCACCCACTGTGTATCTAAATATTGCTCAACGTGCTGCTGCGCAAACTTTAAAAAGTTACGTGCAGCATGCGATATGTGCCTATCTGTTCGCATTACAAAATACCAATGACTCGCTAAATGGGTATCGGTTACGTTTAAAATTTTAAAACTTGTATCGTCTGTTGCAAGTACATGGCGTGATAAAACCGCAATGCCCATCCCCGATGCAACCGCGACACGTATTGCTTCATTACTCGCCATTTGTACGCTATCGCTCAGCACTAATCCTCGGCTTTGTAACTCGCTTTCAAATAACATACGGGTCGCTGAGCCATTTTCTCGGAGTAAAAAGCGATACTGCATTAAATCCGTTAATTTAACGGCTTTTACGTGAGCTAGCGGGTGGTTTAGTGGCACTATAAATTCAAGTGGATTATGCAAAAAGCGCGCAGCTTGTGCGCTCTCAAGCGACGGCGGGTGGCTAAATACATAAATATCGTCCTCTCCTCGCTCAAACCTAGCAAGCACCTCTGCCCTGTTACCAATCTCAAGCGGAAGTTCAACGTGGGGATGTAAATTACTATAGGGGCCAAGTAATTTCGGTAAAATATATTGCGCCGTATTAACCATCGCAATTTTACAACGACCGCGTGCCCCACCGTTAAGCTCGGTTAAAAAATCTTGATAATCGTCAAAATGACCAAACACCTGCTGGCACGTTTTAAATAGCTCAAGTCCGGCATCGGTTACGTGTAGCTTTTGCTGTTGCATAAGTAATAACGGCTCACCTACCGCTTCTTGTAATCGCTTTATTTGTAGCGATACCGTTGGCTGCGTTAGGTGTAAACGCCTTGCAGTTTCGCTTATTGAACCTGTTTTAACCACGCTCATAAATACTTCGAGCAACCTAAACGATATATGTCGTAAATCCATACCAACCTCATAAACCTAACAAACAGCACTTAATAAATCAGATATAGATATTTATCTATAACTAACTCGTATTTATTTTATTATTTACTATACAAAGTTTTATCTACAATAGCGCCACTTAATATACCACCTAGTAAGGAAAGCCAGTGCCTGATATTGTTGTTATGTTTTTTATTTTAGGATTAGTCGCGGGTATTTTACGCTCTGACTTGGCTATTCCAAAAGCCACCTATGACACATTAAGCTTATTGCTCATGTTAACCATCGGCTTAAAAGGCGGTATGGTGCTCCATGGCAACTTAAGCTGGCAACTACTGCCCGAAATGGGATCGGTAATGCTACTTGGCGCACTTATACCATTGATGCTTTACCCTATTTTAAAATACGTGATTAAACTCTCTGTTGCTAATAGTGCCAGCATTGCCGCGCATTATGGCTCAGTAAGTGCGGGGACATTTGCTGTAGCGCTTGCCTATGCCGAATCGGCTAAATTGGTAGTGGGTGCAGAAGTAACCCTGTATTTAGTGATGCTAGAACTCCCTGCAATCATTGTTGGTTTATTGCTTTACCGAAAACTTGATAAACAAAGCAGCCAAAAAAGTGAACCATCGTTAAAAGCGCTTTGGCACGAAACTCTTACGAACAAAAGTGTCATTTTGCTTATAGGTGGTGTCGTCATAGGTATGATGTACGGCACGGTTCAAGGCAGCCAAGTAACTAGCCTTTTAACAAGTAGCTTTAAGGTTGTTCTGGCATTATTTTTACTAGAAATGGGTTTAGTAGCCGCGCAAACTTTGCGCCCTATCCCCTGGGAACATTGGAAGCTCGCGGTATTTGCTATTGTCACCCCGCTATTTTTAGGCACGATTGGCACTGCAGTAGGCACACTTTTAAATTTAGAATTAGGCTCGGTAGTTATATTGGGAAGTTTAGTAGCCAGCGCCTCTTACATAGCCGCACCCGCTGCAATAAAAGCGGCAATTCCTAAAGCCGATATTGGTCTTGCTATGCTGAGCTCTCTCGGTGTAACTTTCCCGTTTAATGTCATTGTTGGTATTGGTTTATATCACCACCTTGCACTAGCAATGCAATAAACAAATAAATGTTAATTTTATCACTTTAAAAACTGTTGAACCCTATTTTACATAGGGTTTAACACTAATAAATACTCACAAATATAAAACAATATCTACATAAAAACACTACAATAAAAAGCATAATCGATCCGATAATTTACCAAAACGATCGTTTTAAAATATATTTATATTGTTTAATAAAATATCACTTTACTTATTTTTAATTTGGCACTAAATTCGCGCAAATTTTATTATTAAAGTAACCTCTCAAACTTTAAAACAGTGGTTATTTATCTCAATGAGTCGATAAACACACATGGCCGAATTAGCCGCCACAAGCACTTCTAACAACCCTTTAGCGCCTGTTATAGGGCTGTCATTTTTTGCTATCGCATCCGGCTTTTTAATGAGCCTTATTCCACTGTCGTTACCCGCATTCAAACTCGATGAAAACCTAGCGCCTTGGCTTGCGAGCATTTTTTACTTTGGCTTACTTATTGGCGCAACCACAATAGAGCGCATTGTGGTAAAAATTGGTCATCGCTTCGCATTTATATTATTTTTAAGCTTATTAATAGTCAGCGTGCTTGCACAACTTGCACTACCAAATACCGTTAACTGGTTAATTGCACGATTTGTAGCAGGTGTTGCTGTTGCCGGTGTGTTTGTCGTTGTTGAGTCTTGGTTGTTAATGACTAATACCGCAAAGTCGCGTGCTAAACGTTTGGGCTTATACATGACCTCACTTTATGGGGGCAGCGCGGTTGGTCAACTTGCTATAGGGCCGCTAGGCACCGAAGGTTCAACGCCTTATTTATTTGTAGCCTCGTTATTATTTTTAGCTATTTTAGCGCCTTTATTAATAACTAAAGGTCAGCCCGAAAAACAACATCTTGAAAAACTACCACTAAAAGAAATAAAATCACTAAGCCACCCAGCTATGCTTGGATGCTTAGCATCAGGCTTATTACTGGGCCCTATTTACGGCTTAATGCCTGTTTATATTGCAGCACAGACTGATCAAGCTCAGTACACAGGGACACTTATGGCGGTTATTATTTTAGGCGGCATGGTCGTGCAGCCGCTTGTGAGTTACTTATCTACTCGGCTTGAAAAAAGCTTACTGATGGGTATGTTTTGTTTAGTAGGTGCAGCCGGTGCTGTGGGTATATTACAAGCAAACACTTTAGCAGGATTAATAGTGAGCTACTTAATACTAGGCGCGTGCAGCTTTGCACTTTACCCGATTGCTATAACACTTGCGTGCGACTCATTGCCAATAGCAAAAATAGTCTCAGCAACTGAGGTTATGCTTTTAAGTTACAGTATTGGTTCGGTATTTGGTCCTATGCTTGCTGCCAATTTATCTGATGCATCAAACGGTATTGTGTTTTATTTAGCAGGCTGTTTAATCACTACCTGTATTTATATGTTTATTAAAAGCATTAAAAATATTCGCGCGGGTAAAACCCCAGTTGCAGGCTAAGTAGTTTTTAATTTGTCGTGCGGACTCAAAAAAAACATCTTTTTCCAGCCTTGGCTTTGTGTTGTATAAAGCCATGGCATGGGCACTAACGATAAAATAGAATAATGTACATGAGGCTGCTTCCCTGCGGCATTTCCAGTATCGCCTAGTAACCCAATTTGACTGTTTATGCTTACAACATCACCAGCACTTACCGAGTAGTCATTTAAATGTGCAAAATAATGTATACGCCATTTAGGCCCAAGCACCGCAACCACTTTACCACCACGAGTTAATTCACCTGCAAATATAACAATCCCGTTTGTTGAGGCAACTACTGGAGTGTTCTTTATGCCAAAAATATCAATTCCTTTGTGCACACCCGATCTGCCCCAAGGCTCATACCAAAATGTATTATGGTTCCAATCTTTAGGTGTAGCACCTTGTACCGGAATCATTATTTTTTCGGGAATTAGTAAGCCTATAATTAATAAAGTAGCTATTCCAATTGCAATCCACTTAAGTACTTTCACTGCTCTATCCTTGATATTTAAATAACTTATACTGGTAAATTATTAGCCATAATAACTGAACTCATCATGAGTCGTATTTATGCTGTTTTATTTGAATGAAATACCCGACTAACATGTACTAAGCTGATCAACTTTAAAACAGGCTTTATAAGTAATTGAGCACTGCCCGCTATAAACAACCATGTGCCACTTTCTACTAATGAGTCATTTAAAAAGAAAAAACTACCAATTAAAAACCACACGGCAATTAAAAAATCGTTAAATGCACCCAGCGCTTCATAACGCCGCTGGATGGTAATATGCTCTTGCCCTAAATCTAAAATAAACTGATTACTGCTGGAGTCCATAAGTACTGCTCACTCTTTTATTTCATAATTTAAAAAGCTTGTTTTCACAAGCTAAGCCGCACCATACAATAACAAAATTTACGCAATAAAAAACGTTGGCCAATGCGATTCAGCCAACGTTTTTATTGTTTGTACAATACTTAACTATTGTTTATTTTTTATCTTTTTCTAAACGTTTTTTAAGACTTAGTGCTGCATCAGCGGCTAATAAGCGCATAAATTCAGAGCCATTACTTTGCTCGCCTTGGCTCCCGCCTATTACAATTTCAGGCACTAAACGGCTATTACCTAAACTTGTAAATAAAGCAGTCTGAATTTTAACTTCTGCTTTTAGCGTTTCATCAAATACATACTTAGGATCAAGTGCCGCAGACTTAGCTCTTAAACGAGCCTCTGCTAAAACGTCCATACCTAATGCTTCTAGGCGTTGTTGCTTTAAAATCTCTTCTTGCTCTTTTGCAAGTTCCGCTTTTACAGCAACACGTTGCTGCGCAGAAATAATAGCATTTGCCTTAATTCGCTCAGCATCAATTTGCTCTTTAATTTTAAGCTTTTCTGATTCAGCACGTTGCTTAGCAATTGCTTGCTCACCTAAAGCCACTTCGGTACGTGCTTGTTGCTCAGCTTTTTTAAGGTTTTGACGCGCTAGTGCTTCATCTGCAGCTGCTTGCTTTTGCGCCTCAAGGCGAGCGTTTACTTTGCTTTCGTAGTCAATATCAATAATGCTGGCATCAACTACTGTAATACCATAAGCGCCTAAAATAGGTGCATTACGCAGTGTATTACCTTCATCGTCCATTTTAATATTAATAGTGACACGCTGCTGTTTACTTAAATTACCTAAATCGTCAGATTTATCGCGCTCACCGGTACTAATAATTTGTTCAGTAACAAAAATACCGTTGGTTAATTGATCAGCAAAATCTTGGCTCAATTGACCATTACCACCAGAGTAATGTTGCTCTACCGACATCATACGCGCCGATGCTTTTACATTTTCAGTGGTAGCACGCATTAATAAATTAGATATTAATGTTTCTTGTGAGCCAAACTCTTCGTGTATTTTAAGTAAACCACGTAAAGCACCCGATTCAGCTGCTGGTACATTGCCTGGTAATCTAAAACGAGAAACACCGCGTGCGCCACCCGTTGTCGTATCTAAAAATCGAATGGGTATTAGCGGTACAATTGCGCTTGCTGTTGCGCCTGCGTCACCCGTAAAATTAATCGATATTACTTTTTTATAAGCCGATGTAGTACCAAACGCTTTTAAATAAGGGCCGGCTTGATTTATTACGGTTAAGTTACCTGTAAAAGCCGATTGATGGACTAAACGCTCATCAGCTTCATTCCATGAAACAACTTGCGATGTAAGCGTTGCAATTACCGCTAATACAACAACAATTGATGAAACAACAATTACATTACGACGACCAAATCGACTCATAAATGAGCCACTTTTTACTGCTGGGACTGCTTTTTCGCTATCCATTTTTACTACTCTCCATGTTTAATTTCTTTTTAACAAAGTAAATAATTTCCTGTTCACTCAAATGTGCGCAAAAGCTACCAGAGCGATGTAACTCAACAAATGTTGCAAGGATTTCTTCTTTACCTTTTGCTGTTTTATCTTGGTTTTCTTGTGTTTGGTTTTTTTCTGTTAGTTGAGTGATTAAATCATCCACTATCGTGTCTTTATCAAACAGTACGTTGTATTCCTTGGATTTTCTTACCCGACTTTTATGTACGTTGCTGTAAATTACATAAAGTGCAACGCATAAAATAATAATCAGTAAACTTAACCCTATAATATAAAAAATCATAAGCTCTACTTAAATTAGTTTAAATACTTAACGAGCAATAACAATTGTAAGCACTGCTTAACAAATGTTAACCCAGTAATTTTACAGTAAACCCGAGTAAAAAACAGATTAAAAATAAAGTTCAGCAGGTATATAGTAAAACTGCACATAATAACTAAACAATTTGAGAGGTTATTGCGGATTGGTATACATGGGTTGGTTTAGAGCCCTGCGATGACTATAAAACAATTATATAAGCAAACCATCTGCATTTTTGATTGGCTTCTAAAAGCAAAAAGCCACCTAAATAAGGTGGCTAAAGCTTATAGTATCGTATTTTTAATTTGCCTGACTATCGTTTTCTTCGCGTTTATAAATATACGTTTGTTGAGTTTTGAAGCCAAAACCAATTGGTTCAGCGCCATTTACTAGCTTAACTTTTCCATCTTCAATATTTAAATTTGGTCCAAGTATTTCAATAGCTTTTATTGGCTTATCAGAACCCTCAATCCCAGGGCCTATTAAATAAAACTGACTAATTTGCGTTACATCCGTTTCATCATCCCAATCGCACTTACCATTGGCATCACTATCTTCACACGAAGGTCCTTCTCCAAAAAATAGTTGTGGTGTATCTGGTACATCATTACTTGTTGCAAATTTCACATCGTCATAAACCTTCGTTCCGTAATGCAAATGAAAGGCATAAAGCGACCCACCGCCGCCTGTTAACGAGCATTGGTTTTGAGTTGATGAGGAAGATGCGGGCGTAAAGGAAGTAAAGTAAGCAACCCCACCAACGACTGTAGCTGCAGCAAGGGACTTCTCGCCTGTCCCTAATTCATATCGCCAACCTTTAAATTCAGCTAACTTAACTTCAAGGTTAACAAACTTATCAACGTCATCAAGTGCGTTACCAAATGGGTCTTCATTCATTTTCATTAAATCATCTGGCACTATTGGATCTGGAAATTCAGTAAATATTTTTGTTAAGGTGTTTTCATCACGGATCATATAAAGCTGATCTTGCTCATTAGTAGCAAGTGGGTTTGAGCGGTTTCCGCTGCCTATCACAATTGCGTCGTACGGGGTGTCTAAACGAGTCGTGATCATTTCACCATCATAATTGGTCTTAGTAACTTTACTAAACAGCGTTCTAGCAACTAACGGTTTATAAAAAAAACGTCTGTCTTGTGACGCTAATGTACTGCCAAGCTCCGCAAGTTTAAAGTGAGTAATCTCATCTTCATCATCGGTGGGAATATCTACACGCCAAATATTACCGCCAGTATCGGTTGCATAAATTCGGTCAATATACCCATCGTAATCTGAGTCAAGCGTAGTTACATCCGCTGCAATACTGTGCTCACCGGTAAAACCATGTTCATCTGGAGTGAGCGCCCATACCTTTTCGCCAGTTTTAGCATTAACAATGTAAATACCTAGCCCGGTTTCATCTGTTGTTCTAATCGCATTATCTTTGTTTGTATCGTAGCCTGCGCCAAATATCAGCAAGGGATCCTCACCAAACGCTTTAATATACGCAATTTGGGGCTTAGACCATGTTTGCGCTAAATATTTAAATTCTTCAGAGCCACCAACAATTGGCTTATTCCATAATTTTTTAGGTTTATCTGGGTCACTTATATCCAGGCCGTAGTAATTTTTACCGCCTCGGCGCATGCCTGTAAATGCCCAAACTTCATCGCCCTCACTTGCTTTAACAACGCCATCATTTAAACCATCAGTGTTTAAACTTTTATTATTAAAGAACACACTTATAGGGCCATCCATGCCATACACTTTTGTATTTGCGAGATTACTCCGCAAAGCCGGAATGTTTTTTAATAAGGCTGCTGGTGTAAAAGCCCACCTTTCTTCAACAGTATCGCCTTTGTCTTCAAACATATGTAAAAAGCCGGCATTGGTACCAACAAGTATATGAATACTTCCATCGCCGTAATCTATAGATACCGGTTTTGAATGCAAAGGGTCGCCAAAAATATTGATTCGCTGATCGACTGATGAGTCATCTCCATCTTCATTATCAACATCAACTCCTCGTGCCCAGCTAATATCATCTTCCTCTAAAGTTAACCCAATATTAGGAATCAAATCAGGGGCAAGATCGGTAACTGTACTTGTCGCTAAATTTAAAATGGTTTGTACTTTATCAAAAGTAAAATCAATAATACTGCCCGTTTTATCTATGTAAATTTTACGGCTATCAGGGTCTAGGGTTGATAAAAGTAAATTTACGCCCCCCTGAGCCACTAAATTACCGTCTGCAGGCTTATTAGTTGGCAGCCAAAAAGTTCGTGCTTTTTCATCAATCAACCCATTATTATCTAAAGCTATTTTATCAGTTGAATCTACAATATTTGCACCAGACACTTTAAGCTTTTTTAAATTCCCGCTCCAGCGTGCGCCTGTTTCTGGGTAAAACATCGCAAAATAAATTGACTCTCGGCTACGAGTTTGGTCAACATTGTTACTTGCTACCGTAGGAGATGAAAAACTATCGTTAACTTCGCGTATTTTCGATATTGTATTATTAAGTGCTTCAGAAAGTTCAGTTGATGTATCTGCATGTAAGTACTCGCCTCCTCCCAATAAAGCGGTTTTTTCTAATAACTTTTTACCATTTGTACTCATGCCACTACCAAAACCGATAGTAAAAACTCGCCCAGTATCAGCAACCTCTGGCGTGGTGTCGTACAAGTCCACCTCAACATCTCTTGTACCATGTATTATTTGAGCTAAAGCAGCCAAATAGCTATTACTTGTAGTACTAGGATATGAACCAAAAGTAGATTTGTATAAAGCTTTTATATCTGAGTCTGACTGATTATCGTTGTAGGGATCACCGTCGGTCATTAAAATCACGTTAATAGAGTTGTCACAGCGCTCATCAGAACCTTGAACAGCTTTAAAGGGCGAGATGTATTTAGAATCATAGCCGTCATATCGATTCCCTGTTTCGGCAGAATAATCCCTATCACCTTTATTTCGACCATAATCAACATACCAACCTCTTAAGTATCGATAAGCCTCCCATAGAGTCTCAGCTAAAGGCGTGCTTCCACCCGCACTTAATTCTTCAATTTTATCCGTGATAGTATCGTGATCAGTCCCAACATCAGATAAAACATATCCACCGTATGAACTATAAAAACGCATTAAACCAAAATCAATCGAGCTGTTATCACTTACTAATTGGGTCATCGCGCTTATACCAGCATCGATTTTTTTAGGGCCCCCATTAGGCAGCTTAGTCTTCATACTTCCTGATGTATCAAACACAATAAGCACGCGAGGGTTTTCGTCGGTTTCAACATTATGGTTTACGTATAGTTCTATATCTTCGGCAAATACAGAAAGGCTAATACCCACCCCGAATAACAAGGCAGCTATTTTTTTTAGTTTGAATTGCATTTTTAAATCCCTTTATTTGCGCTTTTTATTTTTATTGCGCAAGTTAATAACTACTCTATTCCGTGTTTAATTATTAGTAATATGGAGGTGGGACTAAAAATTAAAACAAAGGTAATACCTAGTTATTTATCACAAAACAGTGATTAGCATTCACATGTCGTTAATACTATAAAATATATATCATTTCGATTTTTAAATAAAAACAGACTAAAGTCAAAGGTATTAGGTTTTATTATCAATTAAAAACAACCACTTAAATAAAACAATCCCGTTTTACTGCACAGTTAAGTCACGTCAAAAAATAATATTTTTACCTATGTTTCTATATTTATAGACCTATGCTTTAGGTAACAAGTACTTACCAATATAAATTAGTAACGTAAGGCTCTTAAAATCACTCTTAAAAGCACTATTATTCAGTAAAGCTGCTTTATTAAAAAAAGTGTATTTAATAGGTAACTACGGTTATTGAAACATACAAAAAAAGCCCATATTAGGTGCTACCTAATATGGGCTTTTATACTCTCGCTAAATTATAAGCGCTTTATGCAAGCATTCTTATAAAGATAACTCTTTTTTAGCGCGAGTTAAGTTATGCGTTACAAGTGAGTTTTTAGAAATTTGAACCGCTTCATATAAATCAGAAATACCAGCAGTGTCTTTTTGAGCCTTAATACGCGCTACACCACGGTTACTTAATGCAAACGATGTAAGTTCACGTACTTTTAAACGCGGACCATGGCTTTGCTTAAGTAATGCAATTGCTTGTGTACAAATAGCTTCTGCTTCTTCGTAGTTTCTTGATTCAACATTTAAAGCACAGCTATTAAATGATTTTTCAAATGCGGGTGCTGCAGTTACAGAGTCTTCAATAACCATTAATTTATAGTCACCTTGTTTAGCCATTGCAGCAGCTGAGCAAGTTAATAATGAGCCAAGAGCGATGGTTTTTAAAAGTGTAAATTTCATGATTATATTCCTAATTAGTTAAGTCGTACTTGTTGCCGACAACTTAACTTTAGAGTGTTAGCTCAATTACCACAAACGATAAAAACAAACCTAATAAGTGAATAAATCTAACCTATAGACTTTAGTCTAACACTTGTAAAAATACTTATTAATTACAATCAGTTAAAAACTACAAAATCACTAAACAATAAACAATAAACAATAAACAATAAACAATAAACAATAAATAACAGAATACAGTTTTATTATTTTTTAATAATACCAATTCGCTTAATTAAGTGATCTATTTTGAGGATGAAAAAACGTGTTGATAGCTAGGCAAAAAATTCGCTATTTGGTTCTTCTAAATGAGAATTTTTTAACGCAGGTAGCGACACGTTTAGCCCCGCAAAATGATTAAGTATTATTGCGGATTGGTATAACACAATACAAAGTTAATAAACACGAAAAAGCCGATGTTAGGGTTTAACCCAACATCGGCTTTTTTACTCTCGCTATTTTATATCATGCTTTAATAAGCACTTTATAAAACACGTTACAAAGGTTTTTTATAACGATAATTCTTCTTTAGCGCGAGTTAAGTTGTGCGATACCATCGTGCTGTTAGACAATTTTGATGCTTCGTATAAATCAGCAAGTGCAGCAGTGTCGTTATGGGCTTTTAAACGTGCAACACCACGGTTGCTTAATGCGAATGACGTAAGTTGGCGTACTTTAAATTTAGGGCCATCTGCGTCTTTTAAAAGTGCGATTGCTTTAGTACAAATTTCTTCCGCTTGCGCATAATTTTTTGACTTAACATTCAGTGCGCAGCTATTAAATGATTGCTCAAGTGGCTGTGGCGCTGTTGCAGTTTCAATAACCATTAATTTGTAATCACTTGCATCAGCTACTGCAGCAGCTGAACATGTTAATAGTGAGCTAAGAGCGATAGTTTTGATAAGTGTTTTCATGGTCATATTCCTGATTAGTTAAGCCGTGCTTGTTGCCGACAACTGAACTTTAGAGAATTAACACAAGCCCGACAAACGATTAAAACAAACCTAATAAGTGAAGAAAATTAACCTATAGACCTTAGTCTAATACGTTTAAACTTTTTCTATATATTTAAATAGCTTACGCATCATCGTACGTGCCTAAAATCGCTACTTTACGTTTTAAAATGTATATAATTATTTATGCTTTTATTTAGTCGATTTTATTTTGAGCAACTTACTTAAGCATAGCTGAGTAACATTCAAACAAATTTATACATTTAATTACATGCAATACTAAGTTATGTATTTATAATTGCAGTTCTGGTAACTTTTCATCATTAATGGATTAACTTTTTTGAAACACACACTTCCCCTTTTTGTTTTATTAAGCACGCTTTTATCATTTAGCCAAAATGCTAACGCAAGGCTTTTGCTCGGTAACAACATGCCTAACACCGGTATGTTTATAAAATCAGAATTTAATGGCGATAGCAGCATTACATCTGCGGGTGTAGAAATGATGGTTAAGCAAAATTACAGTAACTTTGGTGTTGTTTTTACAAGCGCAATTGGCGCGGCAGTAATCGATAATAAACAAGGCGAGCAAGAAGAGTTTATAACGTGGGACAACGGAATGAAGCTTGGTTATTTCAATGACTTTTTTATATACGCCGAGCTTGGCTTAGATCTGTTCGAACTCGCCTTTAAAAACGATAGAGGCGATAACACCTACCAAATAGAAAAATCGAACAACGACATTGACGGTTACGCAGGTATAGGTGCGGGTTATCACTTCAAGCCATTTAAAATAGAAGTATTTACCCGAGCACGCCAAATAGATGGCGACTACTGGGAAGCACAAGAACATATTTACAGCGGTGTGCAGCTCAGCTTTACGTTTTAACTCCCCTTTTGTTTTATAAAAAAATAAAAAGCGTGTGAAATACAGCTATTTCACACGCTTTTTTAAAAATTACATTTAACAGGTTTAGTCTAACCGATTTATATTTAACGGATAGTTTTGGCTACTTTACCAATACTCAAACCCTGAATTAAAATAGAAAACACCACAACCGCATAAGTCAGAGCCAACAAAATATCGCGCTCGTTCCCATCAGGTAATTGCAATACCAGAGCAACCGAAATACCACCACGCAAGCCACCCCAGGTTAAAACTTTCCATGCGCCAGATGGCAACTCTAATTGCTTATTAAATGTAGTGGTTGTTATACCCACAACAATTAAACGTGCCATTAACGCTATAAAAATAGTTAAGCCACCAGCAATAAATAAATTACTCGAAAATGCAATCATGACGACTTCAAGCCCTATGAGTACAAATAAAATGGCATTTAAAATTTCGTCAATCAGCTCCCAAAACAAATCAACGTAATGGCGTGTTTTATCGCTCATAGCCATACTACGACCATGATTGCCCACCATTAGCCCCATCATTACCATTGCAAGCGGGCCCGACAAATGCCAATGGCTTGCCAATGCATAACCACCAATAACGCCCGCTAAAGTAAGTAGTACTTCTTCTTGGTAACTATCAATACTTTTTAGTAAGTAATATAAAATACCACCTAATACCAAACCAAAAACAATACCGCCACCGGCTTCAACCGCCAGCGTGTGCGCTACATAATAAGTTGTAGGAATATCACCACTTGATAAAACACCCAATAAAAGCACAAAAATAACCACGCCTATACCATCGTTAAACAACGATTCACCCGCAATCACGGTTTCAATACTTTTAGGCGCACCCGCAGATTGTAAAATACCCATTACCGCAATCGGATCGGTTGGCGAAATTAATGCGCCAAACAGTAAACACCAAATAAACGCTAAATCAAAACCAAGCAAAGGAAGTACTAAATAAAGCGCGCCTGCAATAATAACCGTAGATAGCAACGTCCCAACGCAGGCCAAAATACCTATTGGTAATTTATAGCGTCTTAAATCGCTAACATTTACATGTAGCGCCCCTGCAAAAAGCAGCATAGAGAGCATGCCATCAAGCAAAACTTCAGTAAAATCTAACTGATCGAGCAAGCTCACTTCGTAATCTATAAGATCATCAAACCCTAAAAAGCCCAAAAATATAGCGCCGATAGATAAAAGCATCGAAATAACCATAACGCCAATGGTTGTTGGCAACCCAATAAAGCGATGGTTTACATAGGTGAGTAACGCGGTAATTGATAAAAATATCGCACTTATTTCAAGTACGCTTAGGCTGGTTCCTGGTGCCATGGTTTAAATCTCAATATTTATTTAATGATGCCTTGCTCAAAACAAACAAAGCAGAAAGGTTATTATTTTTTATACGGTTATCTCGCATTATATTCGTGTAGCCTAAACAAGCATACCCAAAATATTAATTATAAATACACACCCCACTCAATTAACGTATTTAAAGTATTAACTCACGCGTTAAATAAAACAAAAAAGCCCATGTTAGGAATTAACCTAACATGGGCTTTTTTACTCTCGCTATTTTATATCATGCTTTTTAAGTATTTTATAAAGCGCTTATCAAAGATAAGTCTTCTTTAGCGCGAGTTAAGTTATGCGATACCATTGCACTTTTAGACATTTCATTTGCTTCGTATAAATCAGCAAGGCCAGCAGTGTCGTTATTCGCTTTTAAACGAGCAACACCACGGTTGCTTAATGCGAATGACGTAAGTTGGCGTACTTTAAATTTAGGGCCATCTGCGTCTTTTAAAAGTGCGATTGCTTTAGTACAAATTGCTTCAGCTTCAGCGTAATTTTTTGACTTAACATTCAGTGCGCAGCTATTAAATGATTGCTCAAGTGGCTGTGGCGCTGTTGCAGTTTCAATAACCATTAATTTGTAATCACTTTGATCAGCCATTGCAGCAGCTGAACATGTAAGTAGTGAGCTAAGAGCGATAGTTTTGATAAGAGTAAGTTTCATGATTATTGTCCTGTTAAGTTAGTCGTACTTGTTGCCGACAACTAAACTTTAGAGAATTAACACAAAACCGACAAACGATTAAAACAAACCTAACAAGTGAATAAATCTAACCTATAGACTTTAGTCTAACACTTAGTTACCTATTAACTATATCCAGGCGATAAGAAACTGCTCATTTGATTTTTATACTTGTGGCTCTTGGGCCTTTTGAAGTATCAATTATACTAAAATTTAATCTCATACCTACTAATACGGAATCTATATCAAAACCATCTTCAAGGTCATCAATTGAGAAAAATACATCTTTACCTTTTTCCCTTCTTATAAATCCAAAACCTTTAAAGTCATTGAATGCATTTATATATCCTTGTTCTTTTGACATTTATTTTTCCCAAAAATCTTTAACCGATGGAACTAGACTATAATGCTCTTTTAATTTATTTCTCAAATTTCTAGCTAACAAAGCTTTAGTTCTTGTTAAAATTCCTAAATGATAAATTATAATATTATACCGTTTGATCACTCCCCATTTTAGGTGCTCACTTTGAGGAACTTTTAAAGCAGCATTTGACCTTTTAACAAGTTTAGCCTCCTCGTATTCATCATACTCGGGGAGTACTTCAGATAATCGCGAACGATAGTCTGAAGCTTGTGTATTACCTAACCGCCCTAATCTTGTAACTAATCCTGAGGTTTTATTCCACAATGAATGATATTCTTTACTTGTCTTGTCATTTCTACCGATTTTTTCGCAATTAAAAACTAATTGCCTAATATATTTTCGTTCTTTTTTGGGTATGTTGGGCAAGCGACTTCTAACACATAGCCCTGTCACCTCAAAATCTTTATGCATCTCAGTGCGATCTGTGATTTTAGTTTTACTAGATTTTAACCTAAGATTTTTCTTCTTAAGCATTGCAGCAACATCTTTAATTGCTTTTTCTCGAACTTTATTATCAATAGCCGTTTTAGATGAAATTGTAATGTCGTCAAGTAATCTTGTATATCTTAAACCTCGACCTCTAAGTGAACTAAATAAACGATATTCATTGTTATAAAAAACTAAATTAGCTAAGTAACTTGAAGTACACCCACCTTGAGGTAAGCAACCTCTATATGTCGTAATCACAGTTAAAATATCAACAACATCATCACTAAATCGAAAAAAATTTTTAAATATATCTCTTACAGTATCTACTTTAATGTTGGGATAAAAATCTTTTACATCAAGATTGATTAATGTTTTGCTTCGTCCATGAATTTCTGCATTTTCTACATAATCACGTTTGCAAGATGCTGTAGCTTTTAATCCACCCTGTAAATACTCCGGGAATTTGATATTTTCAAAAATTCTTGAGTTAATTCGTTTTTGGAGTTTTTTTAATTCAAATTTTGGGTCGAAAACGCTTCGGACTTTACCCGTACTAGAGTTTGGTTTAAGTGTGTGAGGGGTGTATGACTCTTCAATTTTTTTTGAGATACTCTGTAATTTACTAGTGTGTATACCAAGAGTTTTAGCAAGAACTTCTATTGAACCAATAGGCTTGCATGGGTATAAAGGCTTATCCATAAGGTACCAAAATAAAGTGAAAAAGAGAGATCAGCTATTAAATCATTTTAGAGATTGCATCCAAGATTACTGGTGCGACACTTAATAATCGAACAACCAAAGGGAAATAGTCTAAAACTAGTCCTAGTTTACCCTTTAGGCCCTGGTCATTTTGCTGTTCAGATTTATCAACATTTACTAAAATATTAATATCTGTGTTTTCATTTTTGTTCGTGTAAATAATGTGTAGTTTTAACTTATACATTTTTTGTTCCTTATTAGTTTTGACTTAATTGTCTGCCAGACCAATAAAAACGTTTACAGAAATCTTAATAATGACCTTTGGGCCGACCTCTCTAATCAATGCCAGACAACCGTCGCTTATTTTGGAGTCCTTTTGTAGCTAAAACAGCTGCAGGTCAAAAGGAACCTAAGTGCGCGGAGGCGGGTCAAGAATCAATGGTAATTTACTATTGATTCGCTCGTTAGAGCGTCGTTTTTCTGTTTAATACACGATAGAAAACAAAGCAAATGGGCGATTAGCACCCACGAATCTATATTAGTACACCTTGATTACTTATGTAAACAGTTTTTATTATTTCATTACTAAAAAGCACTAAACACCTCATTTATCACCCAAACCTATAAACTCCCTCGCCCATATGCCATAATCTAAATAATTCATTATTTTAGTAACTTGGCGTGTATTTAGGCGTTTTTAAGTTAACTACTCAGGGTTTTCAAATGGCATATCAAGAGCAAAATCAAGCAACAATCTATTGGCACGACTATGAGATAATGACATCAAGCATCTGATTTAAAACAAATAAAACAAACATTCAAAATGTTTTATACACATATATATACACAACTCTTATTCTCCGCTCTAATATGAGATTGCACGATTATGGATCTAATTCTAAAGTTCGCCTTACCCTTAATTTCAACACTTATAGCGATAGTTGCGATCTACTTTACTTGGCAGCAATCAAAGTCAAATAAACGGCACAATGAGCTATCTGTCAGACCTGCAATATGCAGTAATATTAACCTACATGTAGAAGCCTTTACATTTTCAATAACCAACAAAGGTTTAGGTCCAGCAAAAGTAGATGAATTTAAGTTTTTTTATGATGATGAACTCATCGAATACGAAGACTTCGAAACAATAATTAATGAAAAATTTCGGGCGTATTGTGCATACAAAAAACCACCAATTACCTCTACACAAAAACAAAATAGTTATATAGCTCAAGGCGAAACAATAATTATATTGGAATTACAGTTTGATGACAGAACAAGTCAACAAAGTAAAAACGAGATTGAAAGCGAAATAACATCCAAATTGACTCTAGAGTTTGAATACACATCACTCTATGATGAAACAGTCAAAGAAAAATTTAAATTCAGCACCAAAAATTAATTAGCCACAATTGGCTTTAATATACTTTTCAAATCACTTGCTGTTGATTTGTGGCCTGTAAATTCGCCCTTTGTTATTGGAGGCCCTGCTCCCTGATCTTTATGGCCGTGAGTTTCTAAACTTTGGTTTATGTCTTTAACCAGGCTTATTAAATCAAGGAGTACTTGAGCCACGTTTACTGAATTATTACCTAGCCACACTGTTGCACCTTCTACCTTTGCTAGTTCTGTGGCTTTAGCGTGGAGGGTTTTTAGTGTGGTTAGGTTCATGTTTTCGGTGGCTTCAATATCTACCTGTTTTTTACTGCCAAGTAACAGCCCTTCTAAAGCTACAATTAATGCTTTTTCACCTACTACTGTTTTCAGGGCACCCATGACTTCGGTTATTTGGTTGCCGTCTATTTTTAATGTGTCGTGCATGGCTATATTGGTATTGCGTTCATGATGATTTTCTAAACAGTTGCGCGATTTTCTTTTTGTGGTATCGCTGGTTTGGGTTATATCGCCATCAGTTGTGGTGTGCCAGTTGCCGTCGCGGCCTTGTATTTTGCTGCAGCCGTTTTGCTGTAGCGTAACATCGGTGCGTTTGTGCTCTGGCACTAAACTTTGCCATGGTAATAAACTGGTGATGACGGGATGGCTGTTTAGGCCATCAATGTATTGTATTAAACACTGCATGCCTGGCATAGGTTCGTTCAACAAACCGTGATCGGATGCTTGCCCTGTCCCGAGTGTTACTTGCTCAAATACAGGCACGGCTAATGGCTCATTTGTGAGCGGGTTGAATAGCTGTACGTCGGCCGCTTTTAGAGGCCTAAACGCGGTGCTGATTGCTGCGGCGTCACTTGGTAGGTCGTATATTTTTTCGATACGTGCAAGTTGCGGCAGGTGTTTACGCTCGTTTAACTCTGGAAAGTAGCGCTGTATTAGGCGTTTAATGGCTTGTTTGACCATCGTATGTGCATCCTGTTATTAATTAAGGTTACTTCGGTAATATGACGCCCGTTTAGCTGTATGCCTGGTCTTAATTTTGGAATGGCGATCAACTCACCGGTAGTTGAGCTTTGGGCTGTTATTGTATGCTCTGGAAAATCGTTTATTGCTGCAAGCGGCCAGCGGGAGTCGTGCCAACTGCCTACAAATATTTTGCCATCGGGGCGTTGTTGAAATATAAAATCACTAATGCCCCATGCTTTGCCTATTTGCTTTAGCGCTTCAATACCTGTGCCGCTATGGTAAAACGCGGGTATCATTTTATTTAAATAGCCGGCGTTATTTGGAGTCACAAATTCAACACCGAGCTTTGCCAATTCATCAAGCACAGCTTTGATTGTTGCATGGCGAACTACAAGGGGGGCAGTGAAACTTAATGCGCCGAGTAATTCGCGACAAGTTAAATACCAACGGCCGTTTGCCTGGTGTTTTGATTCGATAACGCCGAGAAAGTACGGGACCATATTATCTAGCGTGTAACCTAAATGCAGCTCCACTAATCCGCTTGGCACTTGCTCTGTCACTATTTCAAACTTTGCACGACCAGTGCTGGCTATATCAAGTTGTACGCTTTTAGTAACGATGCTCGTTACTGGTTTACCCCCAATTGTTAGCGTATCGGATAAGCGGGTACTCATGGCCCCTCCACTGCTGCAAATTTACTTTGTACATCGTTATTTGAAGTGACCGCTTGCGACTGTGCATTTTGGTTTGCTGTACCATCTAGCTGTTGTTGCTCACGCTCTGATACGGACTGTACTTCAATAAGTTTAAAGGTGATTTGCCATGCGCGCTTTTCTTCAAGTTCTACAGCCTTTACCTCGCCATCAAATTTGGCTTTACGTATTTTATAAGCCTCTGCCAATGCATTATTAATTGTGTAAATAATACGGGCGCCGTTTTCATCAAGTGCTTTCGCTTTGCTAATAAGCAATGCTAAAGCCCCCTCTTCATTAAGCGGTATTTTAGTGCTCACAGTTAATATGCCAGGCTTAACACCTTGATCGCTAATGAGCGCAAAACTTCCCATGCCTGACATATCGCCGCCGGCTAATTTAATACCAGCATTGACCCGCGTTTCATACCCGGGGATATTCCAGCCATCTAACGATATGCTCATAACACCTCTTTAATATGATTAAGCTCGCTTGGTTCGCCAACAAACAAACACATCGCCCAATAGTTATGCTCATTGCCTTTGCTACCAACTGAGTCGGCAACCTGCATTGCTGAGCCGGCTGTTATTAATTGCATATCGACCCCACTACTTTGGACAGTAAATTGCGCCTGATTTAATCGCTCGTCGCGTGCTTTTTTTAGCTCAACGGTTTGAGTTAATGCATCGTCAATGGTGTTTATTAATTGCTTGCCACTGTCGTTTACAGTAGCAATTTCGTCCGCTATTTGTTGCTCACGTATTGGCGTCAAGTTTTGCAATGTGTTTATTTGCCATTCGATACTTTGGCCGTCATAGGTTACGAGCTGAGTTTGCTCTAATGCGCTTTGACTTTGGCCGTATTGAGCACAGCTAATAAACTCAGGTATTGGGCAATATTCGTTTATTGTTTTTAATTTGCTAGCTAATGCTGCGGGGTCATTTGCGCTCACTGATAGCAGCAAACCATTAAAGCGTGTGGGTTTATCGGTTCGCGACGCGTCCTTGATCGCTAATGCAAGTAACTGCGCGCCCGCTTGCATTGAGCAAGGGGCGGCCGTTTGGTGATAACAAAGTACAATGTTATGCATTAGGTGCAACAGGCCATACAGCATCGTGTATATTTTCGAACTGTTGCGGTAAATCTCGTAATGCTTGGCGATACTCTGACCACACAACTTTCTGCTCTTGGGTTAAAGGCGCATCCGGCATTTGTGTCCAGTCATATTTCGAGATAAGTGCATTTCTCTTTTTACGAAGACATAATCTATCAACAGATTTTTGAAGCTCAACCTTCTGAACTTCTGTAATTAAATCTGAGCTTGCTTCAATATTACAGACTTTTTTACCGTTTAATGTTCCGCTTAATAACATAAATAATTACTCCGGTGCATAAGGAATATTGGTAATTGTATTTTGAACCGTAGGCTCATTGACGAGTTCATTAATGTAATTCACCCCCCATAACGTATTAGCCAGTACTGAGGTTCCATTCAAAGATAAATAACCATTTAATAGCTCAAATTCGACTTCTCTTAGACCAATTTTGGTTGGGAGTAAGTAATTTAAGTCACCACCGAATACCCCTTGCTCTGCACTTTCTAAATCTACAATGACCTTGCTTCGTGCAATGATCACAGCCCCGCCCCCCCAAAAACTGATGCCTCCATACTTGTCGAACTTTGCATTAATAACTAAAGACTGTTTAAAATAGCCCAATAACAAGTTCCCATAAAAAAAGACACTTCCACTGAGGAAGATAATTTCAGGTGTCGTCTCGTCAATATCTATGCTTTTAGACTGATCAATATTTTTGCTATCAGGTACGATAATTACCTTACTTGCATAACAATTTACATTGCCATCAACCACATGCTTTTGTGATCTTGATAATTTTATCGTTGCAGACTTCCCGGCAGGAATTATGTTTAAAGCATGCAATAACGTTTGAAATGGCTCCGTACTCGAGCCTGAATTTGCATTACTGCCATTAACATCAACGTAAAAAGTAACATCTCTGTCGCCTGACAAATTGTTTAAAATAGACTGCGACACAGTGCTTACTCTTTCACTTATAGCCGCAGAGTGTTTTTCTACGGCATCGGTTAGTTGTTCACATGCGTCAACAACGCGACCTAAATCTGATTCATTCATATGCTATTTTCCTTAAGTACTTGTTTTACATGACGTGTCATGGATTTAACTTGGCTCGTCACAATACTGGCTAAATGTGTGTTAATTGCATCAATTTGTGGGCTGTAATCGAACATCCACGATTGTGCAGGGATGGTGATCCGCGCTAATGCTGCAGCCGCTGCAAACTTCAATACAAACGAGCGGTTGTGTACATTGTTTACGCCCTGGCGCTTGCGTTGTAGTGGCAAGTAATCAATCGCTAGCAAAGTACCGTCTTCTGTTACTAACCCAATCCAGTTGTAGTCGAAGTCGCCAACGTCCTGCTCAAGTATGACGGCCCATGCCACGGTATTTGAATCAACATAGCCTGACGTATCAATATTGCGCCGATACACAATTTGCAAAGTGCTAGGCATGCTTTCATTGGGGTTACGCTCTGCGCTTTCATTTAAATTAGGAATGTTTGCTAACACTAATTCTTTAACATCGAGCCCTGAGTTTTGCAGCGCGCGGGTTGTGATGTAACTTTTGCCAGCGTTGGTCATAATGCCGGTGATCGCTTGGGTCATAATGGCTCCTTGGCGATACTTACACCGCCCTCTTTACTTAAAAATCCATAGTGATGATGTGCGGCAATAATATGCTGTACATCAGTAGTGATTGCTTGGGGATGTGTATTACTTACAAGGTTGTCACACCCTAGAAATTGATATAACTGCTCGAATGGCAATACGTGTTTTACATCGTGCGTAATTGCATACAGTGGTGCTTCGCAACTTTCATTTTGCAAATCAGTAAAACCATAACTGTATTGTTGCTGCGCTTTATTTTGCGTTGCTAAATGCAGTGGGTGATCAATGTGACAGCTATCCCACTGTACGTGCGTTAATCCTAAGCTCAGTGATACATCAGCTTTGTTATGCACGGTTAATTCATAACGCCTACACGTTCGCCCATACAGCTGAATAAGTTCGGGTAATAAATCGTTATTGCCTGCAAGCGTTGAGTCAGACATATCAATGGCAATAATGTCCCAATCTCGCCCATCAATGCGCTCACGTACATTGAGTACTTCTAACCCTAAGCGGTCGAAAATACTTCTTACGGATGCCATTTCGCCAGCGTCAATAGTATTAACTAATGCATGCTGTACGCGTTTTCTGTATAGCTCGATTGGCTCATCATCTAAGCGGTTTGTTAAGCGCTCCCATGCCAGAAACCCTAATACAGGCTCTTCATTTTTTAACTCGTCTTTTTGGTTCACTGCCCACATAACATAGTCGCGCGATTGCACCCAATAGCCTGTGGCCGCTTTTACAAGTTTTTCGGCGTAACCTTTATTGAGCCATGTCGCGATTTCGTTAGCCATTTGCAACCTCATTAACGGTTAGTGATGTAAGTACCGGTAACCAGTTGGCGGCGGTTATGTCGTCAATATCAAACTTGATTGATTGCAGTTCACTAAATTGTTCATGGCACTGTGTTATTAATTGGCTAATGCTGAACACAGTTTGATGCGTTACGCGTGTAGGTGCATACGCTGCATTTTGACGAAATGCGGCTTGTATAAACGTGGTTAAGTCGTCTTGAATAGCGTGGCTGTTGTCATGTAACTTATAGGTTGCGGTTATATCAAACCCGTTGGTTGCCATAGCGTAAACCATAAAGTCATCCCCTAGACCATGGTGACCTGCGGTACGAATATGTTGGTTAATGGCACTCAATAGTGCTGTTGGTACAGGGCCAACATCTAAGTAAATATACGCATCAGCCGTGCCAGGTCCACGTGGTGCATTGGTTAGAATTTCAATGTTATCTATTGGTACAGCAAAGCTAGCAATAATTTGTTTGTATACAGCATTGATATGCCAGCGGGAGGCTGTACCAAATACGTTACGAATGCGTAGGCGATAATGCTCAGTGTCTTCATCATCAGAGCCTGGCTTAATTAACCAATCATCATTGTTGGTTACGGTGATCCCTTCTTGTTGCCCAGTAAAGTATCGGTAAGCCTCTGCGGGTAAGTTATAAGCTGCACCGGTTTCATAGGCTTCAGCCAATGCATACGCAGTGCGTTGCCCTTGTTCAAAATATACATCCTGTAAAAGTATAAGCTTATACACTTTATCGCCTAGCACATCGGTTACCACGGCGGTTCCTGCCACAATGGCGCTTTCGCCCTCGTCGCTTTCGCGTGTAAACGTTAATAATCCTTGTGCTTTTACGCCCGCTTGAATAAACACATTACGTGCAGGGCCATGGCGTTCAATCAGTGCAGCTCGGCTTGCTGTCATAATGAATAAGTCAGGCATTAGCTGCGTTGCTAGCCAATTAAACAGCTGCACGACGGGCTTTGTTAGCAACGCTTCAACGGTTCGCCAAAATGGGCCAAAGGGTGAATTGTTGGCAACTTGTATGTTTTGCTCTTTTAACTGTGCTTGCCACTGCGCTTGCGCTGTTTGCTCATCCATTGGCAAACCTGCATTTTGCATTAGGGTTTTAAAGTCCACTTTGTAGGCTCCCGTATTGGCGCGTTTGCGCGGTGATACTTAATGTGCCGTCGTCATTTCGGTACACTTTTATAGTGCCAGGCTTAATCCGATTGTCTTGCTCGGTTAGTAATTCGAGCTCGGTTAAAATGGGCGCTATGCCGTTTTTATTGCGCAGACCAATCAGCTTTATGAGTAAACCGCTTTCTAAAATTCGATGCTTTATATCTTGCGCCACCACATTCGATTTACTTAATGTACTGGGTGTCAGCGAGTCATTAAGTACAAAATCATTATCCTCAACGGCTAAATCTATGTGCAGTGCAATATCAAAGTTCATCAGCTTGCTAGCTCCATCATTTGTTCAAAGCTTTGCGCTAAGTCGTCAGATTTAATCGTTAAATTGTCTATGTGCACACGCTTGCTGTTATCGCTCTCGCTTGAACTGCTCTGGCTGGTGCTGCTCGTTAGGCTTTGTAAAAACGCTGATTTTTGTACTTTGGCTTTATAGCTATTCGTGTGTTGTTGCTCAGTATTTAACGGCTCAACGCTGTACGCGTTCGCTGTGTTAGTAATTGCCTGATCTGTTTTGACCATTGCCAATCGTTGTAATGGCGCTGCACCTAGATTAAAGCGGGCGAGTTGTTCATATTTTTGACTATAAACAGGTGAATTGGCCGCGTTAGTAAAATGATTAGCTGTGCGTGTATTGCCATTTCCTATCGCTGATTGTGTTACGAACTGTGTTGATTGTGCATTGTGGCCAACATCGTTATGTGTAGCTGGGCTGCTTTGTAATAATGAGTTAGTCGCGCTGTTATTGATGTTGCCCGTTGTTGAATAAGCAGCATCGTTTGCAGCCATGGTTACTGCGCTGGTTTGTGCCAAAACCTTATTTTTTTGGTTTGTAACAATACTATTTTGTAATGCTGGGTTAACTACACTATGCGTTGTTGCGCTTGCAAAATAAGCAGCATCGTTTGCTGAAGCATTGTTATTAATAGCAGTGTTTACAGGCGCGATATTGATTAATCCATTCGTCACAGTTGAACTTACATTGCGGTTATTTAATGTGTTCGTTTGTGCCAACGCGCTATTTGTTTGCTCAATGGCATTACTGCTCTGTAATGTTGAGTTAATAGCGTTATTAGTTTGACCTTTGTCTAACTGCGTTCGATTCAAATATGTAACATCATTCACTGCAGCATAGTGGGTGCTGGCTTTATTACCGGGTACTTGGTTAGCTTTGTTGATCACAGCTTGGCCGTAGTCACGGCTGAACGCTTGATCTGCATTTTGCATGACTAAATTGCTAGGCTGAGCACGGTTAATGTTTTCGTGTGTTGAGGTCGCTTCTGTTTTTATTTTTGCCTCGGTATCGTCAATCAGACCGAGCTTTTCGAGCACCCATTTTACGCTATCAATCACCCCATTAAAGGCCGCTTTCACACTATCAAACACCGCCATTAATACTTTCCCCCATGCGGTATTTTGAAACGCAGCCACTAAGTCATCCCAGTAATAGATAAGCGCACCAACCGCCGCGATGAGCGCAATAACACCCGCTACTACCCACGTAATTGGGTTTGCCCAAAGCGCTGCATTAAACAACCATGTAGCCGCTTGGCCTGCGAGCATAACTGCTTTAAATGTACCCATGGCAATGGCCGCCGCGCCCATCGTTGCAATGAGTGATAAAAAACCCAATACACGCAACGCAATGAGTGCGCCTTGCCATAATTTAGTTATCACTGTTAAACCCATTGTGAGCGCTCCACTTGTTATCAGCGCCATTTTGTATAGGCCCATCATGAACATGACCACGCCATAAATAGAGATAAGCGCCACAATGCCCACTACAAGTGTTGCAATTACACTGGATAAAATCGGAAAACGCTCAGTTAACGAGACGATAACCGCAAAGCCTGCTGAGAGTAATTCTATAAAGGGTTCCACAACGGGAAGTAAACGACTGCCCATTGCTGTAGCGGCCGCATTAAACGAACCGCCTAATCTATCCCAAGGGCTGGCAATAATATTGGCCATTTCGATTGCTTTGGAGCTGTCTTGTACGTTTTCAAAAACGGTGATGCCGTCTTTTAGCTTATCGACTTTGGTACTCAATACATCAACGGCTTTTGCACCTTGCTTACCAAATATTTGCGTTAGCACATCGCCGCGCGCTACAGAACCCAGTGAGGATAAGCGGTTATTAATGCGCCCCAGCACTACGTCTATTGCTAGCATGTCGCCGTTATCTGTGGTTAATTTTATGCCTAATGCATCTTGTGCTTTACCAATGCCTTGTAATAATGAGGCCGCTTGCGTGCCAGCCACAGAGCCTGATTTAGCAACCAGTTGCAGTTCACCCACTAACGCGAATTGTTGAGCTGAACTTAAGCCAATGTTTGTCGCGGTCGCCCCAAGGTTTGAAAACGCGGCTTGCATTTCTGCACCGGTGGTTTTGTAAAGCTGTACGGCGGTGGCGGTTTGCCCTGCGATTTGGTTTACCCAATTCGCTTTGCCCATTTTATTGGCGGTCTTTTCGAAGATGCCATACATGGTGCCCATATAGCTGGTAATAGTGGCTGCGTCGGCTTTGGTTGCTACCGCTAGTATGTTTGACGTTTTGGTAAATTCAGATAGCTCAAACCCATTTAAACCGGCAATAGCTGATTGAATATCGTAAGCACTGCGGACGAACTCGGCCGAGTTACCCCCAAATTGAAAACCAAACTTATAAGATGTTTTAGTCAGTTGTTGCAAGGCGTCGTCGGTAACGCCCAGTGATTGCACCTCGCCCAAAGCAGCAACGTGGTCAATTGCAGGCGCGAGCGATTTAGCAAGTGCGTAACCGCCACCCACGGCCGTGGTTGCGCCGCGCATCATTTGATCTTGTGCAGCGGCGGTTTGCTGACTCAGCTGATTTATTTTAGCCATCACTTTATTAACCGGACCCGTCACTTTATCGATGATCCCGATTGAATAAGTAAGCTTGTCTAATTTGCTGAGTGTTGCCATTAATTACTCGCCGCCTAATGCTGTGCAAATACCGTTATTTACGGCTGTTACAAAGTTTTCTTGCTGTGATGTTTCAAGGTAAAGCGCCTGTGCCAAGCTCTCGTCAGTGACTGGTACATTGCCAAAGTATTTAGCGTGATATGCCAGTAACTGATCGAGCCTGCTTTTGCCTATTTGCTTGGCTCGGCTTTCGATTTTTTTACCGTAAAATTAAACTCAGGTTGGTATTCTTCAACAATGGCACCCACTAAAAACAACGCGGCACCCGGTTGCTGTACCAGCTCTTTGAGCTTTTTAGCGTCGGCTTCAACCACTGTGTTTAATAAAAAGTTAGTTGCCGGCTGCACTTTGTTATTTGGCTGAGTCGAGTTAATGTATTTGTTGTAGTCGGCGCCATTTACATTAAATGTGATTTCGCCAACGGGTGTTTCTAATGTGATTTTTTTCTCAAACGCCATGATCAATACTCTCTTTTAAATCTGCTTGTTCTAGCAGTGTGTAGGTAAAATAAGGGCCGTACTTGGCTGCTGATTGCTCACACAAAGCAATAAATTCATCAAAGTCATTGGGATTTGCAAACACCTGGCAACCGGCTGACCACTTATCAACTTGGGTTGATGTGGTTTTGCTGTTTGCACGGTGGCAATTAATACCAAAGTAACCTTGTTGTAGCTCTGCTTGGGGTGTGACATCCGTGTCTAACTCGGTGTCTTTGTTGTTGTCACGTAAAACAACAACCGGTTTATGCTGTACAAGGGCGCGATACTTGCCTTGGTGATAACCCAACGTCCATAAGCTTTTATGCTGCCCTGCAACTAGCACCGCTGTGCCGTCTATGTTCATTGGGTTTTTACGCCAGTAAATACCGGCATCTGTTGTGGCTTTATACTGCTTTAACTGCCATTCGCTGTTTTGCTGATACAACACACAAATTGCATCGTTAAACGTGTTGGCGCGGGTGTTTGTATGGCGAATGCCTATAATGTTTAGGTTTAATTCACCCTCAAATACTTTATGCCCACATGCTTGCAAGGTGCTTAGTAATGTTGTGGCAGTTAGTGTGCGAATGGCTTTAGTCATTACAAATCTCTCACTTCATCGTCAGTTAGGTATGGCACACCATTAATTTTGACAAAATCAGGGCTAGTAATCGGACACTTGATTGATGTGGTGTCTTCTTCGCCACCATCGGCTTTAATGTTTAAAATTTCGTCCAGCTGCGGCAGGCAACCAAATGCTTCAACATTCTTTTTACCTGCAGCTACTTCTGCATTAAACGCAATATCAAACGGTTCAATACCTTTCCAACTGCCTGCTTTTTCAGCTTGCGCTTGCACGATTAACCAATTTTCATGATCAAGCTTTAGTGTTACTTCGCCTTCAACATCGCCATCAATAAAGCCCTTTGGAATACCGCGCACTTTTTTAACGGTGCGCCCATCCGTAATTTTGCAAGTCGCTTCCATAACATGAACCATCGAATCACCAATGAAGATATCGAAGTCTTTACCGCCTAGTACTTTTTGCATGTTTGCGCTCCTACTCTGCGTTATCTAACATGATCCCAACAATGATGGTGTTGGGTGAATCGATTGGTTTAACTTTAAGTACGACTTGTAATGTGGTCGCATTCATAAACGTTAGGTTGATACTGTCGTCTTTTGGGGCGCGAATTAAACCAGGGAACTTATCGGCACCAATATTGATAGAGCGTGCCATGTCGCGCAGCGGTTTACCCATAATGCGTTTACCAAATTCAATCCCGGTGCTGCTGTTGTTTAAGCGACGATTTTTAACGTTTTGAATCCCAATAATGCGCACAGCACGTGCAGCCATATCAACAATGCGGCCAATTTCAATTTTTTGAAAATCACCGCCTTCAGCGTCGAGCATGTTTACATCGCCAAAATACGTACCATCAAAATCAGCATAAAACTGAGTGCAACTAAAACGCAGCGCATCAAGTGCCGCCGTGGTTGAGTTGGTTAAGGGGTTGCCGGCGGCATCTTCTGGGTGTGGCATCAATGACATTGCACCCGTAAGCACACGCATTGGGCTATCAGCAATAGTGACTGCGCTTTTACATAAACGCCCTGTTACTGCACCTAGTTCGTCACCGAATAAAAGCGGGATAACAGCCACACGATCGCCTACTACGCCATCGGTTAACGGTTGTAATGAAGTCACTAAATCAGGCCAACTTTGCTCAGCCGTTAAGCCAGGTGCTGCAAGTAAAAAGCGAACACGACGAGCAAGGCTCGATAAAATTTCAAGCGCTTTGGCTTGGTAGCTTTCAATGTCGGCTTTGCCTGTAACTGGCGTACAAATAACAATAATTTCAGGGCTAACATCCTGATCCATTGCTTTATCAATAAGGGCCATTACGTTATCGCCTGCGCCATGCGGGATGGCATAACCACTCACTAAGTCATCACCGTTGCGTTGCCATGCTTTTACTTGTGTTTTTAGTGGGGAGTCGGCGGCGCCGAACTCAACATCAAAATCACTTTGTGCATTAATAGATAAAATTTTGCCGTTGTTCTCACTCGCTTGACCGATAAACAACACACTGCGTTCAATCTGTTTCGTAGCGCCACTGCCTGTTTGTATGGCGGCAACGGTTACTTTACCTTGTGCCATGATCGTTCCTTTTGCTTTGCGCTACGCAACGTGCATAGCCTGGTTTAAAATAAAATTCATTTGCTGCTTTTCTTCGCGCTGCGTTTGCCCTAAAAATGAGCGGGCCGGCAAGTCAATTTGCCATGTACTCTTACTTGAGCTGCCCTTTAAATCACGAAGTAAAAACCCTGCTTGGTTAATGCTTAAATTCTCTGTTATCCATTTAATGCTTGGGCGTTTACTGCCCTTGCCTTTACGACGCGGTATTTTGTAACCCTCGGCTATTAATGCCCTGGCTAAATTTCGCGTGGCTGGCCCTTCTTTATTTTGTGCGGCACTGCCTTTTGGCTTGCCTGCATCTAGGCTTATGCCCACTTGGTGGGCGCGGGCTATTTTTCCGCTGTTGCCCCCTGAAAAATAAACACTGGCGTCGTTTGCACTGTGGCGAACCTTCATAAACTTTTTAAGCTTGGTGAGCATTTTCTTTTTTTTACCGTTTGCTCTGCCTTGCCATGTTTTACCTGCTAAATCCGTTTGCTTGGTGATCCGCTCTTTACTGCTTTTATTCGTTGTTCGAATAACACGACGTAATATATTGCGCCGTTTATTAGGCTTAAGTTGTAAAAACGCTAATTGGTCTTTGCTGCGCCCTTCGTCAAATTTAACGTTAAGCACGGCTTACAGTGCCTTGCAGTAAAAATGATTCAGCAACCCATAGACTTTGCTCGCCAAAGTCGTAACGGTTACCGTTTAATTCAAAGGGGCCATTGTCTGTTTGTATTAGTTCTATGTCTTCACACAACTGGTTAATAGTCAGCTCTACTTCATTGCTGTTGTCGTCGTTTACATCGGCGCTAAATTCAATATCGGTGCTGTCATAACGCCCGCCATTGTTTTGCAACCAAAACGATGCAAAGGCACAAATTAACGCAGCCGGCGCAAAGCATGGATTAATGCTGATCACACCTGAGTAATAAAACCGCGCTGCCAATAACCCGTTACCATTCATTGTTTTACTACTTGGCTCTATGCGCCCGCCTTCTATCCAGCTATCAAACTGGGTATTAAGCGCCAACTTATGCCCTTGATACTCAACACTCACTAAATGCTGTTTAAGCTTTTCAATTTTGCTTTTGCTCATAACAGCTCTACCGATAAATTAGGGCTTAGTGCTTGCAGTAAGCGCATGGCGTTTATGCTTTCGCGTTGCCAGTGTTCAAAGTTATCAATGGCTGATTGCGACTGTGCTGTTGCGTTTTCACGGTGTGTACTGCCAAGCTTGGATACCAATAAATTAGCTTTGGCTTTGCTATACACTGCATCGTTATAAAAAATTATTTGTTGTGCGTTTAATGGTGTGCCGTTAGTAAGCACAGCGCTTACTAGTTCTTGGTTTACCTCGGTCTGTGCGCGCTTTAGCTTTTCAACAAGCAGCTCACTTTTGCTGGCGTATGCTTGGGCAACGGCGTAATGCTCTATAAAATAAGCCGTGCTTAATGTCGGGTAATAGCCATTGCCTGGCACATCAACATTAATGCTTTGTAAATCTGCTTGTGGCATACCGCTTAAATTCATATTGCACCTGTAAAAACACACATTAAATTGGGTGTGGGCGCCACTTAGTCACAGGGCGTCAAACAACGAATGCTGACGAAGTGCTAAGTTGCCCACCGGCGTTGGAGCTGTTACTCGTTAACCGTTGCTTTTAATTGCTTTGTTAACTTATCGACTAAACCTTTAACCCCAGCTTTGTCGTTAATGGCTTGTGCGTGCTCTGCAAATAACAGTGCATTACCATAATTGTGTAATGCGGCATCAACCTTTGCCGCAATGGCGTACAACTTGCCGCCTACCACTTCAAGCCCGTTCCAGTCTTGGTTTTTAACGGTATTAATTAAGCCACGCAGTACATAGCTAATATCAAATAAGCCTTGCTGCTTTGATTCTGATAGGTAGTAATTTGCATCGTCATAGAGTTGGTCGATAACGAACGCAGGCCAATGCTTGGTATTAAATACCGTGGGTAGCGGTTGCTTTTGCTCAATCATAAACGGCAGGAGTTCTAGCGCCGCATCCCAGCGTTTAAGATCAACCAACCAAATAAACACCCATGCTAAAACCGTGTTCGGATGGCACTGGCCGCTTAGTCGATATTTATTGATATACCCTAAATAATCTTGGCGTTCTAACGCTTCAGACTTGTAAGTTGCTTTGTCGGCTATATCAGTAAATGTTTTTAATTGAGCTAAGTCAGATTCGATGGCTGCTGCATAAAGCTGGTACTCGGTTTGCGTAGTGATAGTGGTTGGCGCATGGGTGCTCGTGGCTGTTGCCGCGACCGTTGGCGCTTTTTCGTCAGTGCTTGTTGGTACGCTGCTTGCTGCTTTGGCTAATGATTTTTTGACTAAGCTCATTTAAAAACACTCTTTAATGTGGTTAAAAAGACCGGCTTGAAAATTGGATTAAACAAGCCGGCCAAATGGGAATTTACCGAAAATTTAAACCCAGGCGCTACCGTCTGAATTTGGTAACTTGATACTGGTTGATTCGAAATACATTACTTTTTCAAGGTCTTCTACGTAGTAGCAATCGTTTCGTGATAGGTAGTCTTCAACGCGTTTTTTCTTAGCGTTGTTTTCTACACTGGTACGCGTTGATCCCGTTTGTACGTAGTGACTTAAGTTGTCAAAGCTGGTGACTAAAATGCCACGAGCAGGGAAAAAAGGGATTTTGTATGTCATTAAACCGCCATAGGTATCAATCACCTGTTGCAGCTCAATCTTGGTTTTTTCACTTGGGGTATGTGCTTGCTTGGCGTACAGCTTATTTTTGTCTTGCGCTAAAAGCTCGTCGCCAATAATAGCCACCATGTTTGCACGTTTGTGCTCTGGAGTACCTTGCAATGCATCGTGAACCGCTTGGTCTAGGTTTTCGTAATCGCCGCCAGCACCAATACGAATTTCGCCAGCGGTTGCGCCTTCACTAATTGCGCGCTCGGGTGCATCGCGGCGAATTAGTTGTAGCCAGCCAATGTTTACATCGTTCATCATTGGATAGGCTGTAATATCTGTGGTATCAGCTACGCGCGTACCATTCCAACCAATTTTAATAATGTCGAGCGCAATAGCCTGGCGTACGTGATTACGATAACGATTATGAAAATCAGGGAACTTAGACCACTGATCCATTTTTACCCATGTGATATGAATGTCGCATTCTGTTGGGTAACAACGGTATTCACGTTTATCGAGCTTTGATACATCACGGGTTTTACGCTCTTTGGTGTCGTCAGTTTCAACGCCTGCACGACCTGTTACGCCACCGTCTACACTCATGATCACTGACTGACCAACTAAGTCGTCAACCGGTACGGTGTTGATCATCTGTAAAAATTCAGCCGATTCATAAACAGCATCATATAAGCGCTGCTCGGTTGTAGGCTCAACGTTGAACTGTTCACTCATTGATGTAACGCCGTAATTAACGGCCATGCCTGCCATAATGGCGACAAATAATTCTCTAGTTCTGGTTTTCATATTCTTTCCTGCGTTTAGCTAAGTTAAGTTGGTGATGTAATTACAAGCAGTTGCTGTATTTACCCTCATCGCCTTCGGGTTCTTCGTCGGCGTCAGTGGTATCACCCGCAGGTGTTTTCAACGCTTTAGTAAACTTGTCGTTAAGTTCACCTAATGCTGTTTTTGTTTTTAATAGCTCTTCTTTTACTTGAGCTAATTCAGTGTTTTCATCATCAGCTGGCGGCGTTTCTTCACCTTCCACTTTTGTGGTTGAAAACGAATCAAGCTTTGTGGCAAGCCCGTCTAGTTTTTTACCAAACTCACTAAGCGGTGTGCCCAGCGCATCTTTTAAGGCTGTGGCTAATTGTGTTTCGTTCATGTCGGGTTCTTCCTTTGCGAATAGTCGTTTAAAAAATGGTTTTTTAGGTGCGGCGTCGATAGGCTCACATGATCCTAAATCAACTTTTAATAAAGAGACGTCCGTGTCATCTGGCTTACTCTTACTACTGAAATGGATACGGTCGGTATAGCAACTCGCTGGGTAGTCGGTCACTGCTAAACCGGTTAGGTAGGTTTTGCCTGTGCCCATAAAATCGCGGCTAATTTCGATACTAAAATAAACAGCTTGATCTGCTTTGTTCAGCTCTACAAACCCTTGATTGGGCGCAAGCACTGCGTATAAGCACACAACGCCCTCTTCGTTTTCATAGGCTGCAACGCTTTCTACATCGCCCAACATGCCGGGAATATCTACGTTATGAAGATTTTTAGCGGCCCAGCCCGACCAGTTAAACTCGTGATCAACATTAATGCGTGCACCGTATTTACGTGGGTTGTAGGTTTCTACTATGTCGGCTACGTCTTGCTCTGATATTTCGCGGCCGTCAACGGTCATACCTACAGCGGCAATCGATAACGGTTTAGTACGTAGTTGACCTGGCATAAACAACCCTTTTTAAATATGTGCAAATTAAGCGTATTGCTTTAAAGTGATTGCAGTTTGCACCCTCTTTTTATTCCTTTCCAACGGTTTAACTTTTTGAAATTCCTATATTTAACTTTTAGGAATGGCTAGGTTTTTGACTGACAGATTAAGCGTTTTATAACGAATACACTGCCGCTATGGATTAATAAAAGCGGCGCAATAGATGGCGAACTACGGACCAGAAATACGCAAAAAAGCACAAGATTTGTATGTTGTTGAGGGCTACACGGTGGACGAAATAGCCGAGCTTGACGAGATGCCCAGTGCGCGTAGCATTCGCCGTTGGTCGGAGGCTGGCAAGTGGGAGGACATGTGCCCAAGCTATAACGCCGAAATGGCCTTTAGCAAACGCATTAATGTACTGGCCGATAAAGACGATAAAACCGATGCTGACTATAAAGAGCTCGACTTTTGCACGCGCCAGTTGTGCGCACTTAATAAAAGTAAATTAGCCCCAGCCCCAAAACTGCGCGCAAGTAATGACAACCCCGCCAACAATAACAGCGGCAACAGTCATAACGGCAATGACAAAAAATCAAAGAAGAAAAAGAAAAACGATTGCTCTGGCATTACCCTTGAAATGCTCAACGAGCTTAAAGACACATTACTTTATCCTCACCAAAAACATTGGTTTGACAACCAAGACCATCGCACCCGCTTTATATTAAAACCGCGCCAGATTGGCGCTACATTTTATTTTGCATTCGAAGCGTTTTACGATGCTGTGGTAAATGGCCGTAATAAAATATTTATATCGGCGAGCCGCGACCAAGCCGAAGTATTTAAAGCCAATATTGTGGCGTTGGTGCGTGAGCATTTTAATGTTGAACTTAGCGGCTCGCCTATGGTGCTTAATTTAGCCGGCGGTAAAACCGTTAAACTAATATTTAAGTCAACCAATGCCCGTACTGCACAATCAGAATCCGGCGATTTATATATTGATGAAGTATTTTGGATACCTAAATATAAGTCGCTGCGCGGTTTGGCGCAGGCCATGGCAACCCACAAACATTTACGCATAACGTATTTTAGTACGCCATCGGTTACCAGCCACGAAGCCTACGACCATTGGAACGGTAAATGGTACCGCAAAACAAAAGCGTGTAACGATCCTGAATTTGCTATTGATGTAAGCCATAAAAACTTAAAAACCGGCAAGTTGTGTGACGACGGTACTTGGCGACAAATGCTCACGGTTTACGATGTAGTAACCAGTGGTTTTGACCGTATAGATATTGGCGTACTTGAAAATGAATACAGCGTAGATGAGTTTAATAACTTGTTTATGTGTAAGTTTATTGATGATGCACACAGCGCGTTTAATCTTAAACAGCTTATGAACTGTGTAGGCGACTCAACCAAATGGACTGACTTTGATTTAGACTACGAGCGCCCGTTTGGCCTGCGCCCTGTTGTAATTGGTTTTGACCCTGCTCGCTTTGGTGATAAAGCAAGTGTTGCCATTTTAAGTGCGCCCATGCAGCCAGGCGAAAAGTTTTTACTGCTAGAAGCACTTGATTTAAGCGGCAACGACTTTGAAGCCATGGCAAACGAGATAAAACACCTCACCGAAAAATACAACGTTGTGCATATTGGCGTAGACACCACCGGCATTGGCTATGGTGTGTGGGAGCTTATTACTAAGTTTTACCCTAATGCTGAGCCGATTCATTACAACCCAATTATTAAAAACCGCATGGTAATTAAAGCCATTAACGTTATTCAAAACCGCCGCTTTGAGTTTGACCAGGATGCGGTAAATATTGCTAGCTCGTTCATTAATATTCGCCGCAAAGTGGTGGGCGACCAAATCACCTATGCCACAAACCGCACAGCGACAACAGGCCATGCCGATATTGCGTGGGCAATTATGCACGCCATGTTATTTGAACCACTCGACGGTAACGCCCATAGCCGTCAAACATCTGTAGGAATTGCAGCTTAATGAGTAAACCACGATTACAAGTAAGTAACGGCCAAGCGCCAAACTACAACCAACGCACAGCGGTAACCGATACGTTTAGCTTTGGCGATCCTGAGCCCTGTCTAGACAACCGGCTAACAGATTACGTTGGGGTGTTTAGTGACAGTAACGGCATTTACGCCCCGCCCATTAATTTGCAAGGCTTGGTTAAACTACTGCGCGTAAATGCCCAGCATGGGCCAATACTCTACTTTAAGCGCAACATGATTTTAAAGTGGTATAAGCCTAACCCGCTTTTAAGCCATCAAGCCCTTAGTAAGTTTGCGTTTGATTTGCTGTGGAGCGGTAACGCCTATTTGCAAATTATTAAAAATTCATTTGGGCAAGTTATTAAACTGCGCCATTTGCCTGCACTGACTATGCGTTATACCGATAAACGCGGTGTGTACGCGCAATTAAGTAACCAAAGCCATAATCCTATTTATTTTAATGAAGGCGAAATAATACACGTAAAGGAATACGACCCCGGGCAAGGCATTTATGGCATACCGCAATATTACGGCGGTATTCAGTCGGCGTTGCTTAATGAAGATGCCACATTATTTCGTCGCCGTTATTACAAGAACGGTGCGCACATGGGCTTTATATTCTCAATGGCTGACCCTAATTTAAGCGCTGACGATGAAACCGCTCTTAAAAATGCCATACGCGACAGCAAAGGCGTGGGTAACTTTAGAAGTTTGTTTTTTAATTTTCGCAGTAATAAAGCCGATGCTGAAAAAGCGATAAACATTACACCGGTGGGCGACATATCAACCAAAGACGAATTTGAGCGCATTAAAAAAATTACCCTTAACGACATGCTCAGTATGCACCGTGCGCAAGAAGCACTGAGCGGCCAATCATCTGGCGACAGCCCAGGCTTTGGCGACTTAGACAAAATTACTCGCGCCTATTACAACAACGAAGTTGTGCCCCTGCAGCAAGACGTATTAGGCATTAATAACTACTTACCTGCCGCGCAGCATATTGAATTTAAAGAGCCTGAGTATTCAGACTTAAACCCAACTACCAAGGAAGCCGCATGAGCTGGATAGATGTAACAGAGTTTATTAAACAATGGGGGCGTTTATTTATGTTGAGCTTTTTAGCAGCCGCTATTCAAATGTATTTAAGCAAAAAGCAATTTACGTTTTTTCATTACTGTATGAACGTACTCGTTGCTATTTTTGCAGCGTACTTAGCGGCTATGTTTTGTGAGTGGCGCGGCTTTGACGAAAGCCTAAAAACGGGGGTAATTGGCGTAACCGCGTATGCAGCTCCACATATTTTAGAAGGGTTCGACAAGCTAATTAAAGCGTTTAGTAAAGACCCTAAAAGCTTTCTTAAATTTATACGAGGGATTAAATAATGGGATGGTTTTCTAATATATTTACTAGCAATGTGGCTGAGCCAATTAATGCTGTGGGTAATGTGCTTGATAAGCTGTTTACTAGCGATGGTGAAAAACTTACGCTTGATATTGCAAAGCAGCGTTTAGCCCAACAACCCGCTTTAGCCCAAGCTGAAATTATGAAAGTGCAAGCACAACATCGTAGCACCTTTGTTGCAGGCGCCCGGCCGTTCTTAATGTGGGTGTGTGGTTTTGGTTTTTTATTTGCGTTTGTGATCAATCCGCTTTTGGTGTGGCTAATACCTAACATTGGTAAACCTGAGCTACCTCTTGATGCAATGATGGAATTAACACTTGCAATGCTGGGGCTTGCGGGATTGAGAACGGTAGAAAAATTAAAAGGCGCTAGTAAGTAACTAGCGCTTTTCTTTTAAGTACTTAAGTATTGTCCGATAAACTAATTTTAAAGCCCTATACAACCACTTTAGCCATCTTCAGCAATCTTAGTGTTACGTCACTGTACTTCTCGATTGCTTGAGTTTTTTTCTTGTTGCTCTTTCCAGCTAACTTTACTTCAGAGATGAATTTCCCAAGCTCATCAAGCTGCTCTTCATCAAAAACTTTTTTAATTTCAATCGCTGTGAATGGTAGCCAAAATGCTGCCTTCTGATATTCTTCAGACACTTCCTGAATAATTGCTGGGTCAAGATCTTCCGCAAATGGCATTTTATATCCCTCCTATGAGATTACTAGCAAGCCCTGAAATGCTTGATAAATTATATCCTGTTAATTCTGATAGTTTACTCGTAATATTGCTTTTAGCGGCTTCTAACTCCTCAACTGAAAGAAGGTATTGGGTTACCTCATTATTGATACTTTTTATGGTGTTAGAGTTAGCTCTTGTTGCAGAAATAAGTTCTTGCTCCTTCTCTGAGATTTTATCCAATAAGTTGAAGTAAGTCTGTGATGCATTAGCTGCAATGGCTCTTCTTTGAGGTTGGGTTAACGATGCTGCGGCAGCAACAGAGTGTTTTAGAATGTATTTACTTTCAACCTTCCCGTAAATTTCATCCCATTTTTGATCAAGTATTGCACGCTCTACATCCGCCAAAGCATTAATTATTCCCTCAACTTCAACCTGATTTTTACTTATACCTTCACTAACTTTTTCGTTCAACATTGCTCCATGTTCTGGAACGTTGTTGCAACCAACCAATGAGATAGCCACTAAAAAATAAAATAATGCTTTCTTTTCCATATCACTCTCCTTTTACTTGGTAACTGATACAACCGTGTATATCGACTAATATTAGATACATCAAAGGACCGCCAATATTGATAATCCACAATTAAATATAGTAAAAAACCATCATGCCGCCAGCTAAAAAACAATTAAATTAACAATTGTAATCTAAGCTATTCTTCCAGTTAAACTTTTTAATATCTATTAATCTTTGATATTCATCTCAATAGCCGTTCGCACGTTTCGATGTCAAATAACTGTCAAAAATTGTCACTTTTTGACAATGCGATCTTTTTAATATTGCTCACAGATCCTTTTGCTGGGCTGGCTGGCGATTAATGGCGTGTCACTGGGGTTGTCAATTTGACGCATTTTTTGCACGAAAGCGGAAGGCGAGGAGGAGTGAATTTTTCGGCATCTAAGGTCAGCTACAACTTACCAGCTGACCTTAGATGCCCAACAAGTAAGATGTCAAGAAAAGCGCTAGTAGAGACTAACGCTTGAATTTACATTGTCAAAATACTGATTCACTGAACCATCTATTTTATTTGTGCCTTATTATGATTTTGCTCTAAAGAAACTATAGTTTGGCTACATACTTTATCTTAACTGCATCATCAGGTACCTCTAAATTAACAAGGCTTGATACACCATAGAAGAATGTATGGTTCTCACATTTAGGGCATTCTACATAGTACTGCCTTTCAGGTAGCAGAATATCGTCTAAAGCACCATTGTACTTTTCGTTGCATTTATTACATTCATGTTCCGTTACTGTATGACTCATATAAGTCCTTAAAATAAATCAGTGAGTTAAAATATAAAATGGTTGGCTTTAAGAAGTACCAAAAGCCAAAGTAATTGTACTGTATATCATTACCTTTATTGATATAAGCACTTTAAACGAACATCCAGTGCCTGCTCAAAAGAATTTGATAATGCGAGAAAAACATTACATTGACTATCTTCGTTCTCAACCCGTAAAGTGTAATCACCAATTAAAAAATCCTCAGAACCCAATTTAATTTCGTCTGGTAGATTAAAGTCAGCAGAAGCAAAAATTACTGTAACTTTCTTTACAAGTGAAACAAATTTAAATTTGTTTCACTTAAATCCGCTTTATTCCCTTTACTGGCTGATAGCTGAATCAAATCAGCATCAACATTACCTTCACCATAAAGATATACAGCCACAGCATTAGTTTCATATACGTCTTCAGTAAGTGGTAAATAATTACTCCTTACAACTCTCCCACTAGAACAGCTTTTCACATCATCTAAATCAAACATCATTTCTTCAAGTGATATCTTTATATTATCGAAAGCCCAGCCCACATGTTTCTCCTTAAATTAACTGTAATAATCTAGTACCTCAAACCTATAGCTTTTTAGCTGTCTGAGCCACTTAGCTTGATACATGATAATAGGTTAAATTTGTTCTCATACCAAGGAAATCAGCAGCTAACAGTTAAATGGTTGTTTGGCATACACGCAAACGCTGTATATAATAACAGTGTATTTTATTAACGATTGGTGGTTATTATGGCGCGGGTTACTTGTCCAAATTGCGAAGCTAAAGCAACAATTACATCACGCGAAAAACAAAGCGCCCATGTTGTTAATTTATATTGCTCGTGTACTAATACTCGCGAATGCGGGGCTACGTTCCGTATTACCCAATCGTTTGATCACTTTTTAAACCCACCATGTAAAACCACTGCGCAACTTGCCGCAGCGCTTATTAAAAACTTACCTCGAGAACAACAATTAGAATTGATTGGGCTTTAGGCCTAGCTTTATTTTAGCCATAAAAAAACCCACAGTATGTATGGGTTCAAAAGAAAACGTTAAAAATACCTTTCGGCACTCTTAAATTTAGTTTGTTTTTTAAGGTTTGCAAGTTTTTAAATAAAGCAACGATTACTTTACTTGAAAGGCAAAAAGCACACATGATTAATTTGCATTACTCGTATATCAATACTGGAGTGTTCTTTGCCATGTTTCATATTACACACCCACTTGCTCACTTCTTAAACCTGTCATGTAAAACCACTACGCAATAGCCTGCTTTATCAACAAAACCAACTAAAAGAGGGGTAATTATAATTTACGGCTTGTAGCTTCATGAAAACTAAGAGTTTTCAACCTCTCTTTTCTCTTTCCCGAATTGAAAAGCAATTTTAAACCGATGACCTATATCAGTTTCTTTAAATAATTGTTCCCCTAAATTATCAGTGTCACCAACTCTACCTAAAAAGATATCATCTCTAAAAGGAGCAAACAGTGGAGTATTTATTAAAGCAATAACTTTATTCCGTTGTAGCTCTTGTTCGTTACAGTACGAATCAAGATTTGTCATGACATAGTTTTTTAAATCATCTAAAAAGGATATCTTAATAATATCAGTACATCGCCTAAATTCGCTTTCTGTTATTTTTTCATAAGTGTAAGCAATAAATAAATTTGCTATAAACTCTGACTTATCTATATCGGTTATTGACTCAATACAAAATAAAATTTTATCCGTAATGTTATTTAAGTCATCTTGATTTGAGTATTTTATCTTGTTTGACATTTTTTCACGTTCTTTGCCTTTAACATCACTTAAAGATTCAAAAAAGCGCATTACTTTGGATGCAAACATACGGTCTCTAATTGAATCATTTAAATTCCATACTTTAAGCAACGTGCCCACATAAGGTATATCTTTAGCTATTCCATTTAGTAGCAAGCTCTTAACTGCGACTTCAGTTAAATCGGCTGCTATTTCAAACCCTTTTTTCATATCAGTTCCTTATTTTGATAACTTATAAATGTACCCGCTAATTAATCTATTAGCGGGTACATTTACGCCTTTAAATCTATGTTCATAAATCACGATAACTAATAGACGTTACTTCTATGCTTAATACTAATCTAGCTAAATAAAGAACACCAATAGTGTCAGCGTATCAAAATATTTCCTGTTGTTTTAATTCTAGTCTATTCGTTACTGCAAATACGTCGGCGTTAGGTTCTTGCTGGTAGCCGATGCAAATTTCGGTGGCAAATACGCTGTTATTACTTTTTCGGCACTGGCCGTATTGGGTTTTAGGCGCGGGCTTATCGAATTTAGTAATAAACGGGCTATGCTGATCCTCTGCATACCCTTTTGGGCAAAACGCCTGGCAACTAATACATGCCTTAGGCATGAGTACTTTTGAAATGCGAATAGTCATTTTTTCTCCTACGCCATTAAATCCAATGCCCACCAATCGTTATCGCTGATTGCTGATGCGCTGCCTTGTTTTATTAAAGTAACTAGGTCCCAGTCGCCAATAGTAACTAGACCGTTTTGTATATGGGTGTTATTTGGTGTATTGCGCCCGTCAAGCTGGGCGTATTTATAAGCAAGCTCTACATACTCGCGGGCTTGTTGCCAATGGGCTTCAGTTATGTGCCAGCTACCTGCTTTTTGGGAATATGTTTTAGCCAATGACTCAATAGCTAAGCGCTGATCATGCTTTATTTGCTCATCAATATTTAAAACTTGAAGTTGGCCGTCTCGTATTTGGTAAATTTGGCCGTTTCGGCTGATCCTTTTTCCGCTATTTAGATCCTTTATTACTTCATCAACGTCATTTTTTGAAGTGCCCATCATATCGAGTAACAATTCAGCTCTAGACCCTGCGGCTATAGGCGTACAGTTATTACCACTAGTCCAAGATAGGTCGGCTGCGCCGACGTTGGTGTTATCCTTAGCATTGAGTTTTTCGGCTGTGCCTTTGAGTTGCCTTGTCCATTCTACTAGGCGAGTTTTAAGGCTCGTTTCGGTGGTAACGTTATAAACATTGTTAATCATACGATGAAGCTTTGATTCAATACTTACATTGGTAACAATGCCTTTTATGCGGCGTACTACTTCGGCGTAGTCGTTGCCCATTTGTGTGTCTTCGTACATTGATTTGAAGTTAGCCGCACGGCCTATACACATACCGCCTTGGAGTTTTACGTAGTCTTTCCAGCTGGCAGTATCTGCAGCGTGGCGAATAGGCTCTATGGTCTCGTCGCTTATTGCTTTGCCTTTTGGCATGCGGCGTAATTCACAATACACGGTAACGCTTGGTGAACCCTGAAATTGAAACTGACGAATGTTCCATGTACTTGCCCAGGCTAAAACAGGGTTAGCTTGCTCTTGCAGGTTTTCGCCTGTTTCTGCATCTTCATGGTCGCTTAATTGGTAGCCATCAATATTTTTACTGATGTATTTAGCAATGTAGCTGGCTGCACTGCCCTTGCTTTTATCCATTTTTATAGCGTCAAAGCGTGGGCTAAAAGTACGATAAAACTTACTGGGCGCTTTGGCTTTTTTGCCTTGGCTTTTTTTAAGGCCCCACTCGCGGCGCTTTTGTTTATAGGTTTTAAACAGCTCACTTCTTTTAGTGCCTGCGCGGTAGCTTACGCATTTTTCGACGGTTTTAATGTGCGTGCCGTGGGTGTTTATATCTACCCATTCGTTTACTACTTTTGCGCGGGTTTGCACAGGACCGTAATAATCGTAAAGCTCTGTTTTATCCTCTTGAATAAAGTACCAACGCAAAATAGCATTCACTTCTTGCAGCTTATTTTTAGGCATAAACAGCATCATGTGCCAATGCGGGCAACCGTCGGCATGTGGCTCAACTACGCGCACACCAAAGTATTTAAGGCCACGTCGGTTTAACTTAGAACGGGCACGCGCCCATGTTTGGGTTAGGTAATTTTGTGCATCTTTTGGAGTTTCGCCGTGCCATTTACTTGAGTTTGCATGAAAACGTGACGGGCACGTAATGGTGTAAAACACACCTACATAGCCCATTTCATCGGCTAACTCTTCGGTTTCGCGTATGCGTAGCATTAACTCGTTACGACGGTTGGTTGGGTTTGCCATGCCGCTTTTTACTGCTTCTATTAAACTTATTACGTCGCCGTCACTGCTTTGCAGTTCCATCATTTCTAAGAACTGGCGGCCACTGGCTTGGGCAAAGTTAAATTCGCGCTGTGCCTGTTTTGACGAGTAAGGGCTAATGCCACGGCGTTTAAACTTTTTGCTTTTTTTATCGTGGTATAAATCTTTGCCTACTTGGCCTGTGGCAATTTCTAGTAACTCTAAAAACTGGCGGCGAATAGTTTTTAATTGGCGAGCCCACCACCTATCACACTGCATTTTTAGCAGTGCAATTTCGTAACACTCGGTTGGCAAGTTGTCGTCGCGCATGGCGTAAAATGGTACATTAGCGCCTACAGCTTTGGCATGAGTTGCTATTGCATCGTAGGTTAACGATATTATTTTTTCGTACGGTAGGTGTTGGTTTTCTTCGCTTACATCAAGCGTTATTTGCACGCATTCCATAGCGAGTGTGCCTGCGTGTTTTTTGGTTTTTTCAATACTGCTTAAAATATGCCATGGCAATGGCATATTTTGAGTAATACTAAACAGTACGCCAAAGCGTGGCTTTAAACGTGCAATGGTACGGCGTAACCATGTATTAGCACGGTATTGGCTACCCGCTTTTTTTTGGTTGTAGCGGTCTATGTATTTACGGGCCATACGACTTTGTAAAGGCACTGGCACATTTTGCAGGCCACGCGCTAAAAAGTTGCGATCGTCAATATCGCTAATAGATGAAATTAAACCCTTAGCTATACCAGATAGTCTAAGGGCTTGTAGGTCGAGTGGCTTAGGGTTAGCCATTTATTCGGCAAACTCTATTTCAACTAAATCTTCACCTATTTGAACGGCATCAATTGCGGCGCACATTTGGTCGTAAATTGGCGTGTATTCAATGTAGTCATCAGCAATAAGTTTGACCACTGGCATAAAGTCAGTTAGGCAGTTTTCGCACTCCATTAGCATGGCAACGGTAGAGCGCTTGCCTAAATTTTTAATAGTAAAGTTGGCTTGGTCTACCGCATGCTCAACAATGTTTTTAACTAATAGCTGATTTTTAGATAGATCTTGGTCTTTGATTGTGTTCATTTTAGTAGTCCTTTGGGTGTTGTTTTTGGGTGTTAAATTACGAAAAGTTCAGAGGCCAGTTCATGGCCTTTGCAAAATACAAAGTGGGCGTATTCGGTTGAATCTGTTTTACTTGGTTTTTGTGGGTCAAAGCCTGGGCGTTTACTATGAACATAAACGGCGGCTAATGGTAGTTTTTGCCACATAGGTTTTCGCTTTTGACTACCTAACCAATTAAGGCGTTGCAGCATGATCACTAAACCGCCCTCTTTAACCATTTCAAGCGCATGTTCTGTAAATTCTTGCGCTACGTTAAACGGTGGGTTTGTTATGAGCACGTCGTATTTCGGCAATAAAGCGCTGGGCACGTTTAAAAAATTAACGCCTTTTAAATTAGCGCGTGAGTCTTCGCGAATATCCCAGCTTTCTACAGTAAAGCCTTGTTTTTCTAGTACGGTTGGGTAGCTCATTTCGTACTTGTCGCAGCCGCCTGCGCTTGGGTCTAACATTAACGGGTATGCTTGTTCGTCAAAATTAAAGCGGCAGTTTTCGCTAAACGCTGCTAAAAAATCTTCTATTAACCAATGCGGTGTTACGTAGTAATCATCTGCATTGCGCTGGGTTCCGCGATTAGTTGAGCTCATGATCAATCCTTAGTGTGAACTAACAGTTAGGTGGGAGTAGCTGGTTTTTGCAGACTCAGCAGGCGCATTTTGCAAAAACTTAGCCGGTGCCATGGCGTTGGCATCAACAAATGCTTTAACCAGTTCTTGTAACTGCAAAATAGCTTTGTGAATTTTAAGGCGTGTATCAGCGTTAAAATTGGCAAAGCCTTTTTCAAGGTCATGACGTTTTAGGCCTGCAGCAAAACACACTATTGTGCGCTCTTGCTCGCTTAACACTTTGGTGTATACGTACTCTGGTGTGTGACGTTCGCTACCCATTAGCACTTTTATTTCAGCAAGGCCTTTTGGTATGTAGCGCCCTTCTACTGCTTTTAGTGGTGCAGGTTGTGCGTTATCGCTTTGTTTAATAAGTGCGTTAGCCATATTTATACTCTTTGTGGTTGTTGCTGTGGTTTAGATAAAGCTTGTGTTTTTAACCAGTACACGGCTTTTTGTATGGTTTGGTTTTCGTTGCCGTGGCAGTAAATAGGTAATGGCAACTCACCAACAAAGGCTTGTAAGCACGGTTCAAATTCAACTGATTTACAATTAACGGCGTCTTTAGTGCTTATTTGGCACTTAAGTAAATACTCAGCTTTGGCGGCTAAGTTAGGTAATGCGTTATACGTGTTTTGGTCAAATATTTGGTATGTGCTCATTGCTTTGCTCCTAGTTATTAACGCTTTGTTGGTGCTGCGTTCTAAATTTAATTAGCTCGTTTAAGCGATAATGATTAGTTTTGCCAAACTGAATTGATTTAGGAAAATCAGACAACTTCGACAAAATCCAAAACTTTTTACGCGCACATCCCAATACCTCGCATGCCTCAACGGTGCTAACTAGGCGGTCTTTTTGCTCTTCAAGCTCAGTGCGTAGTTGGTTGTTTTCTTGCAGTAGTGCAAACAACACGGCTTTAGCGTCTGGGTGAATATCTAATAAAATGATTTGTTGTTCAGTGCTCATGCTGCATCTTCCTTTTTGCTTTTTTGATGATCGGCTAGTAAATCGTTTACCGATATTTCACCGTTAGTTAGTTCTGAAATACGCGGAATGTATTTCGCTGGGGCTTGGCAGTGTCTATTTACCCAGTTCCAAACTGCGGTTTGTTGAGTACCCAAAAGACGAGCTAACCTTGTTTGCCCACCAATCAGGCTTACTGCTTTTTCTATGGCTGACATAAACACCTCTTCAAAAATGACTTTAGGTGATAATAAGATCACTTTATTTCATTGTCAAACTCAATTATCACTTTATTTGATTATCAAGCATGATTTTAAGTGATTTGTAATTATCACAAAAGGTTGTGATAATCTTTCCTATATTACTTAAAGTCATTAATTTATTTAAAGGTATTAATATGGATATTGCAGAAAGAGTTAAGGAATGCCGTAAGAAGTTGGGGTTGACCCAATATCAACTTGCTGAACTAGTTGGCACCGTTCAAACCTCTATACAAAAGTTGGAACGTGGTGGTACTAAGAATCCTCGCAATATTGAGTCATTAGCGCGAGCACTCCAATGTACACCAGAATATTTGCGCTTCGGTATTGGTGAAAACAGTAGTAGTAATGTTGCACCAGGGCCATCAATCAAAGCCACCGCCCCACTTATTAGCTGGGTGCAAGCCGGTGCTTGGTCAGAAATAAGTGAGATTAAAGCGTATGACGCAGAACGTTTTATGTGCCCGGTTAATTGCAGCGACCTAACTTTTGTTTTAAAAGTGCAAGGTATTAGCATGGAGCCAAAGTTTGATGAAGGTGATTTGATTTTTGTAGACCCTGAAGCCGAATGCATCCACGGTTCGTACGTAGTAGCCCGCCTAGACGACGACAACCAAGCCACATTTAAACAGCTCATAATCGAAAATGGCCACAAGTTCCTAAAAGCCGCCAACCCCAACTGGCCAGAACAACTAATACCGATTAATGGTAATTGCACGTTGGTTGGAAAAGTTATATTTACAGGTAAGTCACTTTAAAAAGTTAAGGGAGTTATATGAATATTGAAGACATGGAATTAAATGAGTTTCTATCAAGAAACAAGATCTCTGAAGAAAAATTCACTGAATGCGCACTTGACTGGGAGCTAATACAATCAATTGGTGCTGATCATCAATCTAAAATCGATGACCTTGAAGATTTAGCTGAATCATACGCAAAAACAATCCAACGTTTTGCTAAAGTTCATTCTGTGCGCTGGAGAGTTAAAGACCCCGAACATTTGATGGAAAAAATTGTACGGAAAACCACCAAAGGCTCAGGCTCTTATAATAAAAAATATATAAACATATCTGTAGATAACTACTCTACCAAAATTACGGACTTAATTGGTATACGCGCCTTACACTTATTTAAACAAGATTGCGTTGAAATAATCAACTCACTTGAAGAAAGGTGGAAAAAATCTGAAAAAATAACTGCATATATCCGTGAAGGCGATAGTAAAGAAGATTACAAAGACCGAACTGCTTGGGTAGTCAAAGAACATAAAGCTGGTTATCGCTCAATACATTTCGTTTTTTCTACATCACCTCATAAATCAAAAGTATTTACTGAAGTTCAAGTTCGAACAATCTTCGAAGAAGGTTGGAGCGAAATTGACCATAAAATTAGATATCCAAACTTTTCTGATAACAAGGATATAATAACTTTTCTTAATATATTTAATCGTTTGGCTGGTAGTGCTGACGAAATGGGATCATTTGTAAAAGCTTTGAGTACTATGATTCAAGATAGAGATGCTGAAGTTAAGAAACTAGAAAATGAAAATACCAAGCATAAAGACAAAATCACAATGCTACTAGATGAACTCAAAGAAAAGACAAAATCACCGGAGGTCTCTAAATTAGTGAATAACTTAGAGACAGAACTTGTAGCTTCTAATATCTATGGCTACATAAATAATAGTGCTAACTTAAGCTCGATTGTTAAATCAGGTAAAGATATGGCTAATGCCTTTCAATCAATAAATAACTATAAATCCGTAATCGAGCAAATAACAGAAATGTCTAACTTGAAGCGTAACTTATAAATCTATTGTATTTTTATCAATAAAATATCTATTCTTTTACCAAATAAAGATACAAAAGGCCCGCTAAATGCGGGCTTTTTAAGCTACATCGTAAATGTTTAATGCGTCATAAATTTTTTGTAGTAACTTCTTATCTACTTGTTCATTGTTTATAATCTCTATCAACCTATGCTCAGGAACTTTCAGCATCATTAAAAAATCCCATTGCAAATCGACTTCCTCTTTTGTAATTGGAGCGTCTATATATTTACCATCGAATATTTTGCGAATCGCCTTTCTCGCTCTTAAACTATTAGACATTGTTTTACCTTTAACATTAAAAGGCATATTTTGGCACTTATCTTTATTGCAGTTAAGTATAGCTACTGTTTTTATATACAGTTAAGGCTATAATCAACTTAGTTGAAGCTTTGAGAAAATATATGCTTATTCAAAATGTATTAGTGGGCCCTGAAGTAAAAAAGTTAGAAAAAACAATCGATGCTAATTTTTTAAGTGATTCAACATTTGTTGGCCGTGCTAGCGGAAGAAGTATGGAAGATGTGGGGATATTTGATGGCGATGTACTCATTATAGATAGAGCAAAAATAGTTAAAAATTACGATATAATCGTAGCCTGCTTAAATGGTCAATTTGTTTGTAAAGTTGCTGACTTAAAAAACAATCTATTGCTTTCAGCTAGCTCTGACCACAGTCCTGTTAAACTAACTAAGTTTGACCAGTACAATATAGAAGGTGTTGTAACTCAATCAATTAGAATGCATAGGGCTAACTTAACCTTAGGATAGGCAGCACTTACATAAGCTTTAAAAAAGGCTTATCTTTTACAATCACTTTTGTTCTATCTAATTTATTAAGCTCATTCGTATTTATGTTTAATAAATTAGCCTCAACTTCAAATACGGCTTTTTGATTTTGCTTATCAACACTCAACACTTTAACTTTAGCGAATGTCTCTGCCTGACTTGAACGAACAAGCGCTTCACCTACAACATCACCAAATATAGAAAAATTAGGGTTATTTTTTGATTTAGATACAAGCTCAACACCCTGCTTTATATCTTTCTTTTTTATAGCAAATGCATGAAAGTCGTTTTCATTTTTACCAAACGAAATTACTACTGATTCATCAAAGCCTGATATGTAGCCTACCTTTAACACATCAACATGAATCATTTCTTGCTGCTTTGTATAAATTGTTGAAACAACAGATATCACAAGAACTATTAAAAAAAAAATTACCTTCATAATCCCTCTTCAAGAATAAATAAAATCATAAAGTAATTCTATTATAGCTATACTTATCATAAAGGTGGTATTTCTAAACTTATAATTTCATTGGTTTATTACTTACATGAAAGCCTACTGGTAAGATCAAAAAAGAGGTATATTTAACTTATTATTATAAATTTATAATGTATTGGATAATTAATGACACTAGAAATTCAGCCGGGCTCAGTTTTAAATAATAAAGAATTGTGTGAGCTATTTGCTTGTTCTCCACAAGGGGGGATGAGGCGTTCTCATCAATCTAATACGTTAGTTATTGTCTCAAACCATATTAAATCTATATATGATGATCGTTGGGAAGGTGATATTTGCTATTACACTGGAATGGGTACCACTGGTGATCAAAGTTTAAATTTCGCTCAAAACAAAACACTTTCGGAATCTAATGATACCAGTATCACGGTTCACCTTTTTGAAGTTTTTGTTGATAAAGAATATGTTTATATCGGTATTGTTCAATTAGCTTCAACGCCTTACTTTGAGAAACAACCAGATCAAAATGGTCTATCTAGAAAGGTTTGTGTATTCCCGCTCAAGCTTAAAGGTAATGAATCGCCCCCAATTAATAAAATTTATTTAAGTAAAGTTTTTGAAGCAAAGACTAAAAAAGCAAAAAGGCTGAGTGACGAAGAGATTGAACGTAGAGCAAAAAATGTTAGAAAGAATGTAGGTAGTAGAAATGTGATTATCCAGCAACACGAACGCAACCCTTGGGTTGCTGAGCATACAAAAAGATTGGCGAAAGGGTTTTGTCAGCTCTGCAATCAACCGGCTCCTTTTAAAAACAAATCGGATGAACCGTATCTAGAAACGCATCATATTATTTGGCTTGCTAAAGGTGGTAAAGACACCATCGCGAATACTGTAGCTCTTTGCCCAAACTGCCATAGAAAAATGCATATCCAAAATGAGAAAAAAGATGTACAAAAATTACAGAAACTATGCAAAAAAGATAGTCATATTAAAGAGTAAATTATGAAAGTATATTTGGATCACAATCTGATCATTTATTTAAGACAAAGCTCAAATAAACAATTAGATAATAAACAATTAGAAAATAAACAATTAGAAAATAAAGTTAAAGAGATGAAAGAAAATGGCTTCAGATTTATATTTAGTCCAGCCCACTTAGAAGAAATCGCAGTATCAGCGATGAGAAATAAAACAAAAAAAAATATCATAGACGCTGATATTAAATTCCTTACAAATCTCTGCGGGACTAACTCTTTAAGGCCAAGATCAAGAAACGATAAGGATATAGAATTTGGTAAGGAGTATCCTATAGATTGCTACAAAAGGGTAATTGAACATTATAGCTCAAATGATTACGCTGAAACAGTTGATAAAGGGATAATCGAAAGGGCAAATGATAACCCGCATAGTAACCCCAAAAAAGCTAATAACCAAAACCCAAAAGACGTTCTTAGTAATATTACTTATATTTCTCTAATTCTCCAATCCTTAATGCACCATGGATTAATAACCCAATGTGAAGCGATTAAAAAACTTCAATCTTCCCCACACTATAATTTAACGAATAAATTCTGCATATTAGAGCACTCTGTAAATTATGCTGCAAATCTACTTGAGCAGTTAGGTTACTATAGGGAAAAAACAAAAAAATCCAGATCTCGTCTACATGATGTATCTCATATTATTTATGGAAAATACGCCGATATTTTTGTGACTAATGACACTAAACTTTTGAAAAAAACTCAAGCAATATACTCATTATTTGATATCGATACAAAAGTATTAACAAAGAAAGAATTTATTCAATTAAGCATAAGTTAATAACAGGCAAGAAGAAGGAAAGTATTGTAGTCTATTATTTACTAATACTTTCTCTTTGGATCTTATTTAATGGAAAAATATAAAATATCTTCATTTATAATTATGTACTTTAGATAATTCAATCACAATTGAATCTGCTATCAAATTACAATAAAGCTCGTACCCTTCAGCCTGTTCTTTTATCCAATCATGTTTATTGTATACGGCCATTACTCCGCGCATTGTATGGCCTAACATTTTTTCTGTTACGTGTGGTGCAACGCCGTTTTCGCTGAGCAGTGTTGATATTGAACGACGGGCGTCATGTGGTAGGAACTTAGGGATTTTGTATTTTTCAAATAAGTGATCCCACATTCGACAGCAATAACGGTTAATGCAGTGTGTGGTCATTGGTTTGTGGGGATTACCACCTGGAATTAAGTAACCTTTTCGCCCATAAACCATTGCTAGTGTGTCTAGTATGCTTTTCATCTTGGCTGAAATTGGCCTGCGGATAGATTTGTTTGTTTTTGAGTTTTCGGGCGGTACAGTCCAAATGTTGTTCCCAAAGTCAAAATGCTCCCACTTTGCTAAACGAACCTCTGATTGGCGCGCCCCTGTTATATAAATTAGTTGTAGGCATGCTTTAGTTGCTGGGGTGGCTTTTGAGCTTTCTATTTGTATCCATAGCTTTGCAATTTCATCAAAGCGCATTACTCGTTGGCCAACTGATGCCTGTTCACCTATGTCATTTACATTTAATGTAAGTACGGGATTAAATGGCTTAACTTCGCCGCGTTTTTCAGCCCAACCAATAATAGACTTAATACGCACTAATATGGTACCGGCTGTTTTAGCACTGCCTTGTGCTTTTACTTCATCAAAATATGTTATCCAATCTTTAATGGTCATTAAATCAAGTGGCATATTTTTATCATTAAGTATAGGTACAATCCATTTGCTGACTTGGTTTGTGTATAAAGTTTGCGTTTTTTCTTTTAGGTCGAGTACTTTTTTATCTAACCACTCTGCAGCAACTTCTGCCATTGTGGGCAAGCCCTTGGCATTGTTACGCATAAGCTTAAGTTCTAGGCGAGGGTCTTTACCCTGGCTCAACCAATTTTGAAAAAGCGGTATATAGTCTTGTGCTTCTTTAATGCTTAGCCCAGGATAACGGCCTAGCGTAATAATTACCTGCTTAGCATCAACACGACAACGGTATTGCCAAGTAATAGTCCCCTTAGCAGATACCCTTACACTTAAACTATCTCTATGCGATAATACGGACGGTGTTTGATTTTTACCTAGCAGCTTTCTTAATTTGGTGTCACTGATCGCCATTTAATTTTTTATACACAGTTAGCAAAAAATTTATACACGATACTATACACACAATGCGCCAATTACAAGAAACTCAAAAATACAAAAAGAAACTGAGTAGCGCTAATAACCCGTAAATATAAAGGGCTAAGACATAGAATGAATAATGAAAGCTATCAAGAGAATCAAGCAACAATCTATTGGCACGACTACGAGACTTGGGGAGCGAGCCCTCAAAAGGATAAGCCGAGCCAGTTTGCGGGTATTCGTACCGATCTTGATTTAAATATTATTGGCGAGCCACTTATTGAATATTGTAAGCCGCAAGCGGATTACTTACCTCACCCTGAGGCGTGTTTAATTACGGGTATTACACCACAAGTGGCGATGAAAAAAGGCTTGGTTGAGGCTGAGTTTATAGCAAAAATTCATGCCGAATTTAGTGTGCCAAACACCTGTGTTGCCGGTTATAACAGTATTCGATTTGATGACGAAGTAAGCCGTTATAGCTTTTACCGTAACTTTTATGACCCATACGAGCGTGAATACAAAAATAACAATAGCCGCTGGGATATTATTGATTTAGTACGTGCGTGTTACGCACTGCGCCCTGAAGGTATTGAATGGCCGTTAAAAGAAGACGGCAGCCCAAGCTTTAAGCTAGAGCATTTAACGGTAGCTAATGGTATTGAACACGCCGCAGCGCATGATGCGCTAAGCGATGTAACCGCCACTATTGCACTGGCTAAGCTAATAAAAGAAAAACAACCAAAGCTGTATAACTTCTTTTTTGGTTTGCGTGGTAAAAAAGCCCTTGCTGAATTGGTTGATGTTTTTAATATGACGCCGCTGGTGCATACCACGTCGCGCATACCAGCAACACAAGGTTGTACAAGCTGGGTTGCACCTATGAGCTTTCATCCGGTAAATAAAAACGCGGTTATTTGCTTTGATTTAACCCAAAACCCGCAAGTACTCATTGATTTAAACGTAGAAGAGTTACGCAAACGCTTATACACCAAACGTGTAGATTTAGCCGAGGACGATTTACCTGTTGGCTTAAAACTAGTGCATTTAAACAAGTGCCCTATTTTAGCCCCAGCTAAAACATTATTGCCTGAAAACGCCGCCCGCCTTGGGATTGACCGCGAGCAGTGCTTAGCTAACTTAGCTATTTTAAAAGCCAATACCGACCTTCGCGATAAAGTAACGGAAGTGTTTAACGAACAAGGCGATTACAGCGCAACCACTAACGTTGACTACTTACTTTACGATGGGTTTACAAGCCATGCTGATAAAGCTAAGTTTGCGATTATTCGTGATGCAAAACCAGATGAATTAGCAGGGTTGAATTTAGACTTTGAAGATAAAAAGTTTAATACGTTGTTATTTAGATACCGCGCCCGTAACTGGCCAGAAACGCTAAACCAGCAAGAGCTTGACCAATGGCGCCAATATTGCCAAAACAAGTTAATGCACGGGGAAGATCAACCATCGATTAATGCGCAAGATTTTATGATTACCCTTGAAAACCTAGCGCATGAACATGACGATAGCGAAAAAAATCTTACAATTTTAAAGGCGCTATATAATTACGCTCAAAGCATGTAATTTGGTGTAGACGCGCTTATACAACGCATATAAAAACGCGACGCTATAGTAATTTAAGCGTCGCGTTTTTTGTTTGAATTTTTATGGGCTTCGCCCATCACGCCAGCAAGCTTAGCGTCTACAAAACAGGCGTAAATTTATACTCCGGCGGTAGACGTAGAGCTTGCTCACGTGAAAAGCACAGCTTTTAATTACTTAAATAAAACATTATTCACAAAGAGAAGCGAATGAGGAGTAAATGAGAAGACATAAAAACAATAATTTTTTAGATCTATCACTGCCTCTAAAAGCGCAGCGCCTCATAACCTCTTTGTGAATAAGTCACTTTACAGGCTTTGCCCGTCACGCAAGCAGCTTCACGTCTATAAAAACAACCATAAATCTATACTTTGGGGTAAACGTAGAGCTTGCTCACTTGAAAAGCGCGGCTTTTAATTGCTTAAATAAAACTCTATTCACAAAGAGAAGCGAATAAGGAGTAAATGAGCAAACATAAAACCAACAATAATCTTTTTTATCTATCACTGCCTCTAAAAGCGCAGCGACTCATAACCTCTTTGTGAATAAATCACTTTACGGGCTTTGCCCGTCACGCAAGCAAGCTTGTCGTCTACATCGACATACTCAACGTAAACGTTATTTTTTATGCAGTGCTTCAATACGTGCTAGTAAGCTTGAGGTGTCGTATCTGCCGCCGCCAAGTGCTTGTACGTCGGCGTAGTATTGATCGACTGTTGCGGTCATTGGTAAAGTAGCCCCGTTGTTTTTAGCTTCATCGAGTGCAATGCCTAAATCTTTACGCATCCAATCTACGGCAAAACCAAACTCATATTCCCCTGCCCACATTGTTTTATAACGGTTTTCCATTTGCCACGAACCGGCAGCACCTTTAGATATTGTTTCTATTACTTTTTCACCATCAAGCCCAGCTTGCTTGGCAAAATGTAAGCCTTCGGCTAAACCTTGCACTGCGCCAGCAATACAAATTTGATTGACCATTTTACAAAGTTGTCCCGAGCCAACGCCGCCTAGTAATTGGCTAAAACGACTAAATGCCGCCATAACTGGCTGCACTTTAGCAAATACAGCTTCACTACCACCCGCCATAACTGTTAATACGCCGTTTTCGGCGCCAGCTTGCCCGCCCGATACAGGCGCATCTATAAAGTCGATATTTTGCAGAGCCGCTTTTGCAGCCACTTCGCGGGCTACTTCGGCAGAGGTTGTGGTGTGATCAACCAAAACAGTGTGCGGTAACATGCCCGCTAACACGCCATCGTCGCCATACACTACTGAGCGTAAATCATCATCGTTACCAACACACATAAATACGATGTCGGCATTGCTGGCAGCTTCGCGCGGGGTTGATGCAAAGCTTCCTGAATGTTCTGCAGTCCACGCTTTTGCTTTAGCTTGAGTGCGGTTATAAACGCATACGCTGTGCCCTGCTTTTGCTAAATGCCCCGCCATTGGGTAACCCATTACGCCTAAACCTATAAATGCGACTTTCATTGACATAAAAATGACCTATTAAACTGATAACTTAGAAACTAGACCTCGATTATGTCAATCGGTCGATAAAAAAGCGAATGAAAGTCTTTATAAAATTTCCTTAGCGGGAAAGGTAAGTAGGTAACCTATGGACAGTATTTATCAATTTAATGCACCACTTTACAACAGCGAAAATTTTTCTCTTAGCCAGTTACAGGGCAAAACCGTCCTTATTGTTAATACAGCGAGTAAGTGTAATTTTTCGGTGCAATTAAACGCACTCGAAAAGCTCTATCAGCAATACAAAGGCAATGGTTTTACTGTGCTTGCGTTTCCGTGTAACCAGTTTGGCCAAAATGAGCCGCTTGATAATTTAGCCATAAAAGACTTTTACCAAGATCAATTTAATACCTCGTTTGAGGTATTTGGTAAGGTAATGGTAAATGGGCCAGAAACACACCCGTTGTTTAATTATTTAAAATCGCATACGCGGGGTATTTCGCAAAATCGTGCTATTAAGTGGAATTTCACTAAGTTTTTAATTAATTCACAAGGGCAACTTGTTGCACGTTATGCACCGCGAACTAAGCCCGAAACACTTATACAAGTAATAGAAAGCAACTTACTTCAAGCCGCAAAGTTAAACGCAGCTAAAGGTGGTAAAAAAGTATCGTCAAAAATACCTTTGTTTACCCCAAGTAAGGCTCCGCTTAAGGCTTAATTTAAATCAATAAAATGCGTTTTACTTAGGCGCTTACTTGTAAAGTAGTTTAATGTATTAAAGGTTAACTACCCTACAAATACTTAAGCGTCGAGGCTATTACCATGAACATTGCTTTTTTTAGTACTCAAAAGTACGAACTGCCTTTTTTTGAACAAAGTACACGCGATTACAGCGCTATAAAAATAACGTATTTTGAGCAAGCCCTGAGCGAACAAACGGCTATTTTAGCAAGCGGGTTTGATGCCATATGTGTTTTTGTTAACGATACTGTAAATACCGCCGTTATTGAGCAACTGGCAAGCCAAGGCACAAATACTATTTTGCTGCGTTGTGCAGGGTTTAATAACGTTGATTTACCTGCAGCAAAAGCACACAAAATTAAAGTATTACGCGTCCCTGCCTATAGCCCAGAAGCCGTAGCTGAGCATTGTATAGCCCTTATGCTAACACTTAGCCGCAAAACGCATAAAGCGTATAACCGTGTACGCGAAGACAACTTTGATTTAAACGGATTACTAGGTTTTAACTTGCACAACAAAACCGTGGGTATTGTAGGTTGCGGTAAAATTGGCCTTGCGCTGTGCAGCATTTTAAATGGCTTTGGCGCTAAAGTATTAGTGTGCGACCCATACGCGCAACCTGGCAATTATACAATTATCGATATAGACACCTTACTTAGCCAAAGCGATGTGATCTCTTTGCATTGTCCACTGAACGAGCAAACTCATCATTTAATAAATGATGAGGCATTTAGTAAAATGAAAACCGGCGTTATGCTCATTAACACTTCTCGCGGTGCATTGCTTGATAGTAACGCGTGTATTAGCGCGCTTAAAACTAAAAAGCTAGGTTACCTGGGGCTTGACGTTTACGAGCAAGAGTCGGAGCTATTTTTTAAAAACCACAGCGACGAAATAAATCAAGACGATATATTCTCGCGCTTAGTGAGCTTTAAAAACGTATTAATAACGGGGCACCAGGGATTTTTTACTCAAGAAGCACTCACCGAAATAGCAAACACAACCCTATTTAACGCACTTGAAGTAAGTGAAGGTAGGCCTCTAACTAATGAGGTTTTATAAAGACCTAAGCTATACCTAAATTACAGGCACAAAAAAAGCGAAGTTAGTCTCTTCGCTTTTTTGTTTAAAAATTCACTTTAAATAGAGCTTAACCAAACGCAACGTTTGCAAATACTAAGGTCATTAATATTGGGCAAACAAACCGAATATACTGAGCAAACCAGTAATGTACGCCTGTTGTTGCTTGGTGTAATTTATTACCACGCTGCCACATCCAACCTACCGTAATAAAGTAAAACAAGCCCATAAGCGGCAATTGGTATTGAGTAAATAGCATAATAACTAAGCCAAATAACCAATCAAAATTTAGTATAATTGCGCTTGCACACACAAGTACAACGGCGCTAACGGCCCATGTTGCTTTGGTGCGGCTAACGTTGTGGTTTTCGACTAAAAACGCTACCGGAATTTCGGTGGTCGATATTGTTGACGTAACCGATGCGATAGACATTAATACAAAAAATAATAAACCAACTAATAAGCCAATTTCGCCCATGGTGCTAAATAGCGCAGGTAAAATAGCAAAAATAAGTTGCCCTTCGCCAATCAATTTACCACCACTAAATACCTCTACACCGTTGTGCTGCGCCACATAAATAGCAGGAATAATAAGTAAGCCCGCTAAAAACGCGACACTGGTATCGAGTAAAGCAACACCTGCGGTGAGCTTTGGTAAATTAGCATCTGGCTGTAAATACGAGCCGTAAATCATCATACAGCCCACACCTAACGAGAGCGAAAAGAACGCTTGCCCCATTGCGGCAATAATTAAATTAGGGTCGAGTATTTGGCTAAAATCAGGAATTAAATACGCGGCAAAGCCTTCACTTGCGCCATCGAGTGTTGCGATGTAGGCAATTAAACCAACAAGCAATATGAGTAGCAGTGGCATTAAACGGCGCGACCAGGTTTCGATTCCCGATTTAACACCTTTTAAAATAATACTGGCAGTTAAAATAAGCATAAGCGGCGTAAATACAAAATTACGAAGCACTGAGTCGCTATGTAAAAACTCGCTTGCGCCTGTGAAACCTAAAAAGGTCGTTATGGGTTCAATAGCGTAGGAGAGCATCCACCCTGCTACTATTGAGTAAAAACTTAGCATAACAACCGCGCCCGCAAGACCAATATAACCTGCTGTTGCGCCTACTTTGCGGTTAGTGCTTTGCCATGCATCGCCCAATGCTTTTACCGGGTTAGCTTGTGCTTTGTGACCTAAATAAAGTTCGGTATACAGCGCAGGGAGCGCAAGTAAAAATATAACAATAAAATAAACCAGTAAAAAAGCGCCGCCGCCATGGTTGGCCGCTTGCGTAGGAAAACCCCAAATATTACCTAAACCCACTGCCGCGCCAGCAGCGGCTAAAACAAAACCAAGTCGGCTTTGAAACCCATCACGCACTTGTGCCATACATCTACAAATCTGTTATTATTTTGATTATTGTGAATTAAACCATATTTCATGCCAGCTGAGTAATAAAATTGTACCCAGCCTTTATTAGGGGCGTTAACCGCTCACAATATCAGCGACTTCTTTTGCTTTAGGGCTTTTATGACTGAACACTATTTTAAAAACGCCTTGAGTATTACTTCAACTCAATTTGCAAATTTGCCTTTAGCTAGTAACAGTATTTTATTATTTAATGCTAAAACACTTGAGCTTAGTGACTTTAATTTGCCCGATTGCTTAAGCCCGGTTGAGTTAGCCATTATAAAACGCCGCAAAAGCCCGCAAGCTAAGCAAGAGTATTTAGCTACGCGGTTATTGTTAAAGCACCTTATTAAAATAACGCAGCCGCAACATGTGCACGTAACCCTTAATAAAATGAGTACAGAATTTGACGAAGCAAGCTCAAAGCTGCAAGTACATGTAAGTGATGATGTTATTAATACCTGTATTTCGCACTCGCATGGTTTAGTTGGGGTTGCGCTTAACCTTGGTAAAAGTGAGTTTGGTTTTGATATTGAAAAAGTAAGCCTAAAGCGCCCATTTGAAAAGCTCGCTAAGCATTTTTATCATAATGATGAAATTACACTTATTACAAAGCCCACTAATACCCAAGCCCAAGCGGATACGTTTTTTAGAATTTGGACATTAAAAGAGTCACTTGCTAAAGCCACCAGCCGCCCTATTGCAAAACTACTTAGCCCTAATGTGTTTGACGAATTACATAGTGCAAAGCTCAGTGCTTGCAGTAATAGCGTTACTGTAGTTGATAGCAGTGACAGTAATGTTTGTTTTGATGTAAGTGTGGTGCATAAAAAAAGCATCGACTGGCGATGCTTTTTATTAACTGATTTTATTAAGTAACTTTAATAAATCGCTTTCGTGAATAAGCGTGATTTACGCAGCAAAATCATTTTCTAATAAACGGCTATGAATAGATTGTACTACGTTATCTGACTCAGTTTGCTCTACTAAAAAGCAAAGGTTGTGCTTACTAGCACCGTGACAAATTAATCGAATGTTAAAGTCTTTTAGTACACTCATTAAGTTCATTTCGTGTTGGCGTAATTGAATCTCAGAGCCAATAAGTGCTACCAGTGTTAAATTGTTTTCTACCGACACATGGCAAAACTCTGCAAGCTTATCTAGGCATTCTTGGTCAAGCTCTGGACGCGAGGCGTTTTGCGCGTTATCAAGTGTTATAGCTACGCTGATTTCTGATGTGGTTACCAAATCTACCGATATATTGTATTCACTTAATAGTGTAAATACGCGTGCTAAAAAGCCACTAGCGAGTAGCATTTCTGGGCTTTTAAGCGTAAGCAATATTTGGTTTTTACGTTGCGTTACTGCGCGTATGCCTGGTTGCTGCGATTTTTCGCGCTCAATCCATGTACCGCCACGCTCTGGCTCGCGGCTAGAACCTACAAACACGTTAATGTGGCTGCGGCTTGCTGGTAAAATAGTCGCTGGGTGCAATACTTTTGCGCCAAAGGTTGCCATTTCGGCGGCTTCGTCAAAACTTAAACGTGCAATAGGCGTCGCTTTTGCGCACAAACGCGGGTCGGTGCTAAAAATGCCCACTACGTCGGTCCAAATATGCACGCTTTTAGCGTTAATTGCTTCAGCTAAAAGTGCAGCGCTATAGTCAGAACCACCACGTCCAAGCGTTGTTGTTTGGCCGTATTCGTCACTGCCAATAAAGCCCTGAGTAACAATTACTTGCTCATCTAATAACGGAATTAAAAATTCTTTAGCGGCTTGCGCTGTGGCTGCAACATTAGGCGTTGCTTTACCAAATTGGCTGTCGGTTTTAAGCACCTTGCGCACATCAAAGCGATCGGCGTTTAAGCCATTTAAACGCAGCACCTGAGCAAACAAATACGACGATAAACGCTCACCAAAGCTAAGTAGCTCGTCGTGTTGCTGATCGGTAGTTAGTGACTCTTGAGCCAATGTTTGAAATGCTTTTAGGGTTTCGTTAAAGCCAACCGCTAAATCGGCATCAAGCGATAACTCATCTAAAATAGTTTGTTGAATAGCAAGCACGCCGTTTATGTGTTCTTGGCGCTCACTTGGGGTAATACTTGGTTTGCACAGTGCAACTAAATGGTTAGTTACGCCGGCACTAGCGCTCACGGCAACAATACGTACGCTTTTATCTGCAACAATAATTTCGCTACAGCGACTCATCGCTTCGAAGTTTGCAACACTGGTTCCGCCAAATTTGGCAACGATGTAATCTGATTTTGCGCTTAACTCTGTTTGTGGCACTGTTTGTGGCGCTGATTGGGTAGTCATTTAGTCTCCTTTCGCGGTATCCAAACCGCAATAAAACAAGAAGAACTTGGCAAAGGAATGCTTGAAGATAAGTCCACTGCCAGAAGCTCTCCACCTATATTGGTGACAGTTTTGAGGATTCAGCCCCATAAACCGAAAAACAATGACGACGTACCATTATTTTCCTCGGCGAGTACTTCCCTCCTTAATGATCATTGGCTTTCGTCGCCTAACATTAAGTACCTAAGTATCGCACCTCTTCTGAATGCTTTATTAACCAGTGGCTAATAAAACAAAACCCCGCTAAGTAGCGGGGCTTTGAAAGTTATCGTTTAGACGTCTAGCTGTCAAGCGTTTTAATTATTAATAACACTTAAATTAGATAAAACTGCCCATGTAATACGAGCCTGCATAACCTACGGTGTAGCAAATTAATAAATGCAGCGATAAACGCAAGTAGCTCATAAAGGTAAGCGCTTTAACTTTGCTCATGGCAATAATGCCCGCAGCCGACCCAATGATAAGCATTGAACCGCCTACGCCCGTTGCATAAGTAAACGACAACCAGTGCTGTTGGCTCATTACTATATCGGCTTTTAATAATGCAGCAGTAAGCGGTACGTTATCTACCCCTGCTGATAATATGCCCATTAAGTAGTTTGCGTATTCTGGTGCCATTACCGTGTATAGGTCGGTAAATTTACTCAACATACCAATTTCTTTAAGTGCGCCTACAAGTAAAAGTACGCCTACAAAAAACAATAACGTGTCGTATTCTATATCGCGAACAAAATCGATTATGTCTTTGTTTATGTCTTTTTTGCGCATTAAAAATTGCGCCACTAAAAACATCACTGATAAGCCAAACAAGAAAGTTAATAAAGGCGGTACGCTGTAAATTACACTCAGCGTAAGTGTGCTAATTACAGTAGATAAAAATATAACAGCAATGGTAATGTCGGTTTTTTCAATGCGGGTTTTACCTGCACCAGCAAATTCAACACGCCCTTTCATACCGATAGACAGTAGCGCGGCTAGTAACATAACGCTTGTAAGTGCTGGCGCTATAAGCAGTAATAAATGAGCTATGGTTACTTTGCCATCTAAAAATATCATTAGCGTGGTTACGTCACCTGTTATTAGCGATACCCCACCTGAGTTAACCCCAAACACAATAAGCGTGGCATATTTAATAAGCTTTTTAGGTTCAAGTTTTAACGACATAACAACCGCAAGCGATATAAGCGTGGCTGTTACGTTGTCTGAAATCGACGAAAACAAAAATGCAAAACCACCCACCAAAAACATGAGCTTTTTTTCGCTAATACTTTTTGGCATAACGCGATGGACAATATTTTCTATAAACCCCTTTGAGTTTAAATACGCTACAAAGGTCATTGCAGCCATTAAAAATAACCATAACGAGGCAATTTCTAAAATATTTTCATTTAGGAGGTGTTGAATTGTATCGGGGCTTTGCCCGTGTAGAGGGTATATAAAAAGAAGAATCCAGCAAAGCGTACCAAAAAACAGCGTGGTTTTAGCTTTATTGACATGGATTATATCTTCTATAACGATCAGTAAAAATGCAATCGCTATCAGGGTTAGAATAATCGAGGAAACCATGGTAGTTAAACAACCTTTGATATAGTTTTAAAGAACACACAAATAACATTCCATTTCATGTGCCTATTTTCGGCGCGAATTTTAGCACTGCCTCTATGCAAAAACTATTATTAAATGGTCTTAAAAACGAATACTATATACAGACAAGGTTAATTAAAAATACGTAATAATGAGTCTTCTAAAAGAACTCAATAATAAAATACTAGGATGTTGTAACCCCTTATGATCCCAGCTAAAAAGCTGCTAAACACCATAACCGAACATTGGGGTGTATTAGAGCTATTATTTAAACGTTTTAAAATGGCTGACTTTAGCCTAAAAGACGTACAAAACGCGATTAAGCAAAAGCAGCCTACGTGGTCAAACGAACGTATTTATAAAGAAACAAATCGTTTGTTAAACCAAGATATTTTAATTCCACTGGCTAAATCCTCACAGCTTGAAATAAATCGTGCCATTGCCGACTTTGCTACTTTTTTACTGCAAGAAGAACATTTAGGCTTAGCGCAAGAAATTAGCGTATTAGTCGACGACCTTGCACGTTTAGGAAATCGCCTAGATAACGCTGGCGAAATAGAAGACTTTGACGATTTACGCCGCTACAGCCGCATTATGGATGATCGGGTGCGTAAAATAATGAAGCTCTATACGCACAACGAAAACGCTATTTTAAATATTGTTGAACAAGCTAAATCTAATAATGCGGTGCAATCGCTGCAAAAGCGTTATAAAGCGGTAATAGAAGCGTTTGACGAATACATAGAGCCCATGCTTGAAATGATTGATATTCGTGGTGAATTTCATGCGTGTTTTACCCTCATTGAAGAGCAAATAAGTAAGCAAATACTGCACATTGAGCGCTCAGGTAAAGCGTACAACGACAAACGTATGCTTGAGCAATTACGTACCCGTATACTCGAAATGCATTTAGTAGGTAGAGAAAGCTTGCGTAAAAGTGCCGACATGCTTATGCCGCTGCGCGAAGAGTTACGCCGTAATAACTTAATTACTCGCCAAGCAGCCAAAGTACTTGGGCTTGTGCGCAAAAATGGCGTAGACAACATGCTAAGTGCGGTGCAGCCACATTTTGTGAGCGACGCACAGCGATATTCACTTGGTCAGCAACGCCATATTGTGGCTTACATGGCAAGCTTGGTTGAATTTGAACACGAAGAATACCAATTGCCAGATCAACAAGACGTGCCTGCATTTGTTACGCCTAATATTCCTGACTACAACGATGTTAAAACCAGCTTTGCTAAGCGCTTTAATAAAAAACGCAAAAAGCCGCAGCCCTTGCTGCAATTTTTAGACGAAAGCTACCCAGATCTCGATGCCGACGAAATGCTATTTTTGTATCAAAAATTAGTTAGCGACAGCGATATTAAAATAATTCAAAGTGATGAAAAAGCCCGCGTAAAAATTGCCGGTCAGCACTTTTCTTTATATCCATTTAATTCAGAGCCTCAGCCAGATTCAAAGGCAGGTAAATAAACCATGACACACATAAACTTAGACGAGCTAACCCATCTACAAACCATAAATAAAAAATTAGTAGCGGGTTATCACATTTGCGAGCAAGACAACGTAATGTGGCAAGAGCTTGACCAACACATAGAAGACTACACCGCCCTATTTACCGCCCTAGGTAACGATTTAAAACGCGACAGCCGTGGCTTTTATTATTTTGGTAGCGACGAGAGCACACCAAATATGGGCAAAATATCTCGCGCTATCGCGCTTACCATTTACATTTTAATTGAGCACTACGCCAATACGGGTAAAGACCCAATGCGCGCATTGTTTGACGACATAAACGATTTAGAGCTTATGCAAACGCTGGTGCAAATTAACAAACATTTGTTTGATCAGCTTGAGATATTTTCGGGATCGGACCTGCGCAAAGACGTATACCTGCGCATGGTGCGCTTAGGGTTAGCCCGTGAAGTAGAAGGCGGCTTTATGCTACAAGCGCCAATTCACCGCTACATAGATGCACTCATGGAAGTAAACGAAGAAACCTACGTTACAGAGGACGAGGAATGAAAAATCTATACGGACTAAGTAAACTCGCCCTACTTAACACCGCAGGCTATGCAAAATGTGTGATCCCGCTTGATAAAAGCAGCTCTATTTGCGCGCCCAATAACACAGGTAAAAGCTCGGTTATTAACGCCTTGCAGTTTCCGCTTATTAACGATTTACGCTTAACAGAATGGGACGGACACGATTTAGATGAAACCCGTAAGTTTTATTTTTCATCCGATCAGTCGTACATTTTACTCGAAGCTAACTTGCCTCATGGCTCGGTAGTAATTGGTGTTGCAGGACTTGGTAAAATTGCCGGTTATGCGCATCAGTACTTTTGTTATCAAGGAAAGCTTGATTTAGAGCAGTACACGCAAGGTAAAACCATTATTAAATTTACCAAGCTGTTCAACCATTTAAAATCACTTAACTACAATCCTATTGAGTTAAAAGCACAAGAGCTAAACGCGCTATTGACTGGTGGCGCAACGCCTTTTGATGGCGACATAAACTTAAAAATGATCCCGCTTAATAATGTGCAAGACTCCTCTATTTATAAAGAAATATTTAGACGTATTCTTAACTTACATAAATTAGGCGCAAGCGACGTAAAACGCTTTATGCTACGCGTGTTTGAACGCCATATGTCAAACTCTAAGGTCGACTTTTATGAAGTATGGCGTCGCTCGTTTGATAAAGTAAACCGCTCAAAACGCGAATTAAAAGCCCTTGAGTCAATGCAAGAGCCTATAGCCGCGCTTGAATCAATGCTCGAAAACCAAACCGTGCTTAAAGGTAAATTAGCGGCGTACGCACCTAAAATTGACCAAGCACTGATTGATTTTGATACCTATCAAGAGTCGCAACTCTCTGAGCTTGCCATAGCGCTTGAAGATATAGAGCACGAAAAACACGAATTTGAGCAAAAGCAAAGCCTATACGTACAACAATCGCGCGATATAGAGCGCAGACAAACTCAAATTGAGCAGTGGTTTTTAGATTACGATGCGCTTAAAAGTGAATTTGAACTGGTAAATAAAGCCACGCTTAAAACCAGCCTGACTCAGTTAAAGCAAGATTACGAGTCGCTTTCGCACTCTATAACCAGCGCACAAGGGCAAAGCCTACATACGCTTGACTACCGCATTAGCGAAACACAAAAACAAATTAAGAGCTTAAAGCTGCAACTTAAAAACCTTGAGTTTAATTTGTTTACCCGTATGCGCGAAGACCTCTCGTTAAAAGAAGTAGAAGAAATATCGCGCATTTTAAACCCAGATATTCTCTCGTTTGCGACCACCACCAATGGCGATATAACCATTGATGACGAAGACGCATTTGGTGAGTTTTTATCGCTATTAAGTGAAAACGTTAAAGGCGGTGTACTAACGCTACCAGGTGCGAGCATTAAGCTTAAAAAGCTATCCCCTGTACAAATGCAAAGTGGCGAAAACAAAGAGCAATTAACCGCTCAGCTCAGTGCACTTGAGCATTCACTTAAAGAGTTTAAGCAACAGCGCGATGTTGCTGCAAACGTTGCAGATAAGCAAAAAGAAAAAGACGAATTATACGATGAGCTAATGAGCGCTGAGAGCGCCCTAAAACGCTTAGAGCAGTTTGAGGTAATGCAGCAGTCGGTTGAAGCGCAAGCCATGCTAAAAGAGCAGTTATTAGCTGAGCGCGAACAAGTTGACGACTACCTGCAAGATATTCAAAAAAATAGTGGCTCAATTGCCGACCGCCGCTCGTTAATTAAGTCAAAACAAGAGCAAATTAATCGTCAAACTGAGCGTCTGCGCCAAGTTAAGAGCGAGCGAATTGATCACACGCTTGATTTATACAGCGGTAAAGTAACTCCATACATGATTGATATTACAGTCGACTTTGATAACTTAAGCGACCTTGTTCATCACTTTAATAAAGACTGCCAAGAGCTGCGTAATTTTGACATAAACGTACGCAACACCTATTTGCATGTATATAACGCAGGTATTACTAAATTCGACAATGAAAACGACGAGTTTACAAAATATCAAAAGCTAATTAGTGCCTTTCATAATATTGATAACGAACGCGATGCCGTTGAGCGCCAAGCGCGTGTTGCGCTTACCGAAGTGGCTGCAACTATTAAAGGCTTGCGAGAAGATTTAGACCGCCTTCGCCGCGAAATGAATAGCTTTAATAAAGGCATAAGCCAGCACCGTATTTCAAACCTGCAAGCGTTTAAAATTAACGTAATACCTCGCAAAATGCTGGTTGATAGTATCGATACCATTATCAGCACGTCGCATCAGTTTGAGCAAGGTGACACGCTTGATTTACTTAGCCAAGAACCGTACAGCGAAAGCGCGGTAAACGAAGCGAAAGATCACTTAATAAAACTCGCCTCAGATAAAGCGGGCTTAACACTTACCGATTTATTTGATATTCGATTTGAAGTGGTTAACCGCGCAGGTGAAACAGAGCACTTTGAAAAAATAGATTCGGCGGGGTCAAACGGCACACGTATTACGATTAAGTTATTGTGTGGCATGTTGTTTATTCGCTACTTATTAAGTGACCAGGAACAAAACCTATACCGTATACCTATTTACATAGATGAAGCGGCTGATATCGATCCACAAAATCAAAAAGCAATTATAGAAACCGCACTAAGCTTTGGTTTTGTGCCTATATTTGCCTCAGTTAAGCCACAAATAAGTTGTGACTACATTGTGCCGATTCGCTCGGTAAAAGACGGTGCACAAAACTGGGTGGATGAAAAAGATTGGATAGAAGTTGAACATTAAACATTTAATGACGACTAATTAACAGAGGTTAATTAGTCGTTCAGCCCTAGCAATTAGACTAATATTTAGGACGTTTAAATAATACACATTTAAACTATGTGTGTTATTTTAAATTAATGCATTTTATTGGAGCAAACGTAATGAAAAATATACTTATTGTTGCAGCGCTAGCACTACTTACAGCCTGTACACAAACCCCAGATTGGGATTACGATAAATCAGCTAACTTTAGTAATTTTAAAACATTTGCTTGGGTAGAAAACGCCAGCCTAACTAAAGACACAAATAACTATCAAATAAATGGCCTAATGGAAAAGCGTGTTCGCACTGCCGTAAACGCAGAGCTGAGCCAAACATTAGGTATGAGCTTAGTTGATGCAGCACAAGCTGATGTGCTTGTTAATTATCATGCATCGGTAGACAAAGAGCTTGAAGTAGATACATTTAATGTAAACTACCGCCCGCATTGGGGTTATTGGGGTACTGGTTTTCAACGTGATACAACCGCGCGTGAATACGAAGTGGGTACGTTGATTATTGATATTGTAGATCGTGAATCTAACCAGCTTGTATGGCGCGGTGCGAAAGAAGGTCGATTAAAGAAAAATCAATCGCCAGAACAACGTGAAGCATCAATTAATAAAACAGTCAGCGAAATTTTAAGTAACTTCCCGCCGCAAAAGCAGCAGTAAGTTTAAAGTTTATTTTGAAAAAGCTCACAGGTTTGTGAGCTTTTTTGTGTCTGTTTGTTTTTGGGACTTTTAAAATAAAGTAATTACGAGCTGCGCTCGTCACGTCAGCAAGCTGCACGTCTACAAAAAACACCGCGTTAAATTTACGATTTATACTTATGCAGTAACTCAAGCGGTATATGGCAATAGTCATCAGGATGATTAGTTAAGCGGTCTTGATGCTCAGGATCGCTTGGCACGTAGTTAGTTAGCAGCTCTACTCCTACCACAATTTTATCAGCATCACTTCGCTGGCTTATATAATTGCTAGCAACCTCTAAATGATCTTGGCTTTTGCTATAGATGGCAGTGCGATATTTGGGGCCTACGTCATCCCCTTGTTTATTAATGCTGTATGGGTCAATAATTTCAAAAAAGTAGTCATACAGCTTATTTAGGCTAACGACTTTTGGGTCAAAAATTACCTTTACGCATTCGGCATAACCATCGTATTCGCCGTTAGTGGTTTTACTTGTACCATTAGCGCGCCCTGCTTCAGTACTTATTACGCCTGGTAAGTGCTTTAAAAATTCTTGTACGCCCCACAGGCAGCCACCAGCAAAGTAAATAGTATTTTGTTGTGTCGTATCCATTATAAATGTTACCCAATAAATAAAGTGTAAATGGTTATCAAATGCAGTTATTAACAAATTAATGTACAATCGCGCACAAAATGACTGCAGTTACATTTAGTTATTTTATCATGCTCAAATATAAGCTTTGAAATTAATTGTAACCGCAGCTACAAATAAAAAATGATGAGAAACACATGAATCGCACACCACACATTATAATACCTGCAATATTATGCAGTGTTACTGCATTTGCTAATGCTAATGCTAATACGCTATCTGATGAGTCGGCAATCGAAAAAATAACAGTTGAGGCATCGCCCACTGCAAACACATTACCTGTAGGTACATTTGACTCTCCAGTATCTAATTTAGAGTATGACCCACGTGTTGATTTACAATCACGTAATATGGCTGAAGCGCAAGCCGATGTAACTATACGCGGTGGTATTTTTGAAAACACCGGCTTTAGGATTGGTAGTGCTACTTTACTTGACCCACAATCTGGGCATTACTTTGCTGAAATTCCTATTGCACCGCAAATGCTTACCGGCCCTCATATTTTAACAGGCGCAGACAACGCGCTTAATGGGGCTAATAGCTCTGTAGGCACTGTATCGTTTGGCTGGAAACCAATTAGCACGGGCGGCAGTGTATCGGTAGGTACTGGCACAAACGATTTTAACTTACAAAGCTTACATGCAGGTGTGAGTATGCCCCTTGAAGGCGCAAAGGATTGGAAGCTTGGTTTTGAAGGTGAGATTTCTCACTCACAAAGCGATGGCACTATTGATAACGGCGATCACGACTTTACGCGTGCATCGGGTCGCGTTCAATTAGCTAGCGCTGATTCTCAAACAGATTTATTTTTTGGCTCACAAGATAAGTTTTTTGGTTGGCCAAATTTGTACACTCCATTTGGCGTTAACGAAACAGAAGAGCTAGAAACCCGCTTATTAATGCTAAACCATAAGCAAAATTATGCACAGGATAGTAACTTTGAAGTGTCGGCATATTACCGCACACACGACGATCATTATATTTACTCTCGCGAAAATCCAAGCGCTTTTGAAGCGTTTCACAAAAGTGAAGTTAAGTCGTTAGCGCTATCGGGGCATCATGCTCAAAGCGATGTATTTGCTGTAAATTATTCAGTACAGTTTATTGACGACTCAATTGAATCTACCACGCTTGAAAACAACTTTACCTCTCGTAAGTATTATAAATTAAGCGTATTACCTGAATACAAAATGGCGCTTGAGGGTAACAAACAACTTACATTTCGTTTAGGTGCTGCGTTTGACGATACAAATAGAGACGACTCTGAACTGTCACTTATTGGTGATATAACGCTTAATACACATAACAGTAAAGGTTTTGAGCGCACGTTTTATTTATCGTACGCAGAGGCAAGCCAAGTAGCAGGCTATACCGCCATTGGCGGAAGTGATTCAGGCGGGTTATTTAGAAGTAATTACACCCTTGAGCGCGAAACGACTAAAAGCCTAGAGCTAGGTTTATTAGTTGATGAGCAAACTTGGCAACTTAATTCGGCTATTTTTTATCGCAAAGATGACAACTTAACCGATTGGACGTTTAATTTTGATTCAAGCTCTGCGCGCTTTGCAAACCCTGTAGATATAAATACGACGGGCATTGAGTTCTTAGCAACTAAACACTTTGAAACCACCGAAATTGTAGCGAGTTACACCTACCTTCATAAATCAGAAAATTACGGTGCGGCAGATATTGACGCTAGTTTTTACGCATTAAACTTCCCTGATCACCGCCTAACACTCGGCGCAGTGTGGAATCCTACTGATATATTGCAGTTTAGAATAGATAACGAGTGGCGCAAACAGCACGAAAATGCGCTGCGCGGTAGTGACGACGATGCTTTATTTACTCATTTAACGTTAAAAATTACGCCGCCAATGCTAAAAAACTTATTTATTACTTTAGCAGCAGATAACCTATGGGGTGAATCGTTTGAAGAGATACCTGGTACACCAGGGCGAGGTGAGCAATATACGTTAAGCGCAACGTATAGTTGGTAGAATTGAGCTATCACATTCAAAGACCTGTTTATTTAAAACAGGTCTTTGAATAAATATTTAGCAAAAAATAAACGGCATACTAAATATTAAGAGCTTTGATTACTCAGCTTATATTGAACCAGAACGACATTGTCTTTTTCTTAGCTCATTATCAATTTGTAAAGGGCGACTAAGCTCATCTGTAAGAACCTGCGAAACAACCGTACCGGTTTCAACTTCTTGTATCCAGATTGATATTTTATCCCCTTCCCTTTTTCTATTTAGCATGTAGCTTTTATCAGAATCTAAATTAACGTTAAAATTAACAAAAGCTTCTTTTTGACTATTTAAAACATCAGGGTTTGAAACACTCGCCTTTACCCATAAATCATGCTCACCACTGATATACTGCTTTGGTTCAGCCCATTGTGTAGGTTTTTTGTTAAAGCACATCAAGTGGACATATTCTAGATCTACTCCCTGCTCTCTTTTAAAGTTTTCGAGTCTAAAGTGGTCTTCTTTAATATCGGTTTTAATGGGTAAGTTTGAACAACCTAATAAAGTCACACCTAATGTAAATACTGTAAGTAAATTTTTCATTTTTCTTTCCTTTTAAAAACTAAGATTGAACGAAATCACCTATAGATGAGATGTATAAAAAGCATCTTACAATTTCCCATATTAGCAACAAAATTAAATATGTCTAATATTTCACCATTAAATAAATTAACGACTGCTTTTAATAGCTTTGTGAAGATTTTTATTTTTATAAATAATATATGTAAATAGATGTGTATTAAAAACGAAAATTAAGTTAGCTCTTCAAGCTCTGTAATAAGCGCTAGAGCTTGTGCATTTGTTGACCCGCACACATCAAGCATAGCGCTAAAATCACTACATACTTTAGGTCGGCTTGAATCACCAAACAACTTACATAAATTACGTTCGTCTAGCTGAATACAGCGCTCTCCGGCCTTTTTACCATTTGGCATACCTGGAATAGGCGAACTAATACTTGGCGCAATACAACATGCACCGCAGCCTAGCCTGCAACTCATCGATTCGGTTTTCATAATATCCTCTGAATAAAACACACTTACTTTAATTCCTTTTTAGGAACGTAATTAGCCGCATGTTGAGTTGTAATGTACATATGTAATGCTTTGTTACATCTTAAAACGCCTTGTAAACACTTTATTGCGTATTATTGCTCTGTCACCATCAATTATGAAGGAATGCCTTGTGGCTACTACAAAACAAATAATACTCCCAATTGCTGTTTTAGCAGGCGGTATTGCTTTAGCTTTCGCCTTTACGGCAATGAAAAAACCACCGGAAGAAAAGCCAGAGCAAGATTTACGCCCTTTAGTTGCAACACAAAGCATACTTTTAGATTCTATAACGCTCGATGTTAAATCGTACGGCATTGTTAAACCAAAGGACCGTACCGAGCTGATAGCACAAGTTAGTGGGCAAGTTATTTCGGTATCAGATCAATTTGTTGAAGGCGCGTTTGTAAAGCAAGGCGATATTTTAGCACGAATTGATGCAAATGATTACGAGGCAGACTTTATTGAAGCGCAAGCAGGTTTAGCACAAGCAAGCTCAGCACTTGAAATAGAACGCGCACAAGCACACGTAGCAAAAGCTGAATGGGAGCGTATTAAATCGGACTCAAGCGAAGCTATTGCCTCAGAACTTTATTTACGTAAACCACAACTGGCCGAAAAACTAGCGCGTTACCGCTCAGCTCAAGCAAGTGTTAAACGTGCTAGCCGCAATCTTGAACGTACTTATATTAAAGCCCCTTATGATGCCATTATTAATGAGCGCACAATTAGCTTAGGCTCCGTAGTAAACCCAGGTAATAGTTTTGGTGCATTAAGTGCGACATCTGTTGCAGAGGTACGTTTACCAGTTGCCGACCAAGAACTGCAATATTTAAAAAATGGCGGCGTAGGCTCAAATGTTACATTTAACGCAGAATACGCGGGTAAGCAAACAATGTGGCAAGCCAAAGTAATTCGCACCGAAGGTGTGGTTGATCAAACAAGCCGTATGAGCTATTTGGTTGCACAACTTGCAACTCCATACGGCGATAAAACACGCCCTCTTCGTTTTGGTTCATATATTAACGCTACCATTGAAGGTCGCCCGCTTGATAACGCGATTATTGTTGCGCACCATTTAGTTAAAGATAATAAAATTGTAATTTTAAATGACGATTTAACATTGTCGTTTAAAACCCTCAATATTATACGCGAACAAAACGGCATGATTATAGCCAGCCAAGGGTTAAAAAATGGCGAGCAAATTGTTACCTCAGCGCTTGAGTATCCAACAGAAGGTATGGCAGTAAAAGTTGAAGATATTGCGCCTGATAAAACTGATGTAACTCAACTTGCGCTGAAAGAGGAATAATCATGAACACTCGTGAAACAGGGTTAATAGCATGGTTTGCCCGAAATCCCGTTGCTGCCAACCTACTAATGATATTTATATTAGTAGGCGGTATTTTAATGGCGATGACGATTCGCAAACAAATGTTCCCACAGTTTGAAAGCAACTGGATAAGCGTACAAGCGGTTTACCCAGGGGCTGCCCCGCAAGAGGTTGAAGAAGGCATAACCATAAAAGTTGAAGAAAACCTCGAAGGTATTGAAGGCATTAAACGCCTAATTACGTACTCTAACCGTGGTTTTTCACAAGCATGGATTGAAATAGAAGAGCAATACAATCCACAAGAAGTACTTGATGAAATTAAAGTACAAGTTGATTCAATAAACACCTTTCCTGCGGGGATGGAGCGCCCTGTTGTTCGCCGCGATAAATTTGAGCAAGAAGTAATGATACTTGCGCTTTATGGCGACATGAGTAACTACCAGTTAAAAGAGCTTGGCAACGATATAAAAGACGAGTTACAAGCACTGCCTCACGTTAACCTTGTTAATTTTAACGGTGGCTTAGAGTACGAAATTGGTATAGAAGTCAGCCCCGATAAACTGCGCGAATATGGCTTAACATTTAGAGATATTGCAGGCGCTGTGCAAAACTTTTCGGCCAATATGTCAGCGGGGCAAATACGCTCTGAAAACGGTTATATTTCGATGCGTGTTGAAAAACAAGCCTACCGTGGTTTTGAGTTTGAAAAACTCCCACTTATTACCCTTGCTGATGGCGCACAAATTTACTTAGGCGATGTAGCCACCATTAACGATGGCTTTGAAGAAGGCTTACAGTATTCAAAATACAATGGTAAAAACTCACTCTCGTTTGAAGTTAACGCATCAAAAGATCAAGATATTACCGATGTAGCAAAAGTTCTTAAAAGCTACATGGCCGCTAAAGAGCCACTTTTACCAGCAGGCGTTAAGCTCTCCCCTATTGTTGATTTAACTTATTACCTTGAAGGTCGACTCGATATGATGGTCGATAACATGATTTGGGGTGGTTTGTTAGTAATGATAGTGCTGGCACTATTTTTACCGCTACGCTTGGCATTTTGGGTAATGATGGGTTTACCGGTGTCTTTTCTGGGCGCCTTTTTGTTTATGCCCATTGGCTTTTTAGATGTAACAATTAACCTAGCCTCTCTTTTTGCCTTTATACTTGTGCTCGGGATTGTAGTGGATGACGCCATTGTTGTGGGCGAATCAGCCAGTGCCGAAATAGAAAAATACGGTCATACACTTGATAACGTTGTACGCGGTGTAAAACGTGTTGCGATGCCAGCAACCTTTGGTGTACTGACGACTATTGCGGCATTTTTACCACAAACACTCGCAACTGGCCCTGGCGCTGCTTTTTCTAAAGCAATTGGTGGCGTTATTATTTTATGTTTGATTTTTTCACTCATTGAATCAAAACTTATTTTACCTGCCCATATTGCAGCAATGAACCCACGTAAACCAAATCCTAAAAACCTATTACATCGCTTACGTATGGTGATTGATAGTGGTTTAAAAGGCTTTGTGAATAACTACTACCTTCCTTTTGTTGGCCGCTGTATTCACTATCGCTATACCGTAATTGTTGGCTTTATGTGTTTGCTTATTGTAAGCGCAGGTATGTTTGCAGGTGGTTTAGTTAAGTTTGTACCAAACCCTAAAATACCGCACGATTTTCCGCGTATTGATATAGAAATGAACCTAGCTTCATCTGAGCAAGCAACGCTTGAAACCGCACGTAAAATTGAAAGCGTGTTGTTAAAGGTCGATCAGCAACTACAAGAGCAATACGGTAAACCGATGATCCGCGATTTATCGGTAAGCCTTCGCGGACGAACTGAAGCAAATATTATGGCTATTTTGGTAGAGCCTGATTTACGCCCTATCGACACCTTTGCTCTAAGTGCATTATGGCGCGAGCAAATGCCCGCTTTACCGGGCATTAAAACCATGACCATTCAAGACAGTATCATGAATGGCGGTCGAGATGATGGCGACGTTAGCTTTAAACTTGAAGGCAAAAATGCTGACGAGCTAAAAGAAGTGGCTGGTAAATTAAAAGCTAAATTACAAACAATGGAAGGCGTTGGCGACGTAAACGATTCAATGCAAAGCGCTACCGACGAAGTGCAACTTGATTTAAAACCACTCGCTTACAGCATGGGTTTAACGCTTGCTGATGTCGCATCGCAAGTAAGCTTTAGTTACTACGGCTTAGAAGCACAGCGAATATTGCGTGAAGGCGAAGAAATTAAAGTCATGATCCGCTATCCAGAAGACGAACGTAACTCAATAAGTGATATCGCAAGTGTGCGTATTATCACACCTACTGGTGCTGAAGTTCCGTTAAGTGAAGTAGCCGAAGTTAAACTAGTTGACGGTGTAAACCGTATTCGCCGCGAAAACTCTAAACGTACTGTAAACGTATGGGCTGCGGTAAATACCGACCAAGCCGAACCATTTGCAATTGCAGAAGAAATTCGTGATGAGTACTTACCAACATTACTTGAAAGCTACCCTGGCGTTACAAGTGATGTAGCTGGGCGCATTCAAGAAGAGATGGATAGCGCTTCAGAGCAGCTTCGTGATTTTGGTATATCAATGATGATTATATTTGCCTTGTTAGCCATTCCGCTTCGCTCTTACTCGCAGCCACTTATTATAATGTCGGTTATTCCGTTTGGTGTAGTTGGCGCGATGTTTGGGCATATGATTTTAGGTATGACCATGAGTAGCTTATCTATGTTTGGCATTATTGCTGTAGCGGGTGTGGTCGTAAATGACTCCCTCGTTATGGTCGATTTTATAAACAAAGCCCGCGCTGAAGGTGTTTCGATTAAGGATGCTGTAATGCAAGCCGGTGCTCGTCGCTTTAGAGCAATATTACTTACCTCAATCACTACCTTTATTGGTGTAATGCCAATTATTTTTGAAACGAGTTTACAAGCTAAAATTGTTATCCCAATGGCTGTATCACTTGCTTTTGGTGTGTTATTTGCCACAGTAATTACACTGATACTTATACCGTGCCAGTATGTTGCACTAGAAGATGCTAAACGATTAGTACGTAAAATGCGTGGCAAGCCACCACTAGTAGATGCCCAACCAGCGCCTACTCACAGCTAAATTAAGTAACATCCCAACCAAAAAAGCTCGGCATATTATGTCGAGCTTTTTATTTGAAATAACTATGAACCAAGTGTAAGTTATTATTTCGCATTCAAAAAAGACTTTATTAAGATGGCACAATGGCACAATGGCACAATGGCACAATGGCACGATGAGAAAACAAAAATCAAAGATATCTTTGATGCAATTAGAAATTTTGGATTAGTCGGTCTAATTTTTTATACATCTACAATTAGCTTTTTAAGAGCTAATTCATCTGAATCACTTAGCTACATCTACTTATCAATTAGCATTATTTTATTGTTGTTATCATTCTACTTATATTACTTGAATATTAGCTCTTTTTATAAAACAGTTAAAAGAGAATATAAAGCTAACAATGTAGGGCATCTATTCTATATTTTAATGCCAGCATTTATGCTTGTTTTAAGTATTCAAGTTTATATCCTAACTACTGTAGAAATTAAATTAAAAGATGGTAGAAACTTGAGTGAACTAACGATAAAGGACATATTAAATTTTGATAATAAAGAAATATCTTCAAGAGAATAAGTATTTGGGCTTTATTAATAATTCGATAAAAAGAGAGAAAATATTGCTCGTTTTTTATTCCTAATACGTTATGGTATTTAAATAACATAATAAAATTAAGGAACAGCCATGAATACATCTCCCTCTGATCACATTCCTCAAGAAGCCTTTGATTGGTATGACGAATACGCCCACGGTTTAATGGACCGTCGTACTTTTATGAAAAAACTCGGGGGGCTTGCTGCACTTGGTTTTTCAATGGCTGTACTTACATCAGCATTATTACCTAATTACGCGCTGGCTGAACAAGTGTCGTTTAACGATGACGATATAACGGCAACGTACGAAGAATTCGATTCGCCAAACGGGCACGGTAAAGGCAATGGTTACTTAGCAACCCCTAAAAACATAGAAGGTAAACTTCCTGTTGTGCTTGTGATACACGAAAACCGTGGATTAAACCCATACGTAAAGGATGTAGCAAGACGCTTAGCTAAGGTAGGTTTTATTGCATTTGCACCCGATGCGCTCTTTCCACTGGGTGGCTACCCTGGTAACGATGATGAAGGACGCGCTATGCAAAAAACCATGGACCGCGCTAAAATTCAAAACGATTTTGTAGCCGCAGCACACTTTTTAAAATCGCATGCTAACAGTAACGGTAAACTCGGCGCTGTGGGCTTTTGTTTTGGTGGCTACATTGTTAATTATTTAGCAGCTGTAGATAGTAATTTAATCAGCGCAGGAGTGCCTTTTTACGGCACTCCTGCCAGTGAAAGTTTACGTAAAAACATTAAAGCTCCATTAATGATTCAATTAGGCGAGCTTGATAAACGTGTAAACGCGTCGTGGCCACAGTACGAACAAGATTTAAAAGCTAATAACGTTGAATACACTATGCATATGTATAAAGGGGCAAATCATGGATTTCATAACGACTCTACAGGTCGATATGATAAAGACAATGCCGAGCTTGCATGGCAACGTACCGTTGAGTTTTTTAATAAAAAGCTAAGTTAAGCTAAGTTAGCGAATAAAAAATAATGCCACCTGCTCAAAGTAGGTGGCATTATTAAAGTACTTAGCTATTTTTTGCTTTAAACTTTTTTGCTACGCATAACTAATAACGACAACAAAACGAGTATATAAATACTCAAAGAGCCACCGCTGCTGGAGCCATCTTTATTTTCGACTTTTGCAATTTTCTCTTCTTTAACACGTGTTTTAAACCTTGCTAGTTCTGCATCTAAATTAGTACTCATATCACTAACCGCTAGATTAAAACCTTCAGCCGACTTTTCAGATAACGTTTCATCAATACCTATTGCTGTTGTTCTTTTTTCAAGCTTACTTATACCAGGTGCTCTAAATAGCATTTTTCTACTTTTAATATCAAAAACAGCTGTATCCACAAAGGTTTGGATTGTATTTTCATTACCTGGAATAACGTACATACCCACTATTGTCCAATAAAGTAAGGCTGCATTATTTTCATAAGATTGCGTAATTTGATCATATGAAACCAGTGCCATTACATCTACATCGTAAAGTCGCCCTACTTGCTCGAGTGTTGCAAAACCTTCACCACCCTTTAAATAGGTGCTTGGTATAACTTCAATGCGGTCAATGTAATCATATTGAAGAAATGACTTTTTTACTTTTTCGAGTAATTCGACTTGGTTTTGGGTCTCTAGCCCGTCTGGCTGCCAGTTTTTAGACGGTACAAATGCAATTCCGACGGTAACAGGGAGTTTTAAAACAGGTATTTCAGGTTTATAGGTAGCACGGCTTTGTTGATCAGGATATAAAAAATCCATTAAGCTACTAGATTGTGTATTTTTACCTGTATTGTTACTCATAAACGAGCTACAAGAAGCAAGTAAGGCCGCCATCAAAATGATTATATATTTGTTAAATTTCATATTTATTCCTTTTTATTTTTAATTTAATTCAGTTACGTGCCAAAGCTCACCCGATGGTCCCCATAAGTAAATAACGCTACCCCAAGGTTCTTGCTTTATACCCTCAAAGCGGATGTCAAAACCGTTTAGGTTACTAATGAGTTCGTATGCTTCATCTATATTTAACACACAAAGTTGCAGCATTAAGTTTTCAGCAAACGTTTTATTATAATAACGCTGTAAAAAGAACGTACATTCGCCAAAGGTACACACACATAAATCATTTGAGGCATCTTCAATCTTAAATCCAAGCGTTTTATAAAAGCGCTGAGATTGTTCATAGCTTTTACAGGGAATAAAAACTCTAATATCATCAACTTGCATAACTCTTCCTAAATTAGCTCAGTACGCTTTTATCAATAATTCCTTTATTTACCAACTGCTGCAAAATAGCTTGGGATTTTGCTCTGCATGCATCACGTAGTAAACGCACCGCAGGGGTTATTGACTGCCTACTTGGGCAAATAAGCCAAAGTTCACCATTAACATGTTGATAATTTGGCATTACGGTAACCACCCTGTCGTTAAGCAAATCGTCGGCTATATCAAGTGCCGACTTTACAGCTAAGCCCTTACCCGCAACGCACCAGCGCCTTACTAAATCGCCGTCGTTTGAGGCGCGCCTGCCACCCATTTTAACTTTATATTTTGACTCACCATCACTGAATTCCCACGTATTATTTATAATATCCTGCAACTGATAAAACAAACCTTGATGCGACGCTAGATCATCAGGATGCACGGGAGTCCCGTTTTGTAAGAGGTATTCGTCAGTTGCACATAATAAGCGTGGTACGTTACAAATTTTAAAACCATAAACACTTGCATCATTAGGCGAGCCATAACGAAGTGCTATATCAACTGAGTCACGATAAAAGTCGATATTACTATCACTTATATGTGTTCGTAGGCTTAACTTAGGATAACTATCCATGAGTTCATCAATCCATGGGATCACTAAATTGCGCCCCAAGTCAGATGAAAGTGCAACACGTAACTCCCCTTCTATTTCGTCATGTTCACCTTTAAGGTTTTGCTTTGCAAGTTCAAGCACTGCTAAAGCCTGCTCACATTGTGGTATGTAGCGCTCCCCAGCAGCCGATAACCTTAAATGACGTGTTGTACGAACAAATAGTTCACTACCAAGCGCAGACTCAACACGCTTAATAGCAGCGCTTGCTGTGGCTGTACGCATATCTAATTTAGCAGCTGCAAGCGTAATGCTTCTAAACTCAGCGACTTTTAAAATAAGTTTTAAATCTTCTATATTCATATTATCTATTTATATTTGATAATGATTCAATGATTATGCGATTTATTTAATGCAAAGCAAGCTGTATTATTTATACATAAAGTAAATGACGAATACTTTGTACAGCTAATCTTATTTATTTTGGAGAAACCAATGACTCACCCTATTATTAATGACTTAGAAAAGCGTTACACAGCAAAACGTTACGATGCAACGAAACGTGTATCTCAAGACGATTTAGCAGTTATTTACGAAGCTATGCGCTTATCTCCATCATCAATTAACTCGCAACCTTGGAAATTCATCGTAATTGAATCAGATGAAGCCAAAGAGCGTATGCACAGTACATTTGCTAATAAATTTGCGTTTAACCAGCCACATATTAAAACAGCGTCGCATATAATATTATTTGCTCACAACCCTAAATATACCCGCGATGATTACGCACAAATCATTGATGCAGATATTAAAAATGGTCGTACTAAAGCAGAAAATCGCGAACAAGCTTTTGGGGCTTATGCGTTTGTGGATATGAATACTGATGAGCAAGGCGTTAATGAAGAGTGGACTAAAGCACAAACCTACATTGCTTTAGGTAACACTATGCATGTAGCTGCGCGCTTAAGTATTGATTCTACTCCAATGGAAGGCGTTGATGCACAGCTGATTGGCGAAGTTTTTGAAAAAGAACTCGATGGTTACGTATGCGACGTGGCATTAGTGCTTGGCTACCATGATAGCGCTGAAGATTATAATGCTAAACTACCTAAATCTCGCTTGGCAAAAGAGCAAGTTATTCAGATTTTATGAGTAATACGTTATAAACTTAAATGATAACAATATTATAAAAACCACTTATTTAAATAAGTGGTTTTTTTTCTTCAAAGCGGTTTAACTTACTTGAAGCTGCGCTGCCTGAATGTATTGTACTAAATCTTCAATAGAAACTACGGTCATATTATGTTTATTAGCATAATCACTCACCTCAGGTAAGCGCGCCATTGAACCATCTGGATTTGTTAGTTCGCAAATTACACCAAATGGTTTTAAGCCGGCAAGTTGCATTAAATCAACGGATGCTTCGGTATGGCCACGACGAACTAATACTCCGCCCGTTTGTGCTCTTAAACCAAATACATGCCCTGGGCGCGATAAATCACTTGGTTTAGCGTTATCGGCTGTCGCCGCTTTTATAGTCGTTACTCTATCAGCAGCAGACACGCCTGTTGTAACGCCATGCTTAGCTTCAATAGTGACTGTATAAGCTGTGTTATTTTGACTCGTGTTGTGGGTAACCATTTGCGGTAAGTCGAGCTGTTTAATACGCTTCTCCCCCATGCATAAGCAAACAATGCCGCTGCCTTCGCGGATCATTTCGGCCATTTGAGAACTCGTTAAATGCTCAGCTGAAAATACAAAGTCGCCTTCATTTTCACGGTTTTCGTCATCAACAACAAGTACGCCTTGCCCTTGCTGTAGTGCAGTAATTGCGCTTTGTACGCGGATTTGGCTTTCGCCGAATTGAGTAAGTAGAGACTGAATCATCATTATATTCCAAATAAAAAATAATAGATTCAGGACACTGAAAGGCATGGCAAAGCCATACAAATAAAATTGCATGAATTAAACCAAAACAGCATTAAAAATGCTCACCAAAAAGCTAGGTTTTAGGTGTACATAAATAAGCTATATTCTCTTTCATCCGGACTATAACCGTCGGCTCTGGCATCTCACCAGATCTGCTTGACCTTTACTTAACTGTAAAAATAAGTTAAATAAAGCGCTCGCGGGCTCGTTTGAGTTACAAGTAACTTTAAACATACCGCCGGTGGGGAATTTCACCCCGCCCTGAGAATTTACAGTAAGCATTAGCACTTACTGCAGGCACATTATACGCCTGTACTTATTTGTTTTTCAAAACTAAATGCGATAAAAACTACGAAAGTTGAATATTTAACGATGCACTGTTTACTATACCTTCATTTATATCAGCAATAAGCGTACACGTAGCGCCGTTAACTAAATTTAAGTTAGGTTGAACATGCCCTATGTCAGCATCAAAAATGACTGGGAATAAACACCCACCCAGTACTACATCAAGCGCATGTCGATAGTCAAAGGCATCATAATGACTTTGAGTAATTTCACTTCGCCCTAAAACCAAACCATTAATGTCGTCAAATATGCCAGCTAATTTTAATGACAGTAAAAATCGTGCAACGGTTGTAGGTGTAAGCTCTGAGTTTTCTAGGTATAAAATAAGCCCTTCGGGCGCACTGTCCTTTTTAAATTCATGTAGTGCTAAAAATGGTGAGTCGAGCAGTAAACCTACTGTATCTAAACATCCGCCAAATAAGCGACCTGACATTTCTATGGTGCGTTTATCTGTGTAGTTTAAACATTGCCATTTTGTTGGCTCGCTAGGACTTAGTAATTCATTTGGGTTTTGCGCATAGCTAGGCTTGTTTTTTTGATATAAAGAGGAAGGCCCTTGCTCAAATTTACTACCCGCTTCGTAAGTAAGGGTTTCGAATATTTGTAAGCTATACGGATTTTTTTCATCAGGATGCAACTGCATAAGGTTAGCACTGTGCAGGGTCGCCCATTGGCACTTAGCCGTTAATGCACAGGCAATAGTACTCACATCAGAAAAGCCAACTAACCATTTAGGCTTTGCTTGTTTAATGGCATTAAAATCAAGCAGTGGCAGTATTTCCATTGCCAGCTCACCACCCATTGGCGGCATAATTGCATCAATTTCTTCATCTAATAAAAAGCCCATTAATTGCTGAGCATGTGCTTTAGCATTAAGCTGTTCACGCGGTTTGTTTTGACGTAAAAACTCACCTTCAACAACATCATACCCTCGATTTTTTAATCCATTTATAACAATGTCTAATCGTGCATGGAACTTTTCTTTAAGACCTGCTGAAAGTGAGCAAATTGCTATTTTTGATCCTACTTTTAAAGGCGCAGGGTAAAGTATATTAGCCATTGAGTGTTCCTTTTAATGAAGTGATTATGCACCTATATCATCATGCCTACTCTTTATGCAATATGAACGCCCTTATCAGTATAGTAATTTATTTAAGACATAAAAAAACCGATGTAATTACATCGGCTTTTATTTAAAACGTTAAAGTGAGTTGTGCGTTAAAGATACTCAACTTCAATGATTTCGTACTCAACAATACCTTTTGGTGTTTCAATAGACACTGCGTCGTCCATTTGTTTACCAATTAAACCACGCGCTATAGGCGAGTTAACAGATATTAAATTGTTTTTAATATTTGCTTCATCATCGCCCACAATACGGTATTTTACTTCTGCATCGGTTTCTACATTTACAATAGTTACCGTAGTGCCAAAGATAACTTTACCAGTATTCGGCATTTTAGTTACGTCGATAATTTGAACATTTGAAAGCTTTGCTTCAATTTCTTGAATTCGACCTTCACAAAAACCCTGTTGCTCACGCGCAGCGTGGTACTCAGCATTTTCTTTTAAGTCACCATGTTCACGTGCAACCGCAATATCACTTACGATTTTAGGACGGGTAACTGTTTTTAATTCGTTAAGCTCTTTACGCAGTAAATCTGCGCCACGAACTGTCATCGGAATTGATTGCATACTTTTCTCACTTAACACCAAGGCCCTAGTTGGCCTTGGCACATTTCCTTAGTTCAATCGCAGGTGTAGCTCTTGAACTGACGTCACTTTACTGCGGTCATCTGCTTTATTAGCAGTACAGTTAGCGAATGCCGCGTTCAAGGTTGTCGTATAGTTGGTTTTATTTTGCAATGCACCACGACGTAACACCTTCGAATCTTCGATCGCTTGGCGACCTTCGGTGGTATTAACGATATAGCTGTACTCTTTATTCTTGATATAATCAAGAATATGCGGGCGGCCTTCATATACTTTGTTTACACGTCGTACTTCAATGCCAGCTTCTTCAAGAGCTTGTGCCGTGCCACCAGTTGCGTCAAGTTCAAAACCTAAGTCGGTCATGATTTTGGCTAATTCAACAATACGTGGCTTATCGCTATTACGAACAGATAATAGCGCGCGACCACCGCGTGGTAAAGTGTTGCTTGCACCTAATTGTGCTTTTGCGAATGCTTCGGCGAAAGTATCACCAACACCCATCACTTCACCCGTTGAACGCATTTCAGGACCACGGATTGGATCCACACCCTGAAACTTAGCAAACGGCAGTACAACTTCTTTAACGCTGTAGTAAGGAGGGATCACTTCTTTAGTAATACCTTGGCTTGCTAAAGACTGACCTGCCATACAACGTGCAGCTACTTTTGCAAGCGCCACACCGGTTGCTTTAGATACAAACGGTACAGTACGTGCAGCACGTGGATTAACTTCAATTAAGTACACTTTGCCATCTTTTACTGCAAACTGTGTATTCATCAAGCCAACAACACCAAGTTCAAGCGCCATGTCGGTTACTTGCTTGCGCATTACATCTTGCACTTCTTGCGATAATGAATGTGCTGGTAATGAACATGCTGAGTCACCTGAGTGAACACCCGCTTGCTCAATGTGCTCCATGATACCGCCGATGATTACTTGCTCGCCATCACAAATTGCGTCAACGTCAACTTCAATCGCATTATCTAAGAAACGGTCCAGCAATACAGGCGCTTCGTTTGATGCTTGCACAGCTTCGGTCATGTAGCGACGTAAATCGTCTTCGTCGTATACAATTTCCATTGCACGACCACCAAGTACATACGACGGGCGTACAACCAATGGGAAGCCAATTTCAACTGATTTAAGTAAAGCTTCTTCAGTTGAAGTTACTGTTGCATTTTCTGGCTGAAGTAAGTTTAAACGCTCAACAAGTTGTTGGAAACGTTCGCGGTCTTCTGCACGGTCAATCGCATCAGGTGAAGTACCAATCACTGGCACGCCATTCGCTTCAAGCTCACGCGCTAGTTTAAGTGGTGTTTGACCACCATACTGCACGATAACGCCTTTTGGCTTTTCAACACGTACGATTTCGAGTACGTCTTCAAGTGTAATTGGTTCAAAGTATAACCTGTCAGATGTATCGTAATCGGTAGATACCGTTTCAGGGTTACAGTTAACCATGATGGTTTCATAACCGTCTTCACGAAGCGCAAGCGAAGCATGTACACAACAGTAATCAAACTCAATACCTTGACCGATACGGTTAGGGCCGCCACCAATAACCATGATTTTATCACGATCAGTTGGGTTAGCTTCACACTCTTCATCGTAAGTTGAATACATATAAGCAGTGTCTGAGCTAAATTCAGCTGCACACGTATCAACACGCTTGTATACTGGCACGATGTTTAATAAATGACGCTTTTTACGAATTTCAGCTTCAGATACACCCGCAATTTCAGCTATACGCGGATCTGCAAAACCTTTGCGTTTAAGTTTACGTAGGAAGTCGGCATTTAAGCCCGCCATACCTACTTCACCAATTTTTGCTTCGTCTTTTAAAATGTCTTCTATTTGTACTAAGAACCAGCGATTAACTTTAGTCAGTTCGTAAACATCATCAACGCTCATACCATGGCGCATTGCATCGGCAATGTACCAAATACGCTCAGCGCCTGGCTCGCGTAGTTCACGGATAATTTTTTCTTTTGCTTTAGGGTCATCAAGCGCAACTATCGGGTTAAAGCCCGTTGCGCCCACTTCAAGACCACGTAATGCTTTGTGCAGTGACTCTTGTTGATTACGGCCAATCGCCATTACTTCGCCAACTGATTTCATTTGCGTAGTTAAACGGTCGTTAGCACCGGCAAATTTTTCGAAATTAAAGCGAGGTATTTTTGTTACAACGTAATCGATTGAAGGCTCAAAAGACGCTGGTGTTTTACCGCCAGTGATGTCGTTTTGAAGTTCATCAAGCGTGTAACCTACTGCTAGCTTTGCAGCAATTTTAGCAATTGGGAAACCCGTTGCTTTAGATGCTAATGCAGATGAACGTGATACACGTGGGTTCATCTCAATAATAACCATACGGCCATCAGCAGGATTAATACCAAACTGTACGTTAGAGCCGCCAGTTTCAACACCAATTTCACGCAATACCGCCATAGAGGCGTTACGCATAATTTGGTATTCTTTGTCGGTTAGCGTTTGCGCTGGTGCAACGGTGATTGAATCGCCAGTGTGAACACCCATAGGGTCAAAGTTTTCAATAGTACAAACAATAATACAGTTGTCGTTTTTATCACGTACAACTTCTGTTTCGTACTCTTTCCAACCAATCAGTGATTCATCAATTAGTAATTCGTTTGTTGGCGATAAGTCTAAGCCGCGCTCACAAATTTCTTCAAACTCTTCCATGTTATACGCTACACCGCCGCCGGTGCCGCCCATAGTGAAAGATGGACGAATAATACATGGCAAGCCAATGCGAGTCATTGTGTCTTTAGCTTCTTCCATTGTGTGAGCAATCTCAGCACGTGGACATTCAAGACCAATATTTTTCATTGCAATGTCAAAGCGTTCACGGTTTTCTGCTTTGTCGATTGCATCAGCCGTTGCACCAATGAGTTCAACGCCGTGCTTAGCCAATACACCGTGCTTGTCTAGTTCAAGCGCACAGTTTAATGCTGTTTGACCACCCATTGTAGGCAGCACTGCATCTGGCTTTTCTTTTTCAATAATTTTTTCTACCACTTCCCAATGAATTGGTTCGATGTAGGTTGCATCGGCCATATCAGGGTCGGTCATGATAGTTGCTGGGTTTGAGTTAACTAATATAACTCTGTAGCCTTCTTCTCTAAGTGCTTTACACGCTTGTGCACCAGAGTAGTCAAATTCACAAGCTTGACCAATTACAATTGGGCCTGCGCCTAAGATAAGAATGCTTTTTATGTCGGTACGTTTTGGCATTATTACTCCAGTTAAATTAGTGTTTACGCGCTTGCATCAAATCGATGAAGTGGTCAAATAATGGGGCTGCATCGTGCGGACCAGGGCTTGCTTCAGGGTGACCCTGGAAGCTAAACGCAGGTTTATCTGTACGATGAATACCTTGAAGCGTTCCATCAAATAACGATTTGTGCGTGGCACGAAGCGTACTTGGCAGGCTTGACTCTTGAGCTGCAAAACCATGGTTTTGAGCCGTGATCATAACTACATCGCGGTCTAAGTCTTTAACTGGGTGGTTAGCGCCGTGGTGGCCAAATTTCATTTTTTCTGTTTTAGCACCTGAGGCAAGGGCTAATAACTGATGACCTAGACAGATACCAAAAATAGGTGTGTCGGTTTCTAAAAAGGTTTTAATTGCATCAATAGCGTAAGTACATGGCTCAGGATCGCCAGGGCCATTAGATAGGAAGATACCATCAGGGTTTAAAGCCAGTACGTCAGCGGCAGAGGTTTGCGCTGGTACTACTGTAAGTTTACAGCCTCGGTCTACAAGCATACGTAAAATATTACGCTTTACACCGAAGTCGTAGGCAACAACATGAAACTTTTCATCAGCAGTATCAAGGGTTTTAAATCCTTCGCCTAATGTCCAGCTTGATTCTCGCCACTCAAAATTTTCCTTGGTTGAGACAACTTTTGCTAAATCCATACCTTTTAAACCTGGGAAGGCTTGCGCGGCTTGTAGCGCTTTGTTTTCGTCTAGCTCGTCGCCAGCAATAATACACCCGTTTTGTGCGCCTTTATCACGCAAAATTCGAGTTAATTTTCTGGTGTCGATGTCCGCAATACCTAAAATATTACGTTCTTTTAAGTAATCATCTAACGATTGCTCGTTACGGAAATTACTCGCTAGCAGTGGCAAATCACGGATCACTAGGCCTTTAGCCCAAATTTGATTCGCTTCTTCGTCTTCGCTGTTGGTACCCGTATTACCGATGTGTGGGTACGTCAAAGTTACGATTTGTTCCGCGTATGATGGATCAGTCAAAATTTCTTGATAACCAGTCATAGACGTATTGAATACTACTTCACCGACAGACATGCCGTCAGCGCCGATTGCAGTACCGCGAAACACTGTGCCGTCTTCTAGGACTAACAGAGCGGATTTAGTCAAGTTAAACCTCCTAACAGTAAAAAACGGGAGCAAGCAATTGCTTAACACCCCGCCAATACCCAGAGGGATCGTCAAAACCAGATTTTTGTGAGCTTAAATTGTTTTACGCAGTCTTAAATGATGCAGATGTAAACCACTAAACCTTCAATCATTTTTTCTTGCCTAAAACTATTTTTATTCCCACTGAAACCCTGGATTTACTAGCCACTTGGGTATAATTGGAAACACGCATTTAGTAATTTTTGGCAAATTGGCTGCATATTACATGAAGATGCTATTTAGGTCTAACATTATTTGGTAAATTGTTACAAACAAGTCACTGTAGGTGAAATTAGACCCAAACAGCTAAAAAAGTAACTAAACTACTTCAGATCTAGCACATCTTGCATATCATAAAGTCCTGCAGGTTTATTTTTCAACCAGCTTGCAGCCCTTACAGCACCTAAAGCGAATGTCATTCTTGAACTTGCTTTGTGGGTTAATTCGAGTCTTTCGCCCATTGTGGCGAAGTATGCGGTGTGTTCACCTACTATATCGCCCCCTCTTAGTACCGAATAACCAATTTCGTTTTGCGATTTAGCGGTTTCTACTTGGCTTCGGTCGTATACAGCAACCTCGTCGTGATCCCAGCCTTTTGCCTCTGCGATTGACTCACCTATAGCGAGCGCAGTACCCGATGGTGCGTCTATTTTATGGCGATGATGCGCTTCAAATATTTCAATATCTAAATCGTCACCAAATTTAATCGCTGCGGTTTGCACAAGGTTCAGTAATACATTGACTCCTACACTGTAGTTCCGCGCAAATACAATAGGAATATGCTTAGCAGCATCGTGTAAAAGTGCCATATCGTCGCTTGTTAAACCCGTTGTACCAATAACCATAGGAATTTTTTGTGCTACAGCGGTTTTTAAATGGTTTTTCATACCAGCGGGAAGCGTAAAGTCGATTAAAACATCTACATTATCTATTGTGGTTTCTTCGCTAAAGCTAACACTATTATCGGCTGCGCTATTTACTTGATTTACATTAATACCTAATAACGATGAACTGCTACGAACGTATGCACCTGTAAGTTGTGTTTGCTCTTTAATTGTTGCAGCTTCCAGTAATGCTAAGCCCATTCTGCCGTTAGCACCAAAAACGCCTATTCGATTTGTAGTCATTGTTTTTACCTAATTTAAATTTGAATCCGTTTTTTACTAATCTGAGTATATATCCGGAGCATTGCAAATACGCGTTTGGGCATTTTTATGCAGTTGGACAAATATTAATCGCTGAAAATAGCGTTACTTTGTAGATATTATCTAAAAGTCATGCAATAGTCAGGTAACCCTTTAATTAAATAATAATAACAATACCAGTTTACTTTAGCCATCTATACATTTAAACTTCTCTTTCGCGTCGATTTGGTCTTTGGCTTGCGGGCGCTGCATTCTCCTAATTTTGTTAATGATTAACATAGTAGGTAGATTTGCTAAATTCAGCTAAAAGAGGAATTTTTGGCTGTTGTAAATTAACTGGTTTCGAGGATTATGATGCAGCCATCATTTAACAAAAACAAAGCAATACTTTCTTTACTACCCCTTTTAACTTTTGTAGCACTATTTTTAGGCTCTGGTTTATATTTACAATCTCAAGGGGTTGACTACGCTTTTTATCAACTTCCTGCTCCAGTGGCTATATTACCTGCCATAATGCTTGCGTTCATTTTAAATAAAGGCACAGTAAATGAGTGTGTAGAAACCTTTATTAAGGGTGCCGGGCACAACAATATTATTACAATGTGTTTAATCTACTTACTTGCAGGTGCTTTTTCTGCCGTTGCCAGTGCAACCGGTGGTGTGGATGCGGTAGTAAATGCAGGCTTATCTCTTATTCCACCTGCGTTGTTGCTTCCTGGCTTATTTTTAATTGCAGCGGTTGTATCTACAGCAATGGGTACGTCTATGGGAACGATTGGTGCTATTGGTCCTATTGCTTATGCTGTATCAATTAAAACAGGTATAGATCCAGCTTTAATGGCAGGTACGATTGTATCTGGTGCTATGTTTGGCGATAACCTATCAATTATTTCCGATACCACTATTGCAGCCACGCGAACACAGGGCTGTGAAATGAAAGACAAGTTTAAAGAGAATCTTAAAATTGCAGTCCCTGCTGCAATACTAACTATTGGCTTATTGTTTTATTTAACACCTGCGGCGCAAGTTGTTGAAACCAAAGATTACGATATTTGGTTAGTACTTCCTTATGCCTTTATTTTAGTGTTAGCCGTTGCTGGCTTGAACGTATTTGTAGTGTTGTTTAGCGGTATTATTTTTGCTGCATTAATGGGCTTTACAGGAAGTTATGAAGGCGCAAGCTTTGTAAAAGACATTTACAAAGGCTTTACCGATATGCAGGAAATATTTTTACTATCAATGTTTATTGGTGGCTTATCTGAATTTATTCGGATTAACGGTGGCCTTGATTATATTGCTCATAAAATTCAGGCGATTACAAAAATCATTGCAAAATGGCATCGTAAAGTAGCTGATCAATTAGGTATTGCAGCATTGGTTATGACAAGTAATATGTGTATTGCCAATAACACCGTATCTATTATTGTTGCTGGCCCTATTGCTAAAAAGCTGGCAGATGATGGTGAAATAAGCGGTAAACGCTCTGCAAGTTTGCTTGATATATTTGCTTGTGTAACGCAAGGCTCTCTTCCTTATGGCGCACAAGCGCTACTGTTAGGTGCTACGTTTAAAATTAGCCCGTGGGAAGTATCAACGTCTTCTTATTACTGTTTTATTTTAGCATTTACGGCGATTACTATTATTTGTTTACGCCGTAATAAAGCGTAATACATTGAGTTATTACATGTTGCAGCTTATTAAGTAGGCTGCAACATGTGTTAAATTAGCGATCAACAAATCAATCTCTTCTGCTATAATTGCCGCTTCCGCGTGTCACTAAAATTATAGTTATTAAACAGTTATGAAATTTAAAAAATTACTCCCTTTTATTACCCTTACTTCTCTAGCTTTATCATCGTCGGCTTTTGCTGCCAATTGGAGCAGTACAGCACTACATATAAATAATGGCAGCCAAAAAAATCCATTCACTGAGCAAGAGTCAGACACCACTGTATACTCGGTTCAACATGCATCAGGTTACGATTATGGCGATAACTTCTTTTTTATCGATTACAGTAAAGACGATATAGATGATGGTTACCAAGATGCTGATTTTTATGGTGAGTGGTACTCAACGGTTAGCTTATCTGCCATCACTGGTAAGCAAATTGGCTCTGGCGCATTATTAGATATTGGCCTAACGGGCGGTATTAACGTTGCTGGCGATGCAAAAGTAATGAAGTATCTACCAGGTGTTAAATTAAGCTGGGATGTACCTGGGTTCAACTTTTTTCAAACGCTGTTCACAGCCTACATTGACGATAGTGAAGGTGTCGCAAAAGGCGGCGCACCTATTGAAACTAATAGCTGGATGCTTGATGTAGCTTTTGAATATCCTTTCACTATTGGCTCACAAAAGTTTAGCTTTAAAGGCCACGCTGAATACATCGCAGAGCGTGAAGATGAATTTGGTAACGACGTAGAAGCGTGGATACTCGCACAGCCTATTTTAGTGTGGGATATGGGTCATGCCCTTCAAATGAAAGAAAATACACTACTGCTAGGTATGGAGCTTCAATACTGGCACAACAAGCTAGGTACTGAGGTCACAGAGTCAGTTCCGCAAATACATGTAGAGTGGACATTTTAAACAGCCACACTGCGTTAAAATTACATATATTGGAGCTCTTTTAAGCGCTCCTTTTTTTATGCATAAAAAGTATTTAATTGAACAGCGTCTAATACTTAGCTATTGTCGTACTTCATTTAAGCCACACGCTTGCCTTACTAGGAGTATCAACATGTCATCAATCAAAGTTATTTGTTTTTCTGCATTGTTAGCTTTAACTAATAATGCTTTAGCAAGTAGTGAAGTAAATACAGAGTCTCTATCTTACGATGCACTTTTAAGTAATTACGAATACGATTTTAAAGTAAATTATTTTGCACTTGAGTCGCAAAAGCAATCATTAAAAATGGCCTATATTTACTTAAAGCCAACCAAATCCGACATGCCTACAGTTACGCTTATGCATGGCAAAAATTTTAATGCAGATTACTGGACTACAACTGCGCAATACCTGCAATCTTTAGGTTACGGCGTATTAATCCCTGATCAAATTGGTTTTGGCAAATCGTCTAAACCAACGGATTATCAATATTCATTTGCGGCGCTTGCTCATCATACTCACGCGTTAATAGATTCACTTAATATAAAGGAGTCGATTGTATTAGGGCACTCAATGGGCGGGATGCTAGCGAGTCGTTTTGCTTTAATGTATCCAAACACCACTAAAAAGCTAATTTTAGTAAACCCTATTGGGCTTGAAAACTACTTGCAGTATGTTGATTACAAAGATACTAACTTTTTCTATAAAAATGAATTAGCAAAAACACCTGAAGGTGTAAGAAAGTATCAACAAAAAAATTACTACGATGGTAAGTGGAATACAACATATTCAGCCTTAACTGACTTTATAACAGGGCAAATACAAGGCCCAGATAAAGAAAAAATGGCGTGGGTAAATGCTAAAACATATGACATGATTTTCACTCAGCCTGTAATAACCGAATTTAAAGATTTAACTGTGCCGGTTAAATTAATTATTGGTACACGAGACAGGACCGGTCCAGGTCGGAACTGGAAAAAAGACGGTGTTGATTACGAGCTTGGTCGATACGATAAGTTAGGTAAGCATGCTGCATCACTTATCCCTAATGCTCAACTATTTGAACTGAATAATTTAGGTCATTTGCCGCAAATTGAAGATTTTGATCGTTTTAAAGACGTATTTAACAAGGCACTTAATACTAAATAACCTGAATACTAGATAATAAGTTTTTATAGTAAAAAAACAAAAACCCTGTAAGTAAACTATTTACAGGGTTTTTATTATATAAGCTAAATTACAGCTTACATTGTGGGTTTTTACCCTGCGCTTTAGCTGTACTTTGTTCGCCAAGAGCTTTGCTCATTTGCGCTTGTAAGTTTTTAATACGGTTAGTTGGCGCTGGGTGAGTTGATAAAAACTCAGGTGTTGTACCACTGCCTGCAGCACTCATATTTTGCCAAAGGGTTACTGATTCTTGTGGATTAAAGCCTGCTTCCGCCATTAAATCTAAGCCAATTTCATCAGCTTCTGACTCATGCGAACGGCTAAATGGCAAAACAACACCATACTGTGCGCCTAAGCCTAGACCCTGCATAATTTCATTACGGTATTGAATATTACCCATTTCAAGTGCTGCGCTGCCCAGCTGCATACCGGTATCTAAAATAGAGCTTTGTGAAACTCGTTCATTAGAATGCTCAGCAATTACGTGCCCAACTTCGTGCCCTAGCACTGTTGCTAGTTGGTCTTGATTGGTGGCTATTTTTAATAAGCCCGTATGAACCCCAATGTAACCACCAGGTAGTGCAAAAGCGTTAGCAGATTCATCTTCAAATACGACTACTTCCCAATTTTGCGACGCGTATTCTTTTGGTAATACAGCCACTACTTTTTCAGCAATGCAATTTACATATGCATTTGTTTTTACATCTTTATTAATTGGTTGGTTTTTTTTCATATCTGCAAAACTAGCAGTGCCCATTTCACTCATTTGTTGATCTGAGTAAAGCGCTATTTGTGTGCGTCCTGTTGGCGACGTTTTACAACCGGCTAAAACAGCTGTCGCTAATACTGCAAGTACTAGTTTTTTCATGGTAATTCTCTTAAGTAATAAATTTTTTATTGCTTGTAGAATAGCAAACACAGTACCAATTTAAAATATTTGCTTTATATACCTTTATATTAAAAGATGCGATGAGACGATAAACTTAGCAGGCAAACTAAGTTTATCCAAATACAATGCCCTGTTACACTATAGCCCTTGTTTTTAGTGATTGTTGAGTTTACACATGGACGCCTCAGCCTCGTCTTTTAATACCCGTATTTTATTGCCTTTATTAGCCAGTATCGTAGCGATTACTCCATTGGCGATTGATATGTATTTGCCCGCCATGCTGGTAATTGCAAACGATTTACACACTAATATGCCAAATGTACAAATATCGTTGAGTATTTACTTAGCGGGTTATTCATTAGGTATGTTATTTTTTGGCCCTATTGCCGATCAAATTGGCCGTCGTAAGCTCGCACGTATTGGCTTAACCCTATTTGGCGCAAGCTCACTTGCACTGGCATTTACTACCGAAATCCATGCATTTTGGACTCTTAGAGCAGTGCAAGCATTTACGGGAGCTGCAGCAACCGTAGTCGTACCGGGTATTATTCGCCATATTTATCAGCAAAATACAGCTAAGGGAATGTCGTATGTGTCGATGATCATGATGGTAGCACCGTTAGTAGCCCCCTCTGTTGGTTCGTTTATTTTAGGGTTCTCTGTTTGGTCGACCATATTTTTAGTACTTGCTGGTTATAGCTTTTTAATATTAGCGTTTGTACAAGTGTATTTAATAGATATACCTATTCATACAAATGAAAAAAAGGGCCTTGCTCTGTTTTTTGATAGCTATAAAACAGTACTCAGTAATAAAGACGCACGTGCAGATATACTCAGTTCTATGTTTGTATCGTTTGGATTTTTTTGCTTTTTAACCTCAGTACCTTTTATATATTTAGATTTATATGAGGTTTCAGAACAATTATTTGGTGTGCTATTTGCGTTTAACGTAATGGCGCTGATGTTTGGTAACTTTTTAAATACGCGAATTGTACCAAGGCTGGGCTCTCGAAAAATGCTCTATATTGGGCTTGTATGTGGGTTTGTATCGGGGCTTTCGCTGTTAACATTTAGCTTATTGCACTTATCACTTTATTATATTGTGGCTGCTATTGCGCCATTAATGATGAGTTTAGGTGTCACTGCAAGTAATGCTGATTCACTAATATTAATGAAATTTGAAAGAAACACAGGTACGGCAACGGCCGTAATTGGCACACTTCGTTTTGGTAGTGGTGCATTAGTTGGCCCGCTACTTGCCATTATGCATGCAGAAAGCGCAGTGCCATTTTCAAGTTTAATGTTTAGCGCCGTGTTACTCACTATGCTCGTACAGTTAATTCACTATAAAAAAGACAAAAAAAATGCCTCAATATGAGGCATTTTTATCAAAGCTAATAATCTTAAATTAATTAAGCATCAGCAGCTTTAGAAACCATAACCATCGCAGGGCGTAATAAACGACCATTCAATGTGTAACCTTTTTGCATAACAGCAAGCACTGTATTAGGTGTTACATCGTTACTTGGCTGAATTGACATTGCTTGATGAAAATCTGGATTAAACTGCTCACCTTGTGGGTTTACAATTTCAACACCAAATTTAGAAACAGCGTCATTAAAGCTCTTAACCGTCATATCGATACCTTCAAGTAACGGCTTTAAAGTCTCATTTTCTTTATCAGAAAATTCAATAGCACGTTCAAGGTTATCAATTACAGGTAGTAATTCGTTGGCAAATTTTTCTAGTGCAAATTTATGTGCTTTTTCTACATCTTGTGCTGCACGACGACGAATATTATCTACGTCTGCTGCGGCACGAACAACACCGTCTTTTTGATCAGCAATTGTTTGCTTTGCAGCTTCAAGCTCTGCATATAACATAGCAATTTCTGCTTCAGGGCTTTGCTCTTGTTCTGCATGCTGATCAGCGGCTTCTACTGCTGCTTCTACATCAGCCTGCATTTTAGAAATTTCTTCGTTTAATTCTACTTCTTGCTCAGGGTTTTGTGTCTGCTCAGACATAAAATACGTGCTCCAATTCTTTACAACTGCGGTAATTATGGGGATTGAATAAAAAGATTCAAGAGTTAGATGCCTCAATTAATTTAAATTCTTGAATTATTTCTTCAATCTGCGCTGATTTAGGACAAATTATACAAAAGCGGCTTTGATATTCTTGATTTTGAAAGTATGGCACACTTATTACAATCAATTCGTTGCACTCAGTAAAAGGCAGCTTTTCGCTATTAAGTACTGATAACCCGTTTTTAAAAGCGAGCTTATCTTCTACGTAATTTAAAAATGAAACACCTATATTTAAGCTCTGCTCGCAATCAATTTGTTTGTAGAGGTAATTTTCACCAACAACAATACTGTTATCTGAGCCTAATTTCTGGCTCAATTGTCGCGTCCATTGATTAAGCGAATCATGGCAATTTCGAGGCGCTGTATTTGCCATAGCTTGCATACGGTACAAACCTTCCATTAAGGTTTGTTGGCTAAATACTGTATTTAACCATGTGGCAAACTGATAACGAACAGAGTCTGACGAATCATGAGGTTTATCAATACAAATATTATGACTCTGCCCTGCCCTATCTATTAATAAAATAAGCCAGTCGGTAGAATCAAAATCAAGCACTTCTACTCTAAATACTTGCTGTGAACTGGCTTGAGGTAAACCAACACAACAACAGACTTGATATTTTTGGCTCAAACCATGGGCTAACTCAACGAGTTGTGATTGCTGTGGTTGCCAATAATTAGCGATATCAGCAAGCACAAAAAATTCGTCAAACCAATAATCAAATCCTTCATTTGTCGGTACTCGCCCAGCGGATGTATGAGGTGAATACAATAAGCCCACTTTTTCTAAGCGAGCCATAGCATTACGAACTGTAGCCGAACACACTGCCATGCCTTTGAGCTTGGCAATTTTTGTTGATGGAACAGGCAAGCCTTCACCATTACAGTACATGTTCATAACAGCTGAAAAAATTTGCTGATCTCGTGGGTTTAGTTTCATGGTATCTACATCTTGTTGCATGAAAGAGATATCGGGGCGTTTAGTTCTTTTTCAAGTCATGCAGCTAACTCACTGCGAATAAAATTGAAGGTTTATAATATTGCTATAATCTGTATTTTCAAACACTTCTGTTTTGAGTTACTCTACTATTATTAAATCTCTTTGTGCGTACATTATGGACTCTCCTTTTAACACCATAGGCCTAATTGGCAAACCTAATCACCCGGGAGCAGCGGCTACTCTGCAGCGTTTACATACCTTTTTACTTGCGCTTGGCTTTGAGGTAATAGTAGAAAAACGCACAGGGAGTCAGTTAGACGATATTCCGCATGACAAACTTGTAAAGTTAGTCGACTTAGGTGAACAAGCCGATTTAGCCATTGTTGTAGGTGGTGACGGTAACATGCTTGGCGCAGCACGCGTGCTTGCGCGCTTTAACATTGCTGTAATTGGTGTAAATAGAGGTAACCTTGGCTTTTTAACTGATTTAAACCCTGAAGGGTTTGAAGCAAGCTTAGAGCAAGTACTCAGTGGTGAGTACCTTGAAGAAAAACGCTTTTTATTAGAAGTAGAAGTATATCGACATAATGAATTAAAAAGCGCCAACTCAGCTGTTAACGAAGCGGTCCTTCATGCCGATAAAGTAGCTCACATGATTGAGTTTGAAGCCTTTATAAATAATGACTTTGTATTTTCTCAACGCTCTGATGGTTTAATCGTATCAACCCCGACAGGCTCTACAGCCTATTCGCTATCAGGTGGCGGGCCAATCTTAACGCCCGAGCTAAATGCAATCTCGTTAGTACCTATGTTTCCTCATACCTTATCTAGCAGACCTTTAGTGGTAGATGCCGATAACGAGGTTCGTTTAAAGCTAAGCCTAGAAAATACAGATAGCCTTCAGGTAAGTTGCGACAGCCATGTAGTCCTTGCCGTATTACCCGGTGATGAAGTAGTAATTAAAAAAGCCGACAAACAATTGCGCTTAATTCATCCAAAAAATTACTCTTACTACAACGTTTTGCGTACAAAACTAAATTGGGGTAGTCGTTTATACTAATTTTATTGCTAAAAGCAGTACTATAGAGCAAAATGTCACTATAAAAATAATTAACCATTTCAGGAACGGATAATAATGACTTATGTTGTTTTTTTTGCTTTATTGTTATTGATTACATTACTAGCTACTTACCTTAAAGTAGAAAGTAATCGTAAAAAGGCAATTGAAGCTAGAAAAAAGCTATTTAATGAACGTGTTTCGCATGTAAATACTCGCCTTAAAACAAAGCTTAATGATCTACTTGATGCTAAAATAATTCGCCCAAAATACGTTCCTCGCATTCAAGCTATTGTAAATAATTTTTTTGTTGTGCAATCGCATACAGACGAAAATTTACAGCAACTTGAAGATACCGCTGACCTACTAATTAATACGTTGTCCAACGAGTTAATTAAAACTAATCAAACGAATATAATCCAACCATTGATTGATAATATACAGTACTTTGTATCTGAATTGCCTCAGCAAGGAATTTTATACAATAAGAATTTTTATATTAATACATTACCTCCCCTCATTGCTCTGCTTAAAACTGAAGAGAATATACAACCTACTGATATTGTTGATGATCAAATTGATGCCTCCTCCCAGACTACCGACACACAGTTTACTCAAGATGTAAGTGTTGCGTAAATAATACAAAATTAATTTGCAAAAAACCAAAACACTGTATAAATTAACAGTTAATTGACTGGATGGATAAACAGTATGTTAATTGGTTTAGAAGTTAAAAATTTCGCAATCGTGAGTAATTTAAGCACCGAGTGGCGCAGCGGTATGACCGCGATCACAGGTGAGACAGGTGCTGGTAAATCTATTGCTATAGATGCCCTATCCCTGTGCTTAGGTGAACGCGCTGAAGCATCAGCAGTGCGCCCAAGCTCTGATAAAGCAGAAGTATGTGCACAATTTGACTTAACAGATCTACCGCTTGCTCAAGCATTTTTAGAGCAACATATGCTAAGCACTTCAGACAATGAGTGTTTGTTGCGTCGTGTTGTTTGCAAAAACGGCCGTAGTAAAAGCTATATTAATGGTAGTGCAGTTACCGCGTCACAATTAAAAGAACTTGGACAATATTTAATATCTATTCATGGACAACATGCCCACCAACATTTATTAAAAGCTGAGCATCAGTTACAGCTTTTAGATGCCTATGCAGGGCATCACCATTTAGTAAACTCGGTAAATAAAAACTATAAACAGTTTGCTAACTTACAAAAAGAATTTAAACACTTAGAGCAACAACAGCAGCAGCAAGCTGCGCAAAAACAATTGTTAGAGTATCAAGTTGCTGAACTTGATGAATTTGCATTACAAGAAAATGAGTTTGATTTAATTGAGGCTGAGCATTACAAACTTAGTAATAGCCAAACAATATTAGAATCGTGCCAACGTGAATTACAATATTTATATGAAAGTGATGAGCAAAATGCTTGTTCAATGCTGCAGCACAGTGCCCAACAATTCGCTGAGCTGGCTCAATACGACGAAAGCTTAGCTGGCGTAGCAGCCCTCCTTAGTGAAGCCGCAGTACAAGTTGAAGAAGCAAGCCGTGAAGTGCGTAATTACACTGAGCAAGCAGATTTAGACCCTGCTCGTTTAGGTGAAGTAGAAAATAGACTAAGCGGTGCGATGGATTTAGCGCGTAAGCATCATATAAAACCACAGCAGCTAGTTGAGTTTCATCAATCGATTGCTCAAGAGCTTGAGTCAATAAGTAATAATAGTAATCGTCTGGAGCAACTAGAGTCAGAAATAGAAAGCGCGTTACTTAGTTATAAGCAAGCTGCCGATGAACTAAGTAAAAGTCGCTATGAGTATGCGAATACACTTAACACACTAATAAGTGAAAGCATGGCTAATTTATCGATGGAAAACGGTGTATTTGAAATAGCTCTAACTCAAGAGAGTAGCCGCGCACCTAATAGCTTAGGGTACGATAATGTGTCGTTTTTAGTATCAACTAATCCGGGGCAGCCACTTCAGCCGTTAGCTAAAGTAGCATCTGGTGGTGAGCTTTCTCGTATAAGTCTTGCTATACAAGTAATTATTGCCCAAAAAGTAACAACCCCAACTCTTATTTTTGATGAGGTTGATGTAGGTATTTCTGGCCCAACGGCATCTGCTGTAGGTAAGTTATTACGTCAATTAGGTAAGTCGACTCAAGTGATTTGTGTTACTCATTTACCGCAAGTTGCCAGTAGTGCACATCAGCAATTTTTTGTAGCTAAAGAAATAGCACAAGGCGAAACGTTTACTCATATGCTGCTTTTAAATAAAGATGGCCGTATTAATGAAATAGCCCGTTTACTTGGCGGCGACAATATAAGCAAAACAGCTAAAGCAAATGCTAAAGAACTAATAATGGCTCACGCTTAAAGTGTTAGTAAATAACGTCTTCAAGGATTAAATAATGCACAGTACTTTAGTTGATTTTTGTATAATTTTAAGTTGGTTGTTATTAGTACTAAGCACCTGTTTAATTATATTTAGTAAATATAAACATACTTGTTTTAAACAACGCTTATTTCGTTTTTTAAATAGCTTTTTAGTTTTTCACCTAGCGGTTGTGGCCTATTACCTTGCAAGCGAAAAGGAAAATGGATTAAGTGGTTTAGGTATTAGTTATTGGGCTTTAATCACGGTACAAGTTGCGTGCAATATATTTTGCTATATGAGCGTAAAACGCAGAAAAGCTAAAATAAGGCCATCTCTAGATTCGTTCTCGATGGATTGAAATAAACATTTAAAAAGAGCACGTTCTGTTTTTACCTTGCTCTTTTGCTTTATAAAGTAGTTCATCAGCTCGCTTAATATCAAGGTCAATTGAGCGCTCAGCGTTTGCAGCTGTGATGCCAATGCTTAGCGTTATATTTACACTATCAGAGAATAGGCTTACAGCTGAAGATTCAAGGGCATTATGGATTTTTTCTGCAACGAGCTCCCCCTGCTCAACTGTTGCATCTGGAATCACAATTAAAAACTCCTCACCGCCCCAACGGGAAGCAATCGCATTTTGCGGAATATTATTTTCAAATGTTTTGGCTAAATGGATAAGAGCTTCATCGCCAAAATCATGGCCAAATTGATCATTAATTTTTTTAAAATTATCTACATCAGCTAATAATATTACAAACGGAATATTATTGTTTTTAAGCTCATTTTTAAAAACTATAAGCTTATTCATAGTGAAACGGCGGTTTGGCAGATTAGTGAGTGGATCTATAGTTGCTAAAAATTCATTTTTTTGGCTTAAAGCAATTAATTTACTGCTGTATTTTTCTCTTGAAAATTCGTAATAACCACTCAGCGATGCAACAATTATAAAAGCGAGTATGATTCTGACTGGAAACTGCTCAGGATTGTAGTCATATATATTAAATGTATCAGCGCAATAGAAACCGAGAACAATCGCCGATAAAAATAAAACAATATCATAAGTACCTCGCTTAAGCCCACGTATTGAATAAGTAACAGGAGATACTATAAATATCCATATTGGTCCTGTTCCTTGTGCTCCACCAGTGAGGACTAGGTAAAACATCAGTGCATAAAGGTTGTATAAAATTATGGTTGCAGATTTCTCTACACCTCTACCTATATTGAATGCCAATAAATAAACAAACGAAGAAGCTACTAAAGTAAATGCTAACAAATAGCTATTATTGATAAACGCTAAGCTAGCCATAGAAAAGGTTGCTATAAAGCCTATCGAAGAAAAGAATCGGACAATGAGCTTCCTTTCTGAATTGTTTGAATATTCGTACATAATTTATATTTATTTTATCATTATAGTAAGAGCCAACCTTATTATATAAAGTAAGCAAACCGTAAACAGCCTTTAATAATGAACTGACTTTATGTTTAAATCAACTATTAAGGTTAGTAATTAGCACTGACAATTGTGCCTATATATTTAGCCTTTTGCACTTATCCCAGATAAATACATTTTTATGAAATCAAATTACTTAGCCCTAATACCATTTTCTAAAATTATTTAAGTTTGCCCTTTTATTTCTTTAATAATTGAACTGACTGGGTGTAGAGCAATAACATAAACCTGCTCAGCTAAAGGTGGTAATAACGGTTCTATGAATTGTGTGTGGACCTAGTACACAACACATTAATTAATTTCAGAAGTTGAGCTTAATGCTAGCTGCGTTAACGCTTGTGAGATACGACTGCATGAATGCAGAGTACTGTAAGAGGACTTAACGAGAACAGCTAAATAGCGAAAATTTAGCCTTATTATCGACACGATTCTGTTATCTCAAGATAGACCACTTAATTAACCGAACTAGTATTAGAATATGAAGAATAAAGGAGTGTCGGAAACGTTTGTATGCATGAAACTAGCCCATAAAGCTGGTTAGTAGATGCCAAAGTAAACGCATTAGGCTTAGAAAGAACAACCACTAATGACAAAGCAACTTTTTCTGGTAGTTACTATATGAAGTTAGTAACTGGAGATATGGCTAAAGAAAATCATACAAAAGGCGGTGTGAATATAGCCCCGTTTGCCACAAATTACGTTGATATTACATTCGAATAGAACAAATAAAAAAGCAAGCCTCTTGGCTTGCTTTAAATATCATTTAATCAATACGAGCAATTAAACTTTTAAGTAATCCATAATACCTTCTGCAGCGTTACGTCCTTCAAAAATAGCAGTTACCACTAAATCTGAACCACGTACAATGTCGCCACCAGCAAATATTTTAGGGTTAGTAGTTTGATGTGTAAACTCACCTTGTTCTGGTGCATTGATGCCACCCCAGTGGTTTATTTCTACATCGTATTTTTCTAACCAATCCATTTTGTGAGGTTGGAAACCAAACGCCATAATAACTTGGTCTGCTTCAATAACATGCTCTGAACCAGGTACTTCTTCAGCGCGGCTTCTGCCTTTTGCGTCAGGTTCGCCTAATTTAGTTTTAACCATTTTAACGCCGGTCACTTTACCTTTATCGTCCAATACAATGCCTTTAGGCTGAACGTTATACGTAAATATAACGCCTTCTTCTTTCGCGTTTTTAACTTCACGTTTAGAGCCTGGCATATTTTCTTTATCACGACGATAAGCACAGGTTACTTTTGCCGCATTTTGTCGAATAGACGTACGTACACAGTCCATCGCTGTATCACCACCGCCAAGTACAACTACTTTTTGATTAGCCATATCAATACACGGTTGTTTTGTCTCGTCGTAGCCCATTACACGGTTCGTATTACCAATCAAAAACGGCAATGCATCGTGAACACCTGGTGCATCTTCGTTTTCAAGGCCCGCACGCATACTCTGATACGTACCAACCCCTAAAAATACAGCGTCGTAATCAGCTAAAATTTGATCAAGTGTAATATCAACACCTACTTCAACATTTAACTTAAATTCTACGCCCATTTCAGTGAAAATTTCACGGCGCTTTTGCATTACTGATTTTTCAAGTTTAAAAGAAGGAATACCAAATGTGAGTAGTCCGCCAATTTCTGGGTGACGATCGAACACCACTGGTTTAACACCATTTCGTACTAAAATATCAGCACAGCCTAAACCTGCAGGGCCCGCACCAATAATAGCTACTTTTTTGTCGGTCCATGTTACATAAGACATATCAGGCTTCCAGCCCATTTTAAATGCCTCATCAGTAATATACTTTTCAATATTACCAATTGTAACTGCACCAAACTCTTCGTCGAGCGTACACGAGCCTTCACACAAGCGGTCTTGTGGGCAAACACGCCCACAAACCTCTGGTAAGCTATTTGTACGATGAGAAAGCTCAGCCGCCTCGATAATACGGCCTGTGCGTATTAACTTTAACCATTGTGGAATGTAGTTATGTACTGGACATTTCCACTCACAGTATGGGTTACCACAATCTAAACAACGGTCAGCTTGTGAGTTAACCTGATTCTCTGAAAAGGGTTCGTAAATTTCTACGAAAGATTTTTTACGTGACGAGATTGGTTTCTTGCGTGGGTCTACACGCTGCACGTCTATAAATTGATATACATTTTCGCTCATACTGCCCCCTTATTGCGCCTGAACACGTAGTTCGGCACTACTGCGAGCGCGATGCCCGAGTAAACTTTTTACGTCGCTTGATATCGGTTTAACTAATTTAAACATAGGTAAGTACAATTCAAAGTTAGCTAAAATACTTTCTGCACGGCATGAGCCTGTAAGCTCTAAATGCTCGGCAATTAAGCCGCGTAAATGCTCTTGATGCGATGTTAATTCATCCAGTGTTACTATTTCTACAAGCTCTGGATTAATGCGTTTTTCAAAATCATTTCGTTCATCTAAAATATAAGCAAAACCACCTGTCATACCCGCACCAAAGTTAACACCTACATTGCCCAGTACACATACAACGCCGCCCGTCATGTATTCACAACCGTTGTCACCTACGCCTTCTACAACCGCTTGCACACCTGAGTTACGCACTGCAAAACGCTCGCCAGCACAACCTGCAGCAAATAGTTTGCCACCCGTTGCGCCGTATAAACATGTATTGCCTGCAATTGTTGCTTTATGACTTTCAAAAGACGAACCAAGTGGTGGACGAATTACTAGCTTACCACCCGCCATGCCTTTACCTACGTAATCATTAGCATCACCAACCAGTGTCATTTCAAGACCGCCAGCATTCCACACACCAAATGATTGACCCGCAGTACCATGTAGTTCAATTGCTACAGGGTCTGCCGCCATACCTTGATTACCATATTTATCAGCAATATAGCCAGAAAGCATTGCACCAACCGATCTGTCCGTATTACAAATACGACTTACTAGTGAAATACCGCTTGATGCATCAATTGCTTCTTGTGCCTTAGCAAGTAAGCTCTCATTGAGCTTTCCTAAATAATGCGAGCTATTAGGTACACTGCAATAAAGAGTCTCACCTGTTGGGTTATTTGGCTGAGCAATTACAGAAGATAAATCAATTTTCTTTTGCTTCGCTGTTTTACCTTCAATTTCTTCTAGTAAATCCAGGCGACCAATTAAGTCAGTTAAATTTGCAACACCTAAGCTTGCCATAATTTCACGCGCTTCTTGAGCTATGAACTTAAAGTAGTTCATCGCCATTTCTGGTAAGCCGTGGTAATGCTTTTGACGAAGTGTTTCGTCTTGTGTTGCAACACCGGTCGCACAGTTATTTAAGTGACAAATTCGTAAGTATTTACAACCAAGCGCAACCATTGGGCCGGTACCAAAGCCAAAGCTCTCGGCACCTAAAATCGCTGCTTTAATAATATCTAAACCTGTTTTTAAACCACCATCTGTTTGTAAGCGAATACGATGACGAAGGCCATTTTCAACAAGTGCCTGCTGCGTTTCAGCAAGACCAAGCTCCCAAGGGCTACCCGCATATTTAACAGAAGTAAGCGGACTTGCGCCTGTACCGCCGTCATAACCAGAAATAGTAATTAAATCGGCATATGCTTTAGCAACACCTGTTGCAATGGTTCCTACACCTGGTTCTGAGACCAGTTTTACAGAAATAAGTGCTTTAGGGTTTACTTGTTTTAAATCGAAAATCAGCTGAGCTAAATCTTCAATTGAATAAATATCGTGATGCGGTGGTGGCGAAATTAACGTAACACCCGGTACCGAATAACGAAGTTTTGCAATATAAGGGGTTACTTTTTCACCCGGTAATTGTCCACCTTCGCCTGGTTTTGCACCTTGTGCTACTTTAATTTGAATAACGTCAGCACTGCGTAAGTAATGAGGCGTTACACCAAATCGACCTGAAGCGACTTGCTTAATACGCGAGTTTTTCTCTGTACCATAACGTAGTTTATCTTCGCCGCCTTCACCTGAGTTTGAACAACCCCCTAAGCGGTTCATTGCAATTGCTAGCGCCTCATGCGCTTCTGGTGATAACGCACCAATACTCATTGCTGCTGAGTCAAAACGCTTGTATAAGTTTTCTGCAGACTCTACTTCATCGATGCTTATACCTTGCTCAGGTAATTTAAGCGCTAACATATCGCGCAAAGTCGCTATTGGGCGATTATTAACTAAATCAGCGTACGCACTGTAGTCTTTATAATCACCTGAACGCACCGCTTTTTGCAGTGTTTGAATAACATCTGGATTATAAGCATGATACTCACCACCGTGAACGTACTTAAATAAACCACCGTGGCTTAATAATTTACGCTTACTTAAAGCAAGTTTGTGCAAACTTTGCTGATCGTCATCAAAGTCAGTAAAGCATGCACCTTGTATGCGACTTGCCACACCTTTAAAGCACATGTCAACAATGGCATCAGATAGACCAACTGCTTCAAACAACATTGAACAACGGTATGACGCAACCGTACTTATGCCCATTTTAGACATAATTTTGTATAAGCCTTTATTAATGGCTTTACGGTAAGCAAGAGTAACCTCGCAGTACGATTTATTAATAATTTTGCTGTCGCTCATCGCAACAAGCGACTCATACGCTAGGTATGGATAAATTGCTGTAGCACCGAAACCTAATAACACAGCAAACTGGTGCGCATCACGCACACTACCTGTTTCAATAATAATATTTGATTCACAACGAAGGTTGTTATCAACAAGGCGCTTTTGTACAGCGCCTACAGCCATTGCCGCAGGGATTGGTAAATTCGTTTCATCAAAGTTACGGTCAGTTAAAATAAGCATAATACAACCAGCGGCTGCTTTTTCTTGTGCTTGGTCACAAATACGCGTAACCGCGCTTTCTAAACCCTCTTCAACTGTGTAGGTAATGTCAATTTTACAGTAGCTGTAGTGCGCTTCATCAGCATTTAATAGCTGCTGCATATCTGCGTACATTAAAATTGGTGTATCGAACTGTAGGCGCTTAGCATGGCCTGTAGTTTCGTTAAATACGTTTTGCTCACTACCAATACACGTTGCAAGCGACATTACATGGTTTTCACGCAATGGATCGATAGGTGGATTTGTTACCTGCGCAAATTTTTGGCGGAAGTAATCATAAAGCGAACGGTGTCCTTCACTAAGCACAGCAAATGGCGTGTCGTCACCCATAGAGCCTGTCGCTTCTTGACCATTTTCACCCATTACACGGATAACGCTATCAAGCTCTTCGTTGGTATAACCAAACATTTTTTGATATTTAGCTAACGTTTCGTCATCAAATGAGCGATTACCGGCGTCTTGCTCAGTCAGTTCTTCAAATGGAACTAAACGCTTAACGTTTTCTTCAAGCCATGATTTATAAGGGTGGCGAGATTTTAAATCTTGATCAATTTCATCAGAGTGCCAAATTTTGCCAAGTTTAGTATCAATGACTAATAATTCACCTGGACCAACGCGGCCTTTTTCAACCACTTCATCGGCAGTGTAATCCCAAATACCTACTTCTGATGCAAGCGTAATAAAACCATCTTGTGTAATTACATAACGCGCAGGACGAAGCCCATTACGGTCAAGGTTACAAGCCGCAAAACGACCATCCGACATAACAATACCGGCGGGGCCATCCCATGGTTCCATATGCATAGAGTTAAAGTCGTAAAATGCACGTAAATCATCGTCCATTGCACGGTTTTTTTGCCATGCAGGTGGCACGAGCATACGCATAGCGCGGAATAAATCCATGCCACCAGCTAAAAACAGCTCAAGCATATTATCTAGGCTTGATGAATCAGAACCGGTTTCGTTTACAAACGGCGCTGCGCTTTGTAAATCAGGAATAAGCGGTGACGCAAACTTATATGAACGTGCGCGTGCCCACTGGCGGTTACCTTCAATAGTATTAATTTCACCATTGTGTGCTAAATAGCGGAAAGGTTGAGCTAAAGGCCAACGCGGTTGTGTATTAGTAGAAAAACGCTGATGAAAAACACAAATCGCACTTGTCATACGAATATCAGCTAAATCTAGATAAAAATTAGGTAAATCTGCAGGCATCATTAAGCCTTTATAGATAGTTACCAAACCAGATAGACTTGCGATATAGAAAGCTTCGTCATCAACAATGCGCTTTTCAGCACGGCGGCGCGCTACGTACAAGCGACGCTCTAAATCTTTAGAGCGCCAACCTTCTGGCGCGCTAACAAAAATTTGTTCAAAACCCGGTAATTGCTGTACAGCAATAGGACCCAGCATTGATGGGTCGGTTGGTACTACACGCCAACCTAAAATATTTAGCGTTTCTTTTTCTAATTCTTCACTAAGTATTTTTTTTGCAGCTTGCGCTAAAACGGGATCTGAATTTAAAAATATCATACCCACTGCATAGTTTTTGCCTAAGTGCCAGTTGTGTTCACTAGCAATAGCACGGAAAAAGCTATCTGGCTTTTGTAATAATAAACCACAGCCATCACCTGTTTTACCATCAGCAGATATACCGCCACGGTGCTGCATGCGATCAAGCCCCGTAATAGCTGTACGAATAAGCCTATGGCTAGCTTGACCATTAACTTGAGCTATTAAGCCAAAGCCACAATTTTCTTTTTCTAACTTTGAGTCGTATAACATAGACCCCTCCCCTTGCTGCACTGTTAGCGTGGATGAACTACTCGACGATTTGCTAACAGACGGACAAAACTAGCCTCTATCTTAAATAGAGTCAATAGCACTTTGAATACATATTCACATTCTTGAATATTTCTCACTTCATAGCAAGATTTCTTTTTACCATTACTTTTAACATTTAGCGTTATTTTAACCACTATTTTTTCATGACACTGGTGTCAACTTTAACATATTGTAAAAAACACAAGGCTTCGTCGTGACAGCTTACGTAAACGTAAAGGCAACAAAAAGTGAATAAGTATTCAGCAACGGAGGGGCTATTCAGTTAACATTTAGATAGTTTTGTGCTATTTCATTACTTTAATGACTTAACATCCCCGATTATTGCTGCTCATTAGTATAGTTATGAAAGTTCATGTCATTTTTTGTACGTTTATAGTGAATTTTTATTTAAACCAGTGTCCGATGCGGACACACAAACTGTCCGCGGACATGAATTTAAAGAACAAAAAAATAAAATCACTTAAATATCAATACCATAATTGTTGGCATATTAATCGTATAGCTTTATATATAATCGCTAATTGGAATTACTATGTTTACTCTAAGCTTATTTTTACTCTCTCCTATTGCCGCAATTTGCACAGCAGCTTTATTACTGCTGTGCGAAGAATACATAAAAGCAATGTAGGGAGAATTAAATGATTAAAGATACCAGCGCACAAGATGTACAGGTAAAGGCACCTATCAGCTATAAAAAATACGCAATAATCACTGCGATTGTTTTCATTGTGGTCTCTACAATTGCTTATATTTTTTTAACTAGCCATAGCGCTAAAAGCTCTATTAGCCGCTCAAAAGTGCAAATTGCAAAAGTACATGTTAAAGCGCTTATTCGGGACATTGCCGCCAGTGGTAAAATTGTTGCTGCCAATGCCCCTCAAATCTATAGCCCAGAACGTGGATTTATAGATTTAAAAGTAAAGGCCGGTGATACAGTAAAACAAGGCGACACACTTGCCCTGCTGCAAAGTCCTGAGTTGACTAATGAATTAAAGCAACAGGAGTCTGTACTTAAAAGGCTTGAAGGCGAGCAGCAAAGGCAACATTTGCAAGCAAGACGCCAAACACTCACCTTAAATAAAACACTCGATATGGCACAAGTTGAGCTTAACGCCGCTGAGCGCGAAAATCGTCGTGCGCAGTTATCAATTCAAAAGCACTTAATCAGCCAAATTGATCTTGAAAAAGCAGTTGATGATTTATCACGTGCAAGGCTCACATATAAGCATGCACAACAAGAGGTATTACTTGCCAAAGACACGCTCGCCTTTGAACTACAAGCAGCTAAAAGTGATGTAATCCGCCAACAACTTATTGTTGATGACTTAATCCGAAAAGTAAGAAACCTATCTATTAAGGCTACCGTTACAGGGATTGTGGGTAACCTATTAGTGCAACAAAAAGCCGCAGTGACGCAAAGCCAACCTCTTATGACTCTCGTCGACTTAAGTAATTTTGAAGCCGAACTCCAAGTTCCTGAAAGTTACGCAAACGAATTAGGGCTCGGTATGGAAGTAGAGCTTAAGTTAGGCAATGAAACAGTGATGGGGAATTTATCCGCCATATCACCAGAAGTAAATAATCGTGAAGTAACAGCACGCGTCCGGTTTAAAGGTGTTACTAACAATATTCGTCAGAACCAACGCTTAACTGCACGTATTTTACTCGACAACCGAGAAGGTGTAATGCAAGTAAAGCGTGGTGCATTTATGCAGCAAGGCGGAATTGTAGCTTATAAAGTCGATGGCAATATCGCAAAGCGCATACCTATTACAATAGGTGCCACCAGCATTAATGCGGTTGAGCTTTTGAGCGGACTAAAAGAAAACGATGAAATTATTATTTCAAGCTACAGCGACTTTAAGCAAGCCAACACGATTTTATTAAATTAAACAGACGTTCTCAACCAACGCTAAAAATAATTAGGAACAACCATGTTACAAATGAACAATGTAAGTAAAGTATACCAAACAGAAATGGTACAAACCCATGCGCTTCGAGACTTTAACCTGCACGTAAACGAAGGCGAATTTATTGCTGTTACTGGTCCTAGCGGCTCAGGAAAAACAACCTTTTTAAATATTGCAGGTATGCTCGAGCCTTTTAACGAAGGTGAATACCTGTTGGATGGCGTTAATGTTGGCAGCCTAAACGATAACCAACGTGCTGATTTACGTAATCAAAAAATTGGCTTTATATTCCAAGGCTTTAATTTGATCCCCGATTTAAATTTATATGAAAACATAGAAGTCCCTCTTCGCTACAGAGGGATTAAAGCAAATGAGCGAAAACGTCGAATTGAGCAATGCCTTGAACAAGTTGGTTTAGCATCTCGCGCTAAACACTTACCTCAACAACTCTCTGGTGGCCAACAACAACGTGTGGCAATAGCCCGTGCGCTTGCTGGTGAACCTCGTTTTTTACTTGCCGATGAGCCAACAGGTAACCTTGACAGCTTAATGGCTCGCCAAGTTATGGAGTTACTTGAACAAATCAATCGCGACGGTGCCACTATTGTAATGGTAACGCATGATAGCGAATTAGCCCGTCGTGCTCCGCGTAATATTCAAGTAGTTGATGGACAACTTGCCGACTTTACGCTTTATCAGGGCGCGCAAACTATAAAAACAGCTTCGGGGGTTTAACTAATGTTTATTCATTATTTAGATTTAAGTTGGCGCAGCTTCAAGCGCACCCCACTGGTTAGCTTTTTAATGGTACTTGCCATTGCGATAGGTATAGGCATAACAATGACCAGCCTTAGTGTTTATCACATGATGTCGGCCGATCCTATTCCAGAAAAAAGCAGCCAACTTTACAGTGTGCAATTACAAACAATGGACGATGGTATTACGTGGTGGACAGAAGATAACATGCCACTGCAACTGACCTATCAAGATGCAGAGAACTTATTAAACGCACCCACGTCAGAGAAAAAAGTGGCTATGATGCGTACCGGCTTTTCAGTTTATCTAGACTCCGACAAAATAAAGCCTTTTATAGGTAATGCTCGCATGACAACGCCTGACTTTTTTAGCATGTTTAATTTGTCATTTCTATACGGAGGGGCTTGGAGCAAAGAGCAAGAAAACTCAGCCGCACCTGTGGTTGTTATTACCAAAGAGATAAACGATAAACTATTTGCAGGACAAAACTCCGTCGGAGAACTGATTTACTTAGATGATGCAAGCTATCAAGTAGTTGGTGTTATTAACCATTGGCCTCTCAATATTAAATATTATGATTTAAATAACGGTGCATTTAATCAAGTAGAAGAGTTATTTATGCCCTTTAGCTTAATAAAGGCAAAAGAGCTAGTAAGTTGGGGCAATAGCAATGGATGGAAACACGAAAACACACCAACCTTTGCAGATAAACTGCAATCTGAGCAAGTATGGATCCAGTTTTGGGCAGAGCTAAATACGCTTGAACAAAAAAAAGTCTATCAAAATTACTTATTAGCCTATATGCAAGAACAACAAAAACGTGGTCGATTTAATCGTAAAGAACTTGAGTATAAACTTCGCGATGTAAACCAATGGATGCAATACAACAACGTCGTCACCGAAGACAATAAAATTTTAGTGGGCCTGAGCTTTATGTTCTTAGGTGTCTGCTTAGCCAATATTTTAGGTTTACTTTTAGCTAAGTTTTTACGCAGAGCGCCGGAAGTAGGTGTAAGACGCGCATTAGGTGCTAGTAAAAGGCAAATATTTTTACAGCACTTAGTTGAGGTCGCCATGCTTGGCTTTATAGGTGGCATGCTAGGAATTGTACTAGCACAACTTGGCTTAATGGGCGTAGGACAAAGCTACGACTACTATGAAAACTTAGCGACAATGGATTTAACCATGCTATTGAGCGCCCCATTGATTGCAATTACAACCTGCATTTTAGCTGGTTTGTACCCAGCTTGGTTAGTGTGTAAAACCAATCCTGCTATTTATCTTAAGAGCCAATAAGGAATGTCACAATGTTAGAAATAAAACCTATATTTAACGCCTTATGCCGCTCAAAGGTGGGCGCTGTATTACTACTAATTCAAATTGCAATCACAACGGCAATAGTCAGTAATGCTGCATTTATCATTCAAGACAGAATTAGCTATTTAAACCAAGAAACGGGCTACCCTGAACAAGATATATTTAAGTTTAATGTAATGACCTTTGGTACTGATATTAACTTAAGTCAGCAGTTTGAGCTTGATGAAAGCATGCTTAGAAAAATGCCAGGCGTGGTCGATGCCGCATTAAGCAGTAGTATTCCACTATCAGGGAGTGGCAGCGCTTCGAGCTTTAATTTAAAACCTGCTCCACAAGAAGGCCTAAGTGTCAGGACCGCTTATATTTTTATAGATGACCACGCAATTAATACCTACGGCGTTAACTTAATTGCAGGGCGAAACTTTACCGAAGATGAAGTGCTCGTTACAAACGAAATTACACAAAAGCGTACCAACGTCACTATAGTCACTAAAGCCTTACTTGATGAGCTCTACCCTGATGGAGATGGTTTAGGGAAAATAGTTTATTTTGGTGACCTACCACTTAAAGTTATTGGCGTGATCGGAAAAATGAAAGGCCCGTGGCTCAAAGACAGTAAACCCGATAATCTTGCGTTTATTCCTTATATTAAAGCAGCAAGTTATGCACAAGTTGCCGTTCGTACTAAGCCTGGTCAGCGAGCAGCTGTAATGAAAGAAATAGAAAATGCTATGCTCGAAAATTACAGCAAACGCGTTATTAACAACATTAAAGGGCTTGATGAATTAAAAAATGAGTATACCGCTCAAGATCGCCTTATGATGCGCATGCTCATAGTATTAATCACTATTTTAGTACTTATAACCGCTCTCGGTATTTTTGGCTTAACCTTATTTAATATTAGCAAACGTACTAAGCAAATTGGTACACGCAGAGCACTTGGCGCAAGAAAGTCAGCTATTGTTAGCTACTTTTTAGTAGAAAATGCATTAATTTGTAGCCTAGGTTTAGCCTTAGGTGTAGTAACAGCAATACTACTTGGGAAAATGTTAATGCAGTATTTTTCTGTAGCCGCACTACCGCCAAGTTATATAGCCGTTACCGCCATTGCCGTATTTTTAATGAGTTTACTTGCAGTATTAGCGCCGGCTAAACGCGCTGCCAATATTTCGCCCAGTATCGCAACTCGCACTATTTAATAATATGTAAATCACTATGCTACACTGCTTAGTAAGGCAGTGTAGCCATTAAAAAATTATAAAAATAACCTATGACTCATAAAATACTCATTGTTGATGATAACCAAGCAGTACTCGACGCACTTTCATTGTTGCTCGAGATCCACGATTTTTCGGTAGTCACTGCAACAAATCCATTTGATGCTTTGCAAATAGTTCGCTATCAACGAATTGAGCTTGTAATTCAAGACATGAACTTTACCAGCGACACAACCTCTGGCGAAGAAGGTAAAACGTTGTTTTATGAACTACGAGAAATAAACCCACACCTACCTATTATACTTATTACAGCCTGGACCGAACTTGCCACCGCCATTGAGCTTGTAAAAGCCGGTGCTGCTGATTACTTACCAAAACCCTGGGATGATGCAAAACTACTAGTTTGTATCGGTAACTTAATAGAGCTAGGCAGTGCTAAAAAAATAGTGGCGACACATAATCGCCATCAACAAGAACGTGAAGGTACATTTAAAAGCGCAGACCTTGCTGGGCTAATATTTAAAAGTACTGCGATGGAACGACTGGTTACTATGGCGCTTCAAGTGGCTAAATCTGATATATCTGCATTAATTACAGGCCCTAATGGGAGTGGCAAAGAGTGTATTGCGCATATTATTCAAAAAAACTCCCCGCTTGTATCGCAACCTTTTATTAAGGTAAACGCCGGTGCACTACCGCAAGAACTTATAGAGGCCGAACTTTTTGGCGCTGAAGCTGGCGCATACACGGGGATAACCAAACAACGTATTGGTCGATTTGAAGCAGCTGATGGCGGTACGTTATTTTTAGATGAAATTGGTAATTTACCACTTTCAGGACAAATAAAATTACTACGCGTACTACAAACCGGCGAGTTTGAACGTTTAGGCTCAACACAAACACGAAAGGTAAATGTGCGGGTTATATCGGCTACTAACGAAAACTTACTACAAGCAATTCAACAAGGTCGATTTAGGGAAGACTTATATTATCGTCTTAATGTAATTGAGCTCAATGTGCCTGCCCTAAGTGAAAGACAAGATGATGTTTTAGCACTTATTAGCCATTTTTTACCTCACCGAGAGCTGACTATAAACACAGAGCAAGCACTTCAACATTATAAATGGCCAGGTAACGTTCGAGAGCTAGAAAATGCTTGTAAACGTGTAGCGGTACTAAAACCAACAGGTGCGCTTACAGTCGATGACTTTGCACTTTCGTCATCGGTTACTGCTCAACAAGAAGCAAAAGCAGAGCCGACCAAACAGGAAATAGAACACGCAATGCGCGCTCATCAAGGTGTTATAGCCAAAGTGGCCCGTGAATTTGGTTTAAGCCGACAAGCACTTTACAGGCGGTTACAAAAAATGGGTATTGATTATTAATGCCAAACATTATTAGCCACTTTACCCTAAGCCAAAAGGTTCTGTTAATTTGCGCACTTTGTAGCGCGCTGCCTGTTTTTATTATTGCCGCACTTAGTGGTTTTGATATGTACTACACTCTGTTTTTAATATTACTAACGCTTGCATTTAGCACCTTGCTTTCAAGAGCTCTCACCAAGCCAATAAAGCTTGGCATGCAATCGCTCGAAACCGGGTTGCTTAATTTTAAAGATGGTGAGCTCTCCAGCTTACTAGCGTATAAAAGTAATGATGAACTTGGAAAACTATGCCGACTTTATAATCAAACCGCTAAACAGCTTCGCCAAGAAAAACAATGGATTTACCAGCGCGAGTTAATGCTTGATAAAGTATTGCAAAGCTCGCCGCAAGCGTTATTACTGGTCAATGATAATAATACGGTGGTATTTAGTAATTTAATTAGCCGTAGTTTATTTAATAGCGCAACCCGCCTTGAAGGTATGCAGCTAAGTAAATTACTCAAAAATTCGCCTCTGCAATTAATAGCAGCTATAGAGCACGGTGTTGATGGCCTCTTTAATATAGAAATAGAGAATCAAGACTCGCAAACTTGGCATTTAGCCACCGGGGAGTTTTTACTCAATAACCAAAAGCATCATTTATATATATTTAAACAATTAACCCGTGAGCTTAGTCGCCAAGAAGTTGCCGTGTGGAAAAAGGTAATACGCATTATCAGCCACGAATTGAATAATTCACTCGGCCCTATGTCGTCCATGTTACATAGCGCACAATTGCTCGCAAATAAAGTTGATGAGCCCCGCCTTGCCCGTGTATTTGCAACTATTGATGAGCGAATTAGTCATTTAACTGAATTTGTACAAGGCTATGGCAAGTTTGCTAAATTACCTCAGCCACAAAAAACACGGATTAACTGGCAAAACACACTCAATAATTTAAAAAATCACTGGCAATTTAGCTACGAAATAAAAAATTCACACAATGAATTACAAGCTGATCAAGCCCAACTCGAGCAGCTGCTGATAAACCTATTAAAAAATTCACACGAGTCAGGCTCCAACGCCAATGAAATACATATTCAGGTCGAGTTTGTACCCCAAACATGTGTTATAAATGTAAGCGACTGCGGCAAAGGAATGAGCGAGCAAGTAATGGCAAATGCTTTAGTGCCCTTTTATTCAACAAAAAGTACGGGGAGTGGTTTAGGGCTAGCTTTATGCAGAGAAATAGCAGAAGCGCATCAAGGGCATATAAGTTTACATAACAAAATAGAGGGCGGCTTAAACGTACAAGTGAGCCTTCCTTATTCATAAATTTACACAAATTAAAAACAACAAAGCCACTTAAGAAGTGGCTTTGTGTTTAAAGAGCTTAATAACCTGAGTTCAGGTTGAGTAATAAATTACTCTGCGTCAGCTTCTTTATATTTAGCAGCAGTTTCAGTAATTAACGGCTGTAATTCACCGCGTTGAAACATTTCGATAATAATGTCACAACCACCAACTAATTCGCCATCTACCCAAAGTTGTGGGAATGTTGGCCAATTTGCGTATGCTGGAAGCTCAGCACGAATGTCTGGATTAAGTAAAATATCAACGTATGCAAATGGTTCACCACATGACATTAACGCTTGCGATGCTTGTGAAGAAAAACCACAATTTGGTAATTTTGGTGACCCTTTCATGAAAAGGATTATTGGATTTTCTGAAATTTGCTGTTTAATTTTATCAATGGTTTCCATCTACAACCTCAAAGTAACGATAGCTAAATATATTTAGGTCTTGAAAATAACTCATCGTGACCACAAATATATAACTTAAAATGGGCAAATAAAGCCGCAATTGAAATAGTCTTTCGCAATAGCATTGCTGTTTGCTTAAACTTGAGTAAAATACTCAACAATTATAGTAACACTATATTACCGCTTGGTATAGGTAACTGCTCTGTTTCAACAGGCATTACGTATTACCAAATGGACTATCAACCAAAGAAGATGGAGATAAAAAAATGGCATTTGAACTACCGTCACTACCATATGCAATCGACGCACTTGAGCCACATATTTCAAAAGAAACGCTAGAGTTTCACCATGGCAAACACCACAACACATACGTGGTTAAGCTTAATGGTTTAATCCCTGGTACTGAGTTTGAAAACAAATCTCTAGAAGAGATCGTATGTTCATCAGAAGGCGGCGTATTTAACAACGCAGCACAAATCTGGAACCATACTTTTTACTGGAACAGCTTATCTCCAAACGGCGGCGGCGAGCCTACTGGCGCAGTTGCCGATGCAATCAACGCTAAATGGGGTTCTTTCGATGCGTTTAAAGATGCATTAAATGACAAAGCAGTAAATAACTTTGGTTCAAGCTGGACGTGGTTAGTTAAGCTTGCTGATGGTTCACTAGACATCGTTAATACATCTAACGCTGCTACACCATTAACTGATGATGGCGTTACTCCAATCCTTACAGTGGATTTATGGGAACACGCTTACTACATCGATTACCGTAACGTTCGTCCAGATTACCTTAAAGGTTTTTGGTCGCTTGTTAACTGGGAATTCGCGAACGCTAACTTCGCTTAATTAGCCTTTAAACGCTAATGTAAAAAAGACGCTTAGGCGTCTTTTTTTGTTTCTTATTCATCACTCCCAAGCGCCTTACTATTTAATAAAACACTTTTAGTAACATGATCTTTTTTCACTTAAATTTTTAATTTTATTGCACAAAAATACACATTCGCGACTAGACTTTAAAAAGTAAGCACCTTTTTACAGCGGGTTTCGGAGGTTATTATGACGATTTTTGAGCATTACCAAGCACGATACGAAGCGGCACAGGAAGAAGAATACAGTATCGCTGAATTTCTTGAAATTTGTAAAACCGATAAGTCTGCCTACGCCAGCGCACCAGAACGCCTACTCATGGCAATTGGCGAACCAAACATAGTAGATACCGCAACGGATGCACGACTAAGTCGATTGTTTTCTAATAGAGTAGTTGCACGCTACCCAGCTTTTACTGATTTTTATGGTATGGAAGACGCCATTGAGCAAATAGTCTCTTATTTAAAACACGCCGCCCAGGGGCTTGAAGAATGCAAGCAAGTGCTTTATTTGCTTGGACCTGTTGGGGGTGGTAAATCATCTATTGCCGAAAAACTAAAATATTTAATGCAACAAGTGCCTATTTATTCAATTAAAGGCTCTCCGGTAAACGACCATCCCCTTGCACTATTTGACCCAATAGAGGACGCCGACGTACTAAAGCAAGAGTACGGTATTAAACCGCGCTACTTAAAAACCATTATGTCGCCTTGGGCTGGTAAACGCTTAAAAGAATTCAATGGTGATATTAGCCAGTTTAGAGTGGTTAAACGCTACCCTTCTATTTTAAATCAAATAGGCATTGCCAAAACCGAACCAGGAGATGAAAACAACCAAGATATTTCGGCGCTAGTGGGTAAAGTAGATATTCGCCAGCTTGAGCACTTTGCCCAAAACGATCCTGATGCATACGCCTACTCGGGCTCTTTATGTTTAGCTAACCAAGGGCTGATGGAATTTGTAGAAATGTTTAAAGCACCTATTAAAGTGCTGCACCCTTTACTTACCGCAACCCAAGAAGGTAACTATAACGGCACAGAAGGTATTAGTGCTCTGCCCTTTAATGGCATGATCCTCGCTCACTCTAATGAGTCTGAGTGGCAAACCTTTAAAAACAATAAAAACAACGAAGCATTTTTAGACCGTGTTTATATTGTAAAAGTACCTTACTGCTTGCGTGTAACTGAAGAAATTAAAATTTATGACAAATTACTTGAGCACAGCGAGCTGTACAACGCGCCATGCGCACCAGGTACACTTAAAACATTGGCGCAATTTACAACATTATCACGTTTAAAAGAGCCAGAAAATTCCAGTATTTATTCAAAAATGCGGGTATACGATGGCGAAACTCTAAAAGACACCGACCCTAAAGCAAAATCGTATCAAGAATACCGCGATTACGCAGGTGTTGATGAAGGTATGACGGGGCTCTCTACTCGTTTTGCGTTTAAGATTTTATCCCGCGTGTTTAACTTTGATACCACTGAGGTTGCTGCAAATCCGGTGCACTTATTTTATGTGCTTGAGCAACAGATAGAGCGCGAGCAATTTTCAAGTGAAATAGAAGAGCGTTATTTAAGCTTTTTAAAAGGCTATTTAATACCGCAATACGTTGAGTTTATAGGTAAAGAACTGCAAACCGCCTATTTAGAATCCTACTCAGAATACGGACAAAATATTTTTGACCGTTATGTAATTTATGCAGACTTTTGGATACAAGACCAAGAATATCGCGACCCCGATACCGGACAACTATTTGACCGCGAGGCACTTAATGCCGAACTTGAAAAAATAGAAAAATCAGCAGGAATTTCTAATCCTAAAGATTTTCGTAATGAAATAGTGAATTTTGTACTGCGTGCCCGTGCGCATAACAACGGTAAAAACCCGCTATGGACAAGCTACGAAAAATTACGCACGGTAATTGAGAAAAAAATGTTCTCTAATACTGAAGATTTACTCCCCGTTATTTCGTTTAATACTAAAACGTCTGCAGAGGATCAGCAAAAGCACGAAGACTTTGTGAACCGTATGGTCGAAAAAGGCTATACACAAAAACAAGTTCGCTTGCTTTCTGAGTGGTATTTACGGGTTAGAAAATCGCAATAACCTTCATAGTCGTAGTATATAGGAGGTCGATATGGCGCATTTTATAGATAGGCGTTTAAACGGAAAAAATAAAAGTACGCTTAATCGCCAGCGCTTTATTAGGCGCTATAAAAAGCAAATTAAAGAAGCAGTTTCAGATGCGATTAACAAACGCAGCGTTACCGATTCAAGCTCTGGTGAGAGTATTTCTATTCCACAACGCGATATCAGCGAACCTACATTTCATCAAGGAAAAGGCGGGAATAGAGAACAAATTCACCCTGGTAACGATCAGTTTTCTACAGGTGATAAAATTGAGCGCCCTAAAGGCGGACAAGGCGGCGGTGCCGGTGAAGGTGACGCCAGCGATTCGGGCGAAGGACAAGATGAGTTTGTATTTTCGATATCAAAAGATGAATACCTTGATTTACTGTTTGAAGATTTAGAGCTCCCTAACTTACAAGAAAACCAACTTGATAAGTTAGTGCAAATGAAAACCCACCGCGCAGGGTTTTGTAGCGACGGCATGCCAAGTAATATTGACATTGTCCGCTCACTTCAAGGCTCGCTTGCGCGTCGTGTGGCAATGAGTGCAGGTAAAAAACGCCGTTTAAAAGAGCTCGAAGAACAACTTGCTCTGCTACTTGCTAGCCCACATAACGATAAAGCAGCAATTGCTTTATTACAAAAAGAAATTGCAGCATTAAAAGTGCAAATTAAGTCGGTTCCGTTTATTGATAACTACGATTTACGTTTTCGTAACTACGAAAAGCGCCCTCATCCCACCAGCAAAGCGGTGATGTTTTGTATTATGGATGTGTCAGGCTCAATGGATCAGCCAACAAAAGACATGGCAAAGCGCTTTTATATTTTGCTCTATCAATTTTTAACACGCAGCTATAAAGACATAGAAGTTGTTTATATTCGCCACCACACACAAGCAAAAGAAGTAGACGAGCAAGAGTTTTTTTATTCCCAAGAAACGGGCGGCACTATTGTTTCAAGCGCACTTAAATTAATGAACGAAATAATAAAAGAGCGTTATCACGCAAACGAGTGGAATGTATACGCCGCACAAGCCTCTGATGGCGATAACTGGGCTGACGACACCCCGCAGTGTGGTGAAATTTTACGTAATAAGCTCTTAAGCGCAGTACGCTATTTTGCGTATATTGAAATAACCACTCGTGCTCATCAAAGCCTATGGCGCGAATATGAATCCATAACACACAGCCATAGTAATTTCGCCATACAGCATATACAAAGCGTTGAAGATATTTACCCAATTTTTAGGGAGCTATTTAAAAAAGGTCGTCAACAGCAAAACTCTGCATAACCTAAAGCGAGGTAACATTATGAATGATAAACGAATGAGTGATGGCCCAGATTGGACCTTTGATTTATTAGATGAATACCAAGGTGAAATTGCCCGTGTTGCAGCTCACTACAGGTTAGACACCTACCCTAATCAAATTGAAGTGATAACCGCAGAGCAGATGATGGATGCTTATTCAAGCGTTGGCATGCCTATTGGTTACAGCCATTGGTCTTACGGTAAAAAGTTCATTCAAACAGAGCAAAATTATAAGCGCGGACAAATGGGTCTCGCTTACGAAATAGTGATAAATTCAGACCCTTGTATTGCGTACTTAATGGAAGAAAATACCCTACCTATGCAAGCGCTTGTAATGGCACATGCATGTTACGGACATAACTCATTTTTTAAAGGTAATTACTTATTTAAAACCTGGACCGATGCTGGTTCAATTATTGATTACTTGGTATTTGCTAAAAACTACATAAGCCGCTGTGAAGAAAAGCATGGTATTACACAAGTAGAAGCCCTACTCGACTCATGTCATGCCTTAATGAATTACGGAGTGGATCGCTACAAACGTCCACAACAAATATCGTTATTTGAAGAGCAAAAACGTCAACAAGAGCGTGAAGACTACCTTCAATCGCAAGTAAATGAATTATGGCGGACTATTCCTGAGCAACAGCAAGAAACCAAAAAGAAAGTACGCCATTTTCCTTCTGAGCCCCAAGAAAATATTTTGTATTTTATTGAAAAAAATGCCCCATTACTCGACTCTTGGCAACGTGAAGTTATACGTATTGTTCGTAAAATTTCGCAATACTTTTACCCACAAAAACAAACTCAAGTAATGAACGAAGGCTGGGCAACTTTTTGGCATTACACCATCCTTAATCACTTATATGATGAGGGAAAACTCACCGACTCGTTTATGTTAGAATTTTTACAAAGCCACACCAACGTAGTTTATCAGCCACCTTATAACAGTAAGTATTATTCAGGCATTAACCCATATGCTTTAGGCTTTAATATGATGGTTGATATTCGCAGAATATGTGAACACCCAACTGAAGAAGATAAACGTTGGTTCCCTGAATATGCAGGCAGTAATTGGCTAGATACACTGCATTTTGCAATGGAAAACTTTAAAGATGAGAGTTTTATTAGCCAGTTTTTATCGCCTAAGTTAATTCGTGATTTTAAATTATTTACTATTATTGATCATACTAATAATCCCCATTTAGAAATTGGCGCAATACATAACGACAATGGTTATAAAGCAGTGAGAGAAGCCCTCTCAGCGCAGTACAACTTGAGTAATCATGAGCCTAACATTCAAGTGTATGATGTTGATATTAGAGGTGACCGTTCACTAACCTTACGCTATGTACCCCATAATAATATTCCTTTAGCAAACTCGCACAAAGAAGTAATTAAGCATCTTTACAGATTATGGGGGTTTAAAGTAAAACTTGAACAAGAGTCAAATTGTGGTGAGGTCTCTATAATTGGTCAGTGTCCAACCGATGACTCTCGACACACAACTGAGTAACAATAGGGGATAATAAAAATTTGTTGTGCTGGTTGGCTTAGCTGACTATACAAACACCCTATTATTTAACTCTAAATTCTGGATATAAAAAATGACGCTTAAGCGTCATTTTTTATATCTTCGTAGGCTATTACTTTATTTCGCCCTGTATTTTTAGACTGGTACAATGCTTTATCTGCAGCCTCTATCCAGCGCTCATGATTTTTAAAATCATTACTGTTACCAGCTAGCCCTATACTTACCGTCATTGTTATTTCAAAGTGTTTATACTTAACAGGGTTAGTTTCAATCAATACCCTTAAACGCTCAGCAAATACAAAAGCGCCTTCTTTATCTGTATCAAGTAATGTTACTGCAAACTCTTCACCGCCATAACGCCCTGCAACATCAGTTTCGCGCAGCGTCGTACGTAGTAAGTTAGATAGGTGACGAAGCGATTCATCACCACAGCTATGGCCATATTCATCATTTATTTTTTTAAAGTGGTCAATATCAAACATTAATAATGTACTACAGCCACCACTTCGCTTAACTCTCAAAAACTCTTGGCGTAGCGTACCTTCCCAGTGTCCACGGTTTGCAAGCTGCGTTAAGCTATCTGTTTGACTTACTTGTTCTAATTTTTTGTTTAACTCTTCAAGCTCTTTTTTATTTACCGCGACATCTGTTACATCATACAAAATAATACAAATATGGCTAACTTCGCCCATCGTATTTGTAAGAGGGATAAATGTCGCATTTTGATACATGTAATCAGCTTTACCAGTAATAGGTCGATAATTTTTAAACCTAAAAATGTATGGCTGCTGCTCCCAAATCGTAAAAGAGCGGTTTTTTAAAACAAAAACCGATTCTGATTTACTTCTAAACCATTTTTCGTCTATTGCTGGAAATAAATCAAATAGGTCTTTATCTTTTACTGCGCTTGGTAGAAGCCCTGAATGGTTTTCCATAAAACCATTCCATACACACACCTTATAATCTCTATCAAGTACTACAAGGCCTACATCAACGGTATTAAACATATCCATTAACCAATGGATCTCATTCATTTCTAAATCTGCAGCCATAACTTAATCTTCTAATAGGTAAGCAACTTTATACTTCAAAGTTTTAAGTGAATCTTCAGTAAATAACAGCATGAGGTCGCAATTTATATCATGGTTTTCAATACCGTAACTAATCTCTATAGCAAGGGTGCGTTGCCAACGTGACTTGTTTGATTTAACCAGCTCAGACACATCTCTGTGTTGGCCAAGTACTATTGGGTGCCCTTGGCTAAATGACATATCGAGCTGCTTAGAAAGCCCCGTTAAAATAGCGCCTATCAAAATATTACTAATATCCATAAGCAGCTCAAGTTCAATTTTATCGTTTAACTCACCGTCATAATTCATCAAAGAAGCTATTTCTTTAAAGCTTGAATCATTTAAAAGTAATAGCGCCTCGCCCGAAATACCACCGCCAATAAAGCCCTGGCACACACCCGATGTAGCTGCATTATTGTCTATAGACTGCAGCGCCATATCGAGTTCATTAACTTCCAAAATATTCACATTAGGAATTGGTAGCTCGACAAACACATTAAGAAGGCGCGCAAGTAAATCCCCAGCCTGACCCATAGCAACGTTAGTGAGCTCTTGGTATATATCTCGAACATCAGGGTCGACTTGCTCTCCTAGCGAATGAGAGAGACGCTCACGCATAGCTTTATCTTTAATCCCATGGTGTTCAATTATGCTGGCTAGCTTTTCGGGGGAACATGGTTTTTGAATAAAGTCGATAGCACCAAGTTCAAGCACTCTTTGATGTGCACTTGGCTGTATATCACCAGAGACGACAACAGTGAGTATGTTTAGCCCCTGTTCTTTCATAGCGATTAAAACTTCATAGCCATCCATTTCAGGCATGTTTAAATCGAGAAAAAGTATCTCTGGTTCAATTAACTTTATTTGCTTTATACAATCAACACCGTCGAGTGCAAATTCAACTTTAATATCCCAATCTTCAGGTAATGAGCGAGCTAGTTGACGCCTAGCTAATTTTGAGTCATCACATATTAGTACCGATGTTGACATATTATCTCTCTGTTTCTAAACCAGTCATGAGCATTAAAATTACTTTATAGTGGTTTTTATTTTTATTATTGAAGATATATTTTGTAACTTCATGTTAATCAAAGTTTAGCACAGTTACAATTTTTATATTACAGAACTAATCCCAGTTTAATTAGAGCTGTATAATCACTTGGTTACTATAGCGCAGTATAATACACTGACGCCCATTGCGTTAATTTAAAAGGAAATACCTTATGTTACGTTCACTTGCCTTTGTTTTGAGTGCATTTTGCTCTGTGGCTATTGCAGCCGATTACCCAGAAAACACGCTAGACATAGGAAAAGTATCTGCACAGGGCAAACCAGTAACTTTATTAGGCAAAGGTGTCTCAGTAGGTGATAGTGCGCCAAATTTCAAAGTAGTTGATGACAACTTCATCCCTGTAACGCTTGAGGATTACAAAGGTCAAGCTGTATTGATAAGTGTAGTACCCAGCCTTGATACAGGTATTTGTAGCCTGCAAACTAAACACTTTAATGAAAAAGTAGCCTCGCAATTTCCTGCGGTTGCTATGTTGACAATTAGTGCTGATTTACCATTTGCTCAAAAGCGTTTTTGCAAAGCTGAAAATATCGATAAAATCACTACGTTATCTGATTCTGTTTGGCGCGATTTTGGCCAAAAATACGGATTAATTATTAAAGATATGGGTTTACTAACGCGAACTGTATTTATTTTAGATGAAAGTCACAACATCATTTATAAACAATTAGTTAGTAGTCTTTCAACTGAACCAGAATATAACAGCGTAATTGAGAAACTTAAAACGCTGTAAAGCCGATTAATTAGCACTAATTAAGCAAGGCTAAATAGACTTAAAATAAAAAACCGCCAATTGGCGGTTTTTTAATGTGCTTTTATAATTAACCTAAAAGCTCACCAAGTTGTGAACTTACAGCTTCAACAGCTTGTGTACCATCTAGTTTGTGGTACTGAGTGTTACCAGCAGCAGCTTCTGCTTGGTAGTAATCAACTAATGGCATAGTTTGTTCGTGGTAAATACCTAAACGTTTACGTACTGTTTCTTCAGTGTCGTCTGCGCGAACAATTAAGTCTTCCCCTGTTTCGTTGTCTTTACCTTCCACTTTTGGTGGATTGTAAACAACGTGGTAGACACGACCAGAACCAGGGTGAACGCGACGTCCGCCCATGCGCTCAACAATTACTTCATCAGCAACATCAAATTCAATAACGTGATCAACCACTACGCCATTTTCTTTCATTGCATCAGCTTGAGGAATAGTGCGTGGGAAGCCATCAAGTAAAAAGCCTTTCTCACAATCCGCTTTAGTAATACGCTCTTTTACTAAACCAATAATAATATCATCAGAAATTAGTTGACCAGCATCCATTACTTTTTTTGCTTCTAGGCCTAGTGGTGTGCCTTCTTTAATTGCCGCACGTAACATATCGCCAGTAGAAATTTGTGGAATACCGTATTTGTCCATTAAAAACTGAGCTTGAGTACCTTTACCTGCACCCGGCGCGCCCAAAAGAATAATGCGCATATTATTGTCCCCTAGTATGGATATTTATTTTAAAGCCTGAATTCTTCCACAAGCGCCGCAGATACTCAAGCAACTTATACTAATTGATGAGTTGTTGATGTATTTACAGCGCATTAAAAAAGGGAACACACGTTCCCTTTTATTTAAAGTATATAATTTATACTTTTATTAACTAAATAAGTAGTTAACTACTTACTTAGTTCAAGCATTAGCTTGTTTAAGCGAGTAACGAATCCTGTTGGATCTTTAAGTGTACCGCGTTCTGCAAGTAATGCTTGGTCTAATAAAACATGTGACCACTGTGAAAACTTATCTTCATCTTGTTCGTCATTTAAATGCTTAACAAGTTGGTGCTCTGGGTTTAGCTCAAACACAGGTTTTGCTTCTGGGGCTGCTTGACCTACAGACTCCATTAGCTTTTGCATTTGTGAGCTCATATCGTTGTCGTCGCTTACAACACACGCTGGAGAATCTGTTAAGCGGTGCGTAAAGCGTACTTCTTTAACGTCTTCACCTAATGCTGTTTTAATACGTTCAACAAGCCCAGCCATTTCTTTTTCAGACTCTTCTTGTGCTTTTTTAGTTTCTTCGTCGTCAAGTTTACCTAAATCTAGGTCACCACGTGTAATTGACTGTAGTTGCTTATCAGCAAATTCAGTTAAGTGGCTCATCATCCACTCATCAACACGGTCACTTAGTAGTAATACTTCAATGCCTTTTTTGCGGAAAATCTCTAAATGCGGAGAATTTTTCGCAGAGGTAAATGTATCAGCTACTACATAGTAAATTTTATCCTGACCTTCGTTCATGCGCTCAACATATTGCTCAAGCGACACATCTTGCGTTTCTGAATCAGTATGAGTCGAAGAAAAACGTAATAGTTTACACACAGCTTCTTTATTTGCCGCATCTTCAGCTGGGCCTTCTTTCATTACTTGGCCAAACTCGTTCCAAAATACTTGGTAATCGTCAGCTTTGTTTTTAGCCATACGCTCAAGCATTTTAATAATGCGCGATGTACACCCTTTACGAATAGCTTGCGTTACTTTGTTATCTTGTAGAATTTCACGAGATACGTTTAGTGGTAAATCGTTTGAATCTAGTAAACCTTTCACAAAACGAAGGTAGCTTGGCATGAACTGCTCAGCATCATCCATTACAAATACACGTTGTACGTAAAGTTTTAAGCCACTTTGGCGTTCACGGTTCCATAAATCGAAAGGTGCTTTTTTAGGGATGTATAAAAGGCTCGTGTATTCAGTTTTACCCTCAACCTTATTATGTGCCCAGCTAAGTGGATCTTCCCAGTCGTGGCTTACGTGCTTGTAAAACTCTTTGTATTCTTCATCAGAAAGCTCTGATTTATCACGTGTCCACAATGCAGTTGCACGGTTAATACTTTCCCATTCACCTGGTACTGCTGGAATTTTTTCGCCGTCTTCGCCTTCAGACTCTGGTACTTCTGCTTTAAACATTTGTACAGGTGTTGAAATATGGTCTGAGTATTTAGTAACAATGCCGCGCAGGCGGTAATCGTCAGCAAATTCTTTTTCTTCATCACGAAGATGTAAAATAATGTCGGTACCACGGCCTTCTTTTTCAATTTCTTGAAGCGTGTATTCGCCTTCACCTTGAGATTCCCACTCGTAAGCTGTTGTTTCACCCGCTTTTCGTGTACGAACAGTTACTAAATCGGCAACAATAAATGCTGAGTAAAAACCAACACCAAATTGACCAATTAACTGTGAATCTTTACTTTGATCACCCGTTAAGTTTTTGAAAAACTCAGCAGTACCCGACTTTGCAATAGTACCCAATGAGCTTATTACTTCATCACGTGTCATACCAATACCGTTATCAGAAATGGTAATTGTATTTGCTTCTTTATCTGCACTAATACGAACACGTAAATCGGCATCACCTTGGTAAAGGTCGCCTTGAGATAGCGCTAAAAAGCGTAACTTGTCTGCCGCATCTGATGCGTTTGACACAAGTTCGCGTAAAAATATTTCTTTATTAGAATAAAGAGAATGAATCATTAAGTTTAATAATTGTTTTACTTCTGTTTGAAAGCCTAATGTTTCTTTTTGTGCTGCAGTCATTTATATATCTCCAATTTGCAAAGTGTCTGCGTTATGCACTTAATATGGGGTGAGGTGTTAGAACTTCAAGGGAAAAATCAAAAAAAGGTGAAACGAAAAAATAGAATATCTCGTTTATCTAAAATGGGTGCGGACAATTAATATGAATCTTTTCGCTTGTTGTTGGATGTTCAAAATATAAATCGCTGGCATGTAATTGTAAGCGTCCTGCCATGTACTCACTTTGTGCACTTTTATATAAATCACAGCCTAAAATTGGGTGCCCTATAAACTGGCTGTGTATTCGTAGTTGATGGGTACGTCCGGTAACGGGCGTAAATTGCACTAAGGTTCTGCACGGTTGTTTAAGCCGCTCAAGCACACTGTATTCACTCACCGCTACTTTGCCCGTCGCTTGGCAAATTTTAACTCGCGGAAAAAGCAGCTTATCCTTTGCTATTGGCGCAGTAATTTCCCCCTCACTAACAGCCAAGCACCCTTCTAGCATTGCTACATAACGCTTTTGAATAGTACGCGCCTGAAACTGTATATTAAGATGCTTGGATGCTTTGGCGTTTAATCCAACAATCATAATGCCCGATGTACCCAAATCTAACCGATGCGGTAACTTAGCCTCAGCAAAAGCGGCTGTTAACCCTTTTTGACCATGCACTAAACGGTAATGTACTGAGTCCCAGTTAAGCGGGTTTTTACCCGACAAACTTAATAACCCACTGGGTTTATTGATCAGTAAAATATCGTCATCTTGATATAATATTTCAATAAACCCAGCGCATTTAGGCGCTACAAAGTCATCAACTATAATGTGTGGTTCTGAAGGTGTATGCGATGTTGAGTTATCTATTAAGTTAATCATTAAATTAGTCAATATCTTTCGAATGAAGCGCTTTTAAAGCCAATACTTGCTCACGTAAATCGTCTGCTACTACTTTGTCAGCGGCAATCGAGGTACCTACTGCAACCGACACCAAAGACCATTTTAATCGTGGTAGTTGCCACTTAGCTTTTCGGCTAAACATACTTCCCCACAGGCCCCCTAAATGCACCGGAATAACGGGCACAGGTGAGCGTTCAATAATACGCTCTATTCCGCGGCGAAAAATATCCACTGAGCCATCACTAGTCAGCTTCCCTTCAGGAAAAATACCAACAAGCTCGCCTTTATTCAGCGCAGCGGCCACTTCGTCAAACGCTTTTTTAAACGCTTCTGGATTGGTTTTTTCACTGTTAATGGGAATAGCTTTGGCCATTTTAAATAACCAATGCAGTGCTGGGGAATAATAAATAGGAGCAAAAACCATAAACCGGATAGGCCTTGGTGATGCTGCTAAAATAAACATCCAATCGACAAAGCTCACGTGATTACACACTATAACGGCAGCGCCTTCATCTGGAATATTACTTTCACCTTTTGTACGCACTCGGTACATACAAATAGCTAAAATATATATAATAAATCGTAAAAAGAACTCTGGTACTTTGGTATAAATATAAACAGAGATAAGTAAGTTTAGCCCAGCTAGTAACAGTAGTAGTTCTGAAATACTCCACTCCAGAATAGACAACGTTACAATACTTAAAACAGCACTGCCCACCATAAACAACGCATTTAATACATTGTTAGCCGCTATAACACGTGAGCGACTCGACTCTTCAGTACGCTGTTGAATAAGCGCATACAACGGTACAGTATAAAAACCAGCGCCAATGCCAATGCCTGCCATCCATACAAAATGCCACAACATGTCGCCTGTTTCTAATAACTGCTCAAGCGTCAATAATTCAAGGTTTTGAGGTAAATAAGAGCTAATAGCAGGCTCTTGACTCAGTAAGTATAAAAACAAGGTAATTAAAATAGCGCCAAAAGGCACAATCCCTAATTCTATACGAGAGCGAGAAAGCTTTTCACACAATAACGATCCAATAGCAATACTTAGTGAAAACACAACAAGCGCGCTAGTTACAACCAGTTCATCCCCGCCCATTGTGTGTTTTACATAATTTGGTAAGGAGGTTAAAACAATTGCGCCAATTAACCAAAACCAACTGATCCCAAGTACTGATTTACCAACCGATTCTGTTTGCGAATTAAGTGCTGAAAATACGTTTTTTGTGGATGAAAATATATTATAGGTAAATTTTAAGTTAGGCTCGTTTGCCTCACTAATGGGTATAAAGCGACTGCTCACATAACCCATAATGGCCAGTACTAATACGGCAATACTTATAAGCGTAGGTCCTACTGATTGAGTAATATAATAGGTGCCAAAAATTGTACCAATTAGTATCGCCACAAACGTGCCTGATTCAACCAAGCCATTCGCTTTTGTTAATTCGTTAGGGGCTACGTGCTGCGGTAAAATAGAGTATTTTAATGGACCAAAAAACGTACTTTGTACGCCCATTAAAAATACGGTGGCTAACATCAGCCAAACGTACTGCGTTAAAATAGAGACTGCCCCTACAACCATAATAGGGATTTCCCATAGCTTAACGATTCTGATTAGTTTGGATTTTTCTGTTTTTTCAGCTAACTGCCCCGCCATCCCTGAAAATAAAAAGAAAGGCAGAATAAATAACCCAGCAGCAATATTTGAATAAAGTGCGCCATCAGCAAGCGTTGCAGCCTGAAATATCAATAGAATAAGCACTGATTGCTTATACACGTTATCGTTTATCGCTGAGAAAAACTGCGTAATAAAAAGCGGTAAAAAACGCTTACTACCCAGCAATGTACCTTGGTAGGGTTGATTATCTTTCATTGTATTCCTTACTAATTAGATAGATAGCCTACAAGAATAAAACATAACAGGCCACCTCTAAGCTTACCTTAAAAACAAAAAAGCCTACATAATTTAATCATGTAGGCTTTTACAGTTTGTTTTCAAATAGTGGCTTAGAATTAGTCTTGTGTAACTAAACGCCTGCCGCTAAAAGCATGCATAAGCGTTCTACCATCTACTAAATCAAGCTCGCCCCCCACAGGAATACCGTGAGCAATACGCGAAGCACCTACTTTATATTTATGACAAAGCTGAGCAATATAATGAGCAGTAGTATCGCCTTCAACGGTAGGGTTAGTCGCTAAAATAACCTCATTAATACCGCCTTGAGCAAGTTTTTGCTCTAAAACGTCTAAGCCAATTTCTTTAGGGCCGATACCGTCAATTGGCGATAAATGACCCATTAAAACAAAATATAGCCCTAAGTACTGACCCGTTTGCTCAATGGCAAGTACGTCAGTTGGCGATTCAACAACACATAATATGCCGCTGTCTTGACGCTTTGTACTTAAACAAATGTCGCACTGAGCTTGTTCGCAAAAAGTACGACAAGACTGACAATGCCCTATGGCTGTCATTGCTTTAGTGAGTGCATTACCAAGCTGAGTGCCCCCTTTACGGTCGCGCTCAAGCAAGTGAAAAGCAATACGTTGCGCTGACTTTGGACCAATGCCCGGTTGGCAGCGCAGTGCTTCTATAAGCTGATTTAAACTATCTGAAAGTTGCATTATTTACTTAAAACGGCATTTTCATACCTGGTGGTAATTGCATACCGCCAGTTACTTTACCCATGCGCTCTTGTGTTTCTTCTGCAACACGGCGTACAGCATCGTTACATGCTGCTGCAAGTAAGTCTTCAATCATGTCTTTGTCATCTTCCATTAGGCTTTCATCAAGCTGAACACGACGTACGTTGTGGTTACCAAGCATAGTTACTTTAACTAAACCGGCACCGGCTTCGCCAACAACTTCTAATGTTGCAATTTCGTCTTGGGCTTTTTGCATGCGATCTTGCATTTGCTGCGCTTGCTTCATCATGTTGCCCATTCCACCTTTAAACATAACTTTCTCTCTTTCTTTTAATACATTAATTAACATGAACATAAGGGCGATTGTAAGTAATTACAATGCCTGAATACTGTTTTCGTCGATTTCGGCGCTAAATACTTGCTGAAATTGTACTATGTTTTCGTCAGATGTGATCACATCGATTGCTTGTTGATGGCGACCTGCATCAATTTTTTGCTGAATAAGATAAGGAGAGTCAATAACTCCCTTAGCAAAATTAATACTTAACGACACGTTATGCTCATAAATACTCGACAGTGCGGCATCTAATCTTTGGCGAAGCATCGGTGTATCTAAATGCTTTTGTGATTCATCAACATCTATATGTAAACTGTTGCCTTGCTTGGTAAATATTGAATGCAGTGCAAATTGGCGCATACGACCACCCAGCCCCATACGTTTAATTAAATAAGCCCATTCATCTTGTTGATGTGCAAATCTAATTTCACTAATTGGGCTTTGAAAATCATCAGGCGCAGGAATACTTACTTCCTCTGGCACTATTTCGGGCGCTTTTTGAGGGTTTATTTGCTCAAGTAATTCTGGCGCTAAATTTTCGGTAATTGTTTGGTGTTTTGCTTTAAAATCAATCTTACTAGCTGGCTTTGTGCTGGATTGACTATGTACCTGGGTTTGGCCCCCTGTTACTGGGAGCTCATGCTTTTTTTCACTCTCACCTGCGCTATCAGTTGCCCAAGGAGGGGTATCGCCAGACGTAGTGCTTGAAGGGCCATTAAGCTCACTTGCACTTGTATCTGCACTACCTTGATGAACACTTTGGGCTTTAGGCATTCTTGGATGCTGTTCAGGCTTTTTAGCAGGCGCTTGGCTTGGCTGTACTGCTACATTACTCGCAGATGTATTTGTATTCTTACTTGATAACCTACCTGCACCCGATATGTTTCTGTCACGTAAAATACGGGCAATGGCCGATTGAGCTTGCGCTTCTTGCTCGGCAATTGGTGTACTTACATTTTGATTAGCTGCAAGCTCTAATGAAGGATCTGAATTTGTATTAGTAGCAGGGTTAAAGCCCTGATCTACAGCGCTACTCATTATATCGTCAAACTGCGAGGCTAACGTTTGTTCAGCATCGCTGTGTTGCATATAAGCTTCATCTTCACTTTGACGCTGGGCTTGATCATCCGAAACAACATTAGCTTGTGGTTGCTCATTAACTGAGACTTGTTGTTCAGGAGTGTTTTCTGTTTGTTGAACCGGTTGCTCTACTGCATCATTCGCTGGTTCATTTTTACTTTGTGCGACTTCATCATTAGATATTTCAGTGGCAATCGTTGGCGCTGATTCAACTGGTTTTGGTTGTTCGGTATTATTAACCGGTAAAGCATTGCTTACCTGCTCACGGCTAGCACTTGATAAGCTATTTTGCGGTGTTTTATTTTTATTTAATATATCTCGCAGTGCACTTGCTCGGCCTTGCTTATTTTGAGCCGGCTCTTCATTAACTATAGGTACACTTTGTTGAGCGTCTGTAGGCTTAAATGCTAATAGTCTTAGCATGATCATTTCAAAACCTAAGCGAGGCTCTGGTGCCCATTGTAAATCTTTTTTACCATTTAACAGCAACTGATAATAAACTTGAATTTGCTGTGGGCTCGTATGCTGTGCAACATGAGCAATATAATCTACATTTTTTTCATCTAGCCCTGCCGCTTCTGGCACTAACTGGGTTAGTTGAGTCAAATGCGTAAGTGCAATTAAATCATCAAGCAATGCCACATAATTAGGATTACGACTTGCCACTTGTGCAATTTCATCCATTAATGCAGCACCATCTTGAGCAAGTAATGCTGCAAGCAAGCTTTGGCTGTAATGGGTATCCATTAAACCAAGCATAGTTTGTACTGCTTGATTATTAATATCACCATTTGTTTGCGCAATAGCTTGGTCGGTTAAGCTAAGTGCATCACGCATACTGCCATCAGCGGCTTTTGAAATAATACTAAGTGCATCGGTATCAAAGCTAAGCTGCTCTTGAGTAAGTACGTGTTCAAGCTGTGTTTTAATTTCACTTTGCGATAACGCATTTAAGTTAAATTGCAAACAGCGAGATAAAATTGTAACGGGTAACTTTTGAGGATCGGTCGTCGCTAATAAAAATTTCACATGCTCTGGTGGTTCTTCAAGCGTTTTTAAAAGCGCATTAAAGCTGTGCTTAGAAAGCATGTGAACTTCATCGATTAGATATACTTTATAACGTCCACGCGTTGGCACATATTGAACGTTATCGAGTATTTCGCGGGTGTCCTCTACTTTGGTTCGAGAAGCCGCATCTATTTCGAGTAAATCAATGTAGCGCCCTGCTTCTATATCTAAACAGCTGCTACATTGACCACACGGATTTGCAGATATACCTTCGTCGCAATTTAAGCTTTTAGCAAAAATACGTGCAATGGTCGTTTTACCTACACCGCGGGTTCCAGTGAATAAATAAGCGTGATGCAGTCTATTTTGTGTAAGCGCATTTACAAGCGCTTGCTTAACATGAGACTGCCCAACCAATTCATGAAAGGTTTGAGGACGCCATTTTCTCGCTAGAACCTGATAACTCATCGATTACTCGCCTTCGAATTCAACCAATTTTAGGATTTTAATACCCATTTTTTTGATGCGCTGCTCGCCACCAAGTTCAGGTAATGATACAACAAATGCAGCATCTGTGGCTTCGCCACCTAGTTTATGAACTAATTTAGCAGTGGCTTCAATTGTGCCACCAGTTGCTAACAAGTCATCAACTAGTAATACTTTATCGCCAGGTACAATTGCATCAACGTGCAGTTCTAGCGTGTCTTCACCGTATTCAAGTAAGTAATCTTGACGAATAACTTCGCGTGGTAACTTACCTGGTTTACGTACTGGAATAAACGGAATACCTAACGCGTAAGACAATGGCGCACCAAAAATAAAGCCACGTGATTCTGTGCCAATTATTTTAGTAAAACCCTGATCTTTATATTCAGCGATAAACGCGTCAATAGTTGCTTTAAAGGCTTCTGGATTTGCCATTAAAGTGGTTACATCGCGAAACATGATGCCCGCTTTTGGATAATCAGCAATTGTAGTTATGCTGTTTTTGATAATTGCTGGTGTTACTTGAGTCATAATTTTAACTGCTCAATTGTTTATATTACAAAGCAGGTGATTATAACCTTAACTAACCTTTAATTGCGAGTTTGGCGTTATTATAAAAGAAGTATTAAGTGTAGGGAGTGTAATAAGAAATAAAGAGACTCAAGGCTGAAGTAAGCAACAGCCTTAATAAACGCTATGCATTTTAAGTTAAGCTAGTGATCCAGCCCAATATTGCATTTAAACAACCAATCCCTGCAAATACAGCTAAGAAAGCAAGAAAGTAAGTAGCGTTGAACGGATCTTTAAAGTCTTTATCATCTGACATTGGTACAACCTTTTATTAAGCACGGCAAATAAGGGTGTCATGATAGACGATGTAAAATCATCAATAAAGACCTTAATCTTGATTTTTTGTCACAATGACACCGCGTTCAACCATAGCATTAAGGGTAACCAATGCACCTTGAGCAATTTGCTCTGCATTAAATTGCGGCGCGTGAGCTAATACCTGTTGGCAAACTTCATCAAATGTCGCTCCATCACTTGCCTCGATAATTGACAGCAATAAAGCAGTCATCGCATTGGTAGCCAAAAATTGAACGTCATCATCTTCATCTCTATATACAACAAAACAATTAGGCTGGGCTGATGGCTCTTTAGGTATAAAGTGATTGCTAATATTTTGAACTGGAAATTGATAACTTAAATTTCTTGCCGCTTTCGATAAATACAAAGCAGAACTAGTGAGTGCTGTTGTTTGTAATTTTTGCGCTTGCTCATCTTCATGCGCAATCGATACATCAAGCTCTACCCATTCGTAATGGGCAAGCTCTAGCATAAACACAGGATCGTATTCTTTCATTTTATAATCACTAGATAAGTAATTAACAAACTCCCCTGCTATATCTAAAAAGTACGGCGAATGACAATCATATTCGCTAAAAAACTGACGTACAAGTACCTGCCATTGCTTGTCGGTGTATAAGGTTTTTAATACCGGAAAACCTGATGATATAAAACCTTCAATGTTATTGAAAAATAGGTCGCGATAAATGGCCATACGTCTGTCTTCAATACCGCTGGGCTTATTATTTTTAGGCTCGCGAATATGCGCCATAAATTTGTTTTGTATTTCAATAAAGCTCATAACCAGGCACTCTTTTAATATTTATAAAGGCTTATATTAAGCTCGTTGTTTTGAAAAAGTTGAAGTAATGTGTTTAGCTTGTAGCTCATGAATTATATCTAATTCTTTGGTTAACACATCCATAGTAGGAATATTAAAATCGCGCTCAAGCAAGGTTGGAAATACGCCATGCACTTCATATGCCTTATCCAATAGCTTCCACACAGGATCAATGACATCAGCACCATGTGTATCCACTATTAAGTCATCAGCCTCATTATAATGGCCTGCAACGTGCCCATAGGCAATACGATTAGAGGGTAACCCAGCTAAAAACGCTTGTGCGTTATAGCCATGATTAATCGAATTCACATAAATGTTATTCACATCAAGTAAAAGCTTGCAGTCTGCTTGCTCTAAAATGGTATTTGTAAATTCCAGCTCAGGTAACTGCTGCCCAGGAGCTGCATAATAAGAAACATTTTCTATCGCAATTTGTTGCTCAAGTATGTCCTGTACTTGTTTAATACGTGGAACAACGTGTGCAATAGCATCTGGCGTGAACGGAATTGGCATTAAGTCATACATATGCCCGGTGCCAGAGCAGTAACTTAAGTGCTCACTATAAATTTTTATATTGTGTTCTTCAAAAAAAAATTTTAAAGATTTAACAAATTCAACATCCAATGGTTCGGGTGAGCCAATAGACAGTGACAAGCCATGGCACACAAAGTTATTTGCATCTGTTAATGTTTTAAATTGTTTTTTAAAACGCCCCCCTAGCTTTAACCAGTTCTCCGGCGCAACTTCCAAAAAATCTACTTGATTAGGTACGTGCTCAAGGAGCTCACCAAGCATTTCTCGTCGTAGGCCAAGGCCCACCATCCCGAAATCTGTACTCTGAACTTGTGTCATAACTACCTCTAACTTATCAAAAAAGGGCCTTAAGGCCCTTTTAGCATAACTTATTTAGAATAAGATATTAACGGCCGCCACATTTACCTTCACCGCACTTGCCTTCCGCTTTAGCTTTAGCACCTTTAGTATCTTTTGCGTCGCCGCCACATTTACCTTCGCCGCACTTGCCTTCAGCTTTAGCTTTCATGCCTTTAGCATCTTTTGCGTCGCCACCACATTTACCTTCGCCGCACTTGCCTTCTGTTTTAGCTTTTGCATCTTTTGCATCGCCACCACATTTACCTTCGCCGCACTTGCCTTCTGTTTTAGTTTTTGCATCTTTTGCATCGCCGCCACATTTACCTTCGCCGCACTTGCCTTCTGTTTTAGCTTTTGCATCTTTTGCATCGCCGCCACATTTACCTTCGCCGCACTTGCCTTCTTTAGCGTCAAGTTGGTAACCTGTCACTAATTGTTGAAACTCAAATGGATTAGCCTGTACATCTGCAGATACAAAGCTTGCAGAGCCAACAACTACTGCACCTAAAGTTAACGCGATTGTATTTTTTTTAACTGTATTCATTTTGTGACTCTCTTTAATCAAGTATTGTAAATCTCAGCAATAAAAATGTATTTTAAATTGCTTGTATGCTTAAGTAGACCTGTACAAGAATAAAAACTTTCATTTATTTTCATAATATTTACTTTTGCGGTTTCTACATTAAATATGGTTGGTAATTACAGATTTATCAATGTGTGATTTACAGGTAAACTATGCGTCCAGTTTTTTATCAAATTAATCACCTTATGAAACTTGTTTTAGCACCTATGGAAGGTGTCGTTGATTTTAAAATGCGCCAATTACTCACTGATATTGGTGGGTTCGATTTGTGCGTTACCGAGTTTGTAAGAGTGGTTGAAACATGCTTACCTGACAAAGTTTTTCATCGATTTTGCCCTGAACTACATAATAATGGATTTACGCGAGCAGGTACTCCTGTGCGTGTTCAGTTGCTCGGCCAAGAAGCAAATCCGTTAGCCGAAAATGCAGTAAGAGCAATTGCTTTAGGATCTCATGGGGTCGACCTTAACTTTGGATGTCCAGCAAAAACTGTAAATCGTAGTCGAGGAGGCGCTGTACTACTTAAAGATCCTGATCATATGTACACTATTATCAAAGCAGTCCGAGACGCTGTAGATGATAAACATGAAGTAAGTGCAAAAATTCGCTTAGGATTTGATGATGACAGTAATAGCCAAGAAATAGTTGATGCTGTGGTAAGTGCGGGCGCAAATAGTATAGCTATACATGCTAGGACCAAACGTGATGGCTATAACCCGCCAGCATATTGGGAAAAAATTCCGCCAATAATAAAAGATAAAAACATTGCCGTTGTTGCTAATGGTGAAATTTGGCAAGTTGAAGACGCTATGCTTTGCCAAAAACGTAGTGAATGCACTGATTTAATGCTTGGTCGTGGCGCCCTTTCGCACCCTGATCTAGCAAAAAAAATTAAAGCTCATGTAAATAACGAACAATATGATGGCCTTCAATGGGAGCATATTATTTATCACTTAATCCACTCTGCTATTCATCAAGACCCTGCAAAAGATGTAAAGTACTTTGCTTCTCGTACAAAGCAATGGCTAGGTTACCTTAAACGCCAATACCCGCAAGCGATCGATTTATTTGATGAAATCAGGCGTTTAAAAAGTAAAGAAGATGTGGCAAGCGTATTAAATAAATACGCCAAAGCACCGCAACTTGATTCAAATCATAACGGCTAGATTAAAGCATCTAGATAATATCAGTATAACGAAAAGACAATTTAATAAGGTTGTACTGATAATGCATCATCAAAAGATTCTAAACGATGAAATAGCACAAGTTAAATTGCATATATTAACTATGCTTTCTCAATCAGCCTATCCGGCACACCAGCATTTAATAAAAATTTTAAACAGTACAGCAAACAATGAATGGTTAGACTGTGCAGCACAGAAACTAGGGCCTGAATATGCGCTTTTAATCAATCGCATGACTAAACTAGAAGCAGCAGTAAGCCAAATAGAAATTGGCCAATACGGTTACTGCTGTGACTGTGAAGAAAAGATATCAGCCAAATTGCTTGAACAAGACCCTGCAATTCAACGATGTACAAAGTGCGCATCATGAGCGCACTTAAAAGTTATTACATCAGTTGCTGTATAAAGCTAAATGATTGTCCAGGATAAAGTAATATATCTTCAACTAAATATTGGGCCTCTTCCTGGCTTATTTCTAAGCGTTTCATAAGGTTCACCTTTGCTTGTGGCAAAGTCCACGCATGGTAATGAATGCCAATATCTGATTCCATCATTGCAAGCATAAGAGTTTTATCTTTATCGGACATGTTCATATTGCTCGCCATTGCCGGTAAGTCTAGATAAGCAGACTGCCAATCAAGTCCCTCTATTAACTTTTCACCCGAGAGATACTTTACTACAAATGATGTTTGATGAGAGGTAGACAATTTGCTATCGAATACTACATGCTCTGATACTTTTATTTTTTCATTAAGAAGAGTAACCCATTCTAGCGGTGAGTGTACTTCGCCACTAAAGTAATTAAGCTTGCTCTGATACCACTGTGTTCCATTTGGAAGCCCTCTTAAACCAACACTGCCTCTGGGCTTATAACTAGCTAAATAATCGCTAAAAGCTCTTATATGACTCTTAAGTGCTGGTTGAGCATCATTACTTCCTATAGCACTCAATACATAGCTTTGTAATAATGTGAGCTCAATTTTATTCAGCTTTAAATTGCTTTGTTTTGCACTGTCTAGTGTATCTTGGGTTAACTTAAGCCAAGTAATAACATTATCTGGTGTACTTTTTGAGTCCTCGAAAGCAAGCATGTTTTTTAATACATCGACTTGAGCCGGCCAATTAAAATAGCGCTCAGGAAAACGCTCTGCAATAACCAAATAGTTTACTTGTGCAATTTGATTGAGATTAAGGTCCATACCCATTAAGTTCTGATAAATAGTATGACGTTTAGCTAAATATGCATCAGAGAACACCAATTGCTCTTTAGTAATTCTATCGTTTTTTTTAGCGCCTGGTTGTACAAGTGCCATGTTTAAAGTTTTTAAAGCGACTTGCGCATCTTCAAATGACTCATAAGATTGAGGCTGCTTTGAACATGCAGCTAAAAATAGGCACAGTAATAATGAAAAAGAGAGCTTTTTATACATAGTAGTTCCAATAAAAAAAGCCCCAGAGGGGCTTTTTATAAGTTGCTTTAGCTAAATAAAATTAAATTTTAACACCGTTGCGAGCGGCTTTATCTTTAATATATGTAGACCAACCTTTTGCAAACTTGCGTGTGCGAGGGTCATCCATAGCTTTAGTAATTGCAGCATATGCTTGCTTATACTTACCTTGGTAGTAATACGCTTCAGCTAAATCTGAGTAAATAGTACCCTTTTTATCAGAGCCAAGCTCTAATGCTTTGTTCAAACGAACAACAGCGGCACTAAATTTCTCAGATTGTAAAAGTAACGAACCAGCTTTGCGATAGTTCTCAGCGTCGTCATCAAATTTAGCAGCTTCTTCGTAGTACTTAGCAGCTTTTTCTAAATCTTTAGAGCGATGATAGTTACTCGCAATCGCGCTAATATTCTGCTTGGTACGCTTTACTTTGTCTTCTTTAATAGCCTTTTCAAGCGTTACAGCTGCTTTAAAAGGGATCTCGTTTAAAGAATAAAAGTTAGACAAGACTTTATAATCTACTTCATTTTCAAAGTAACCATTCTTGTAAGCAACTTCCATCGTTGCTAAACCTTTAGAATAATCCTCAGTTTGTAGGTAATATTTACCTAAACCAACCCAAGCTTTTTTATCATCAGGCCATACACGAACAATTTCTTCGCCAACTTTAACCATGTTTGCATAATCTTTAAGTTCAAAGTATGCAGCTAGTTTTAGTTGGAAAGGGCCTTTATTTGGCTCTTTTTGAAGTTTAATTGCCTTATCTGCTGGTTCAAAAACATCACGAAACTGCTCTAACTGGAAATTAGCTTGGGCAATACGCGTATAAACCGTAGGATCTTCTTGACCGGTAAAGTCCATCCAAGCTACATAAGCTTTTTTGGCTTCTTGATACTTTTCAGTACCGGCGTATAAATCGCCTAACAGTTTTAGAGTTTGTTCTTGATCAGCAAAGTTTAAAACATCAGGGGCAACTGCTTGTTTAGAATATTTAATTGCTTCGTCATACTTTTCTTTTTGCGCGTACATGCTACCTAGGTAACGATTTACAGTCGCTTTATCAAAATCATTCGAAGCATCAATCTCTCTAAGCAAAACAATTGCTTCATCAACTTTTTCTTCGTTGTACAAGTCAAACGCTTTAATTACCTTTTTACCAGTACGCTCGCCCATGATTTTAGTTTTTGCTTTTTTACGCTCTTCAATCTTTGCGTAATCTGGCGCCGCTAAAACAGATGCACTTAAAGTAGCACCAGTCACAGACATAAGAATTGCAAGAGCAGTTACTTTAGAAAAATTTCTCATTACTCGCCTCCTTAGTTGCCTTGGTTAAGTTTAAAGTCTAATTGAACTTGTAAACCTGGTTGTTTCTGTGGTTTTCCGTCAATGATCTTAGGACGGTACTTCCACTTACGCAGTGCACGTTTAGCTTCACGGTCAAAGATACGTTTCGGATCTGCGTCAATTACTTCAACGTCAGTTACTCCACCTAACTCATCAATTGTGAATGAAAGTTGTACCCAACCTTCTTTGCCATCTCGCGCTGCTTGCGTTGGATATTTTGGTTCTATACGAACGATCGGTGTCGCATCACCATCTCGTCCAAATGCACCAGGACCACTTAGTCCACCAGCTGAACTACCTATATCTATGCTACCCATGTTAAATGACATAGCACCAGGATTAGGATTATTATTTTCCGGCTGTGGCGGCTGCGGTTTAGGCGGCTGCTTTGGCGGTGGCGGAGGAGGAGGCGGTACACGCTTCCTCTCCTGCACCTTAGATTCAGGCGGATTCGTCATTATTTCGACTATGATCTGCTCTTTTTGTTCCGTATTACGGTCAGCCCCACCAGAGATGAGGAAGGCCATGAAGTAGAACAAGCCGAAAGTAACTGCCCCACCTGCAATCAGTGAAAACAGAAAACGAATCATTACTGATCTCCAGCTATTGAAATTCTAAGGTTGTCACCCGTCGCTTTAATCTGGTCCATAACTTTAACTACCGTACCGTGTTTAGCTTCTTTATCAGCTTGTATAATTACAACTTCGGTAGGTTGCTCTGCTAATAAACTTTCGATTTTTGCTGAAATACGTTCAACATCAATTTGTTGTTTATCAACCCAGATTTCGCCGTTACCACGAATAGCAATAAAAATGTTAGCATTTTTTTGCTTAGTAGCTTGGGCAGCTTTTGGTTTATTGACCTCGATACCAGCCTCTTTAACGAACGATGTAGTTACGATAAAGAAAATAAGCATGATAAATACGATGTCAAGCATTGGCGTCATATCAACCGCAGCTTCTTCTTCTTCACGAAAACGTTGTTTACGTGCCATATTTAATTCTCTCTCTAGTGATGAGGCATACTATCAATAAGTTTGGCTTTCACCATTTTAGCTTTTGTCTCAAGACGTGAGCTAAAAAATACTCCAGATAATGCCGCAACCATTCCAGCCATTGTTGGGATTGTTGCCATTGAAATACCTGATGCCATTAAACGTGCATTACCTGTGCCCTGGTTGGCCATGGTTTCAAAAACCGAGATCATACCAGTAACAGTACCAAGTAAGCCTATTAAAGGACAAACAGCTACTAATGTCTTAATCAACAACATACGCTGATCTAATTTTTCAGACGCTTCAGAAATCCATGCTTCACGGATTCTGTGTGCGTACCAAGACGTAGTGTCTTGGCGGGCATCCCACTTTGCTACAATTTCTTTCGCTGTGCGAGGAAATTCTGCAAGTAGGAACCAATAGCGCTCAATCATTAAAACCCACATCAGAAAGAGTGCTATCGCGACCACGTATAAAACCTGGCCGCCTGTGCCAACAAAATCCCTGATAGATTCCCATATCTCCATCAGGACTAGCATTAGGCTTTCTCCTTCTCCGCGTGAGTAGCAACGATACCCGCGCTTTGCTCATCAAGGATGTGTAATACCGACTTACTACGACCAGCTACAAGAGCATGAAGTAGAATTAGTGGTAATGCAGCAATTAGACCTAGCGCTGTAGTTACAAGTGCTAGAGAGATGTTACCTGCCATGATCTTCGGATCACCCGTACCGAACAATGTGATTGTTTGGAACGTTAGGATCATACCGATTACTGTACCTAGTAGACCAAGTAATGGTGCGATTGCAGCAAGAATCTTAATTATATTGATACCAGCTTCGATGCGTGGCGTTTCACGAAGAATCGCTTCATCAAGTTTAAGCTCAAGGTTTTCAACATCTTGGTTCTTGTTGTCATGGTAAACTTTAAGAATACGGCCCAGTGGGTTATTTGTATTCGGTGTAGCAACATTTTTAAGCTGGCTCTTAATCTTACTAGTAGTAAGTGTAAGGTCAACAAAACGAATTAGAGTAATTAGCATACCTAAAGCTAGTAAAGCTGTAATGATATAACCAACTACGCCACCTTGATGGAAGTATTCCATAAGTGTCGCTTTTTGAGTGTTGATACGTAAGATAGCACCACGAGTCGGATCGATATAAACACCAGCGTAGTTATCTGATGATGTATTTTCAAGCTCAGCGATACCGTCTAAAATATAACCATCTGGTTGTTTACCTAGAGGCTGAATAGACTTAGTTTCTGGTGAGTAGATTAAGTAACCATCATCTGTAACTAAGTTAAAGTTACCGATACGTGTTACTTTCTTCATTGACGGGTTACCATCAAGACCAGCAACTTCAGTTTCAAAAGTCGAAACTTTAGCTGATTCAGTCATTTCTGTTTGAAGTGAAATCCAAAGTTCTTCAAGTTCACGAACAGTTGGAAGTTCTTTAGCAGCAGCTAATGAACGTAAGATTTCTGCACGGCCAGGTTTCTCAGCACTAACTAGTGATGCTTCGATAGAACCAATAGCGTCTTGAGCTGCACGACGTACAACACCAAACATCTCACCCAAAGTACCTTGAGCACTTTGTAGAGCTGCTTCTTTTTCAGCTAATGTATTTTCATTTTGTGCATATTGCTTAGCTAAGCTTTCACCACGAGACTTCTCAGAAGCAAGTTCGCTTTTAGCTTTGTTAAGTAAAGATTGCTTGTCAGCACGTTCTGATAAGAACTCTTGCTCACGTTGCTTATTAATTTTACCTTCAGAGATACGCTCTTGCTTTACTTGCTCAAGAATTTTATCTAGAGCTCCAGTATTTGCATGTGCATTAAGCGCGGTACCTGCAGAAACAGTTAGTACTGCTGCAACAGCAAAACCTTTAAATAGTTTCTTCATTATTGATTACTCCGCGCCAAAGATAGGTAGTTTAACAAGTTCTAATGTCGCTTGCTTACGCGCCATACGAATAACTTCTTTAACAGGTTTTAGGTATTCTTCACCTAATTCTTTCCACTGTTTAGTATTGTTATCCCACACCCAAGCATGTTTCAAGTCAAAAGACTGAGCAACGTAAGTGATACGACCTAACTGACCGATATCAACGTTAATGCTCTTGCCATCAACTTCTAGAGTACCTTGTGAAGCAGATACAAGTGAGCTGTACGCTGTTTCAATAGTGTACGATTCAAGTACTTGACGGAATTTTTCAGACGTCGTTACAGACGCAGAAACCATGATTTCACGTAGTCTTTCAACACGTGCTAAACGCGTTTCTAGATTAAATGGAACGTCCGCTTTGATGAATTGCTCAAGCGTATCGATCATGCGATACATCAAAGGCACAACGTTTTGTTTCGTGTTATCAATCGTAGCGATTTGACGATCAAACGATTCAATAGACGCGTTTTGGCTATCAACCAAGCGCGACACGTGATCGTTATACACTTTCATTAGTTCAGTCTCATCAACAACGCTACGGTACTCAGCGATTAGCTCCTGAGTTTGACCATATACATTGTCAATTTTAGTTTGAGACTTAACCGCAGCCTTTTGAATTTGTTGACCTGCTTTTTGCACGTCATTCAAAGGATCTGCAATCACATTGCTGCTTGCAAATGCAAAAGCGCCAACCAACGCAGTTGCTACAAGACTCTTTCTGATTTTAACAGACATAGTTCCCAACCAATTAAGTAATGTTACTTTTATAATTTAATTATCCTCCGAAGAGAACAACCCTGATATCTTTTAATAGATATCAACCTTCCAATAATGCTAAATGCAATTAGCGCTGTCAACTTGATGTTTACTAATCTCTGCAAATAAATAGCTAAGTTAATGCTTAAACAAAAGTACTAGCACGCAAATGTTAACATTATTGCAACTAACCTTTTTCTTAATATTTCGATTAAAGCCTTTTAAGGGGTGTATTTATTCGCATTGTACTGACATAAAACAACATTATTGCAACATTTAGCTAAAGCTGAATTCGCACTGAAAAAAAACAAAAAAAAATATAGATAGATATCGTAAAAGTTATTTTTTAAACGATTTCAGTACATTTTATCTCCCCAACAACACTTCATCTGAAAAAACAAACCATTTATCGCACAAAAAAACAACACCGCGTAACCGCTAATATTAAAAGCACCTACTTCACGTTCGTACTTTTTAAAATTCCTATTAAAATGTATTTCCCGTAAATAGTAATAATAACCTTAACGACAGGTTTATTTAGTAAATCAATAACTGTTGATAATTAGACGAACCCCACTCGTCGTTCCAAAAATATTTCATATTATTTAAAGCTTAAAGTTAGCCAATATCTAAGCTAATCACGAGGAATACCAATTTTCTTAATTACGCTATCTATTTTGGGGTAATAAAACCTTATTGATAACAATTAGCTCTCTTGTCTATTTAGGCTGCTGCACCACCTCCTACATCCATGCAGTCGTATATCAGAATTTTTTATCTGGTTAATGCCAAGCTTAATTCGTCAAATTAATTAAGAATTATCTCGGGGTTGTATTGGTATCAGTTTAAGATTATTTTGCATAATTATAGGAAATGCTTTAACAGCGCTAGAAAGTGATTTAACTTGTTGGGTTATTCGAATAGCTAAAGTTTTTTGATGTATATTGAAATAAAGATGAACTAGATATTTTAAATGCAGGAATTTGTAAAGTGTAAAATAAAGTAGATTAAGGAGGGGGGAATTATGGTGAAACAGAGAACTGCTTCACCAAGATGAACTAGAGTTCACATAATAAATTATGCTGCTTCTACGTTCTCAGCTTCAGGGCCTTTTTGACCTTGTTTGATGCTGAATGTCACTGCTTGACCTTCGCTAAGAGTGCGAAAACCAGAACCAGTGATTGCGCTGAAATGTACAAACACGTCAGGACCATTTTCTTGTTCAATGAAACCAAAGCCTTTAGCTTCGTTGAAAAACTTTACTTTACCAGTAACCGACATACTAAATTTTCCTGTAAGTCAATAATTAAAATTCAGCCATATTATTATGGCAATATCCTCCCTGAGTCAATGCTCAAAAATATGGAGGTACAGTACAGGAACAAGTAATAACCTAACCGGTAACCTTAAACGCAGCACAATATCCGTAAATTCAATACATAAAAACTCAAAGCAAGGTAAGATTAACACATTATATTTTTTTTCGCTCTATTAATTGGGAATTATTTATTAAAAATATAAATTTGTTTTGAATCGCCTTTAACTGACTAATTTACAAGCAAAAACTATAAAGTATTATTGTAATATATATTGCTATAAGCCCGTATAAAAACTCCCTACAACCGCCATACAGTCAAATAACGCCTCAATAATATCAAAAACACAAACAAAAAAGCCGCCTAAAAAATTAGGCGGCTTTTGGTTTAAATATATAATATTAGCTATTCAACAGACCAATCAATAGTATCCTCAGCTTTTATAGGCACAACTTCAGAGTCGCCTAAAGTGAAGCTTGCTGGTACTTGCCATGGTTTTCTTTGCAATGTAATTGTATCGGTATTACGTGGTAAATCATAAAAGTCAGGGCCAAAGTGGCTTGCAAACCCTTCAAGCTTATCCAGAGCTCCCGCATCTTCAAATGCTTCCGCGTACAACTCAATAGCGGCATGAGCCGTATATGCTCCAGCACAACCACACGCAGCTTCTTTTTTATCTTTATAATGTGGTGCAGAATCAGTTCCTAAGAAGAATTTTTTATTTCCACTTATAGCTGCGGCCATTAATGCTTGCTGGTGAATATTACGCTTGAGAATTGGCAAACAATAATAATGTGGGCGAATTCCACCGGCTAACATATGATTACGATTATAAAGTAAGTGATGAGCTGTAATTGTTGCTGCTACATTGCTAGGTGCATTAACGACAAACTCTACTGCATCTTTAGTTGTAATATGCTCTAGCACAATTTTAAGTTCTGGAAAGTCACTCACAACATCCCCTAAAATCGTATCCAAGAATACTTTTTCACGGTCAAAAATATCAATTGATGAATCGGTAACTTCTCCGTGTACTAACAGCAACATACCTACTTCTTGCATTGCTTTTAAAACCGGATAAATATTTTTTACTGATGTAACACCCGAGTCAGAATTAGTTGTAGCGCCAGCAGGATAGAGCTTTGCAGCTACTATTTTTCCCGTTGCTTTGGCTTTTTTTATTTCTTCTGGTGTCGTTTTATCAGTAAGGTAGAGCACCATTAAAGGCTCAAAGACACCTTTTGGACCTGCTGCCATAATGCGCTCTCGATAAGAAAGAGCGGTATCAGTACACGTTGCCGGCGGAACAAGGTTTGGCATAATAATAGCGCGGCCCATGTATCTGCTAATGTCTCGTACAGTATCTTTTAACTGGTCGCCATCACGTAAATGTACATGCCAGTCATCTGGGCGAGTGATAGTAAGGGTTGTTACAGAATTTGTATTGTTACTTGTCATTACTTTGTTCCACGGCTGAATTTATCCGATCATAGGCATATGAGGTTTTCGAGTAAAGATTTTATTAAAAATAATGCATATGTCGATTACATTACTGAGCTGTTAGTTAAAGCTTAGTACTCTAATTCAATTGGCATTAGCCTTTGTTATTATTTACAATTAATTAAAGTCATTCGTTGTAAAAGTTTACAGCTAATTAAAACCACTCATCGCTTTATTTTGTACAAAATCCGAGATTAGGCTAACTTAGCCCTGTATTTAAAAATAAAAAGAATAATATAAATTGCCTATGTCTTACAAAAATGATGCTACAAAAGCACTTGAGATAAAAACTGATCAACTGAGTATTATTAATCAATTTTCATCCAGCTTATTGCAACTCGATACACTAGACGAGCTATTTGAGTATGTTACAACGCACGTTGTTAACCGTTTAGGGTTTGTTGATTGTGTGATTTACCTTGCCGACAACAATGCTTACACATTAAATCAAGTTGCATCTATGGGTATTGCTCACGCCCGTGACAAATATCAAGCCGAACGTAAAGTAATACGCTTTAGTGAAGGTATTACTGGGGCTGTTGCAACTACTGGCAAAGCCGTAATTATCGATGATGTAACAAAAGACCATCGTTACATTGCTGATGAGCGCCCTGCCCAATCAGAACTATGCGTGCCTCTTATATATAAAGAACAAGTTTTAGGTGTTATTGATTGTGAGCACCCTATTAAAGCCTACTTTACCAACGCACACCTCGAAATACTTACAACAGTTGCCCACTTACTCAGTGCTAAAATCAATCAGGTAAATACGGTAAATAACTTACAAAAAACCGTTGAGCAGCTCAACAACGCACAAAAATTAGAAAATAGCTTATTGCAAATAGCTAACCTGACCTACAAAGCTAACGACTTAGATACCTTCTTTGAAGCCCTGCATTCAATTATCAACAACCTACTTCGTGCTGATAATTTTTTTATCGCTTTATATGATAAAAAAGTAGATATACTTGACCTTGTTTACATAGTCGAAGAAGGCATTAATACCAAAACACATCAAAAAATATCTAAAGAGCAGCTAAAAGACACTGCTTCATATTATCTACTGCAAACAGAACAAACCTTATTACTCAACAAAGACGCCTTTCAAAGTCATATTAATAACGGTGACTTTAAAATGGTGGGAAGACAATCTGAGTCATGGTTAGGTGTTCCATTTAAAACAAGTGATCGAATAAGCGGTGTTATTGTTGTACAAAGCTATGATAAAACGCTGCACTATAACGAGCACGACAGTGCTCTTCTCACCTATGTCAGTCGCCAAATCAGTATGGCGTTAGATAGGCAACTAGCCCGACAAGAGCTCGAACACAAAGCATTACATGACGAACTTACTGGCCTTGCTAACCGCTCATTACTCATTGAGCGAATAAAACATGCTATTTTACGTTTAACGCGCGCTAAAAAGAGTACTAGCCATGCCCTGTTGTATCTAGATTTTGACCGTTTTAAAAGTATTAATGATTCATTGGGGCATGAAGTCGGAGACCATTTTCTTATAAAAATATGCGACTTAATTAAAAGTACAGTAAGAGGCACTGATACGTTCGCTCGTTTAGGTGGTGATGAATTTGCTATTTTCATGGAAAATATTACACATAAAAACCAAGTTAATGAAGCTTTAAACAGAATTAAAAGCGCATTATCAAAACCTATAAATGTAGATAGCCACTTACTTCAGGCCTCTACTAGTATTGGTATTGCCTATACCGACAACATAAACGATAAAGCTTATATATTATTGCAACAAGCTGATGCTGCTATGTATGAAGCAAAATCCACTGGGCGTGGACAAGTTAAGTTTTTTAATAACACGATGCGTAAAAAACTTAAAACCCATGCGGATATCGAAAATGACTTGCAACACGGTATAGAACACAATGAATTTGAACTCTATTTTCAGCCAATTTTTACAATTACCACAAGTGAGGTTATTGGTTTTGAAGCACTTGTGCGCTGGCATCACCCTAAAAAAGGATTTGTACCCCCTAATGACTTTATACCGATAGCTGAAACTACAGGGCAAATTATAAATCTTGATTTACATTTACTTGATTTAGCCGCTCAGCAGATTTCCAATTGGCACCAGCAAGGTCATCGCTTTTTGAAAGTAACGGTTAATGTGTCGTCACGACATTTTGCAAGCCTCGATTTTGTAGCGCAAATACATTCTATTTATAATAAGTACCAATTACCTCTGGGTTCTTTATGTTTAGAAATTACCGAATCAGGCTTAATAGAAAATCTAGAACTCGCCACTCAAATAATAGAAGGTCTTTCACCTTTAAAAGTAAAATTGTGCCTTGACGATTTTGGAACGGGTTATTCAGCACTTGGCTACTTGCACCAACTACCTATTCATATTTTAAAAATAGATAAAAGTTTTATTGACCACCTACAAGATTCCACCAACCCACTTGTTGAAGCAATTTTATCACTTGCTCAATCATTAAAGCTTGGAGTTGTTGCTGAGGGAATAGAAACATCTGAACAATTAGCTATTTTACAATCGACCGCATGCGATTACGGCCAAGGCTTTTTAAAGTCGAAACCAGTTACTGCCAAAGAAGCCATATTACTAATTAATAAACCCTTATAAAAAGAGCCAGCGAGTTAGTCGCTGGCTTAGGTATTACGTATATACTCATCCATTGAGCTAAACTAAAGCAAAACAGCAAAAAGACTCTATTTTTTAAATCATAATCTAAAGTAAACATTCAACAAACCCCGCCTCATACAGTTATCAACATGGTCAAAATTTACGCTCATGTAAAGCACACTGTAATCGATATACTTAAAATACAACATGAGGCAAACTCATCTAAAACTCATCAAACCAGTTTTTAAATGACTTTTATCGTTACTAACTCTAATATTTTCGCGATTCATAGCAATAAACTGTAATAAATCACAATAAATCGCAAACTTTTAGCCATCTAGACGTTGAAACGTTTTTTGTATAGGCGTAGTATGTGGTTAATCTGAGCTGAACTCACTTTCCCCATGAGAATTTTTAAAGATGATTGGTATTAAACATTTAAAAACCATAGCAACCCTTAAAGAAACAGGATCTTTGGTTAATACGGCACGAGAGTTATTTTTGACACAGTCTGCTTTATCTCATCAAATCAAAGATTTAGAGAACAAATTAGATTGCCAATTATTTGAGCGTAAAACTCAACCAGTCCGTTTTACTCCTCAGGGAATGCTATTACTTGAGTTAGCTCACGAAATATTGCCAAAAATGGAAGCGACTAAATGCCGTTTGAAAGAAAGCTTAAATCAGCCTATTTCTCAACTGCGTTTAAGTGTGGAATGCCATGCATGCTTTCATTGGTTATTACCTACTATTAAAGAATTTAATAACTTTTGGCCTGATATAAAAATTGATTACGAGCGTGGCTTTAGTTACGACGCGATTCCTGACTTACTAAGCGATGAGCTCGATTTAGTTTTAACATCTGACATACGTGAACCCGACACATTAGAATACGCGCACTTATTTGATTTTAAATTAAAGCTTATTGTGGCACCGGATCATGAACTTGCTAAAAAAGCGTATGTAACAGCGCTTGATTTAAAAAACGAAACTATTATTTCATACCCAATCCCACGTGAACGCCAAGATATATTTAAGCATTTCATTCAAAATGCACGTTTTGACGGTACGTTAAAAACGGTTGATCAAGGGTTACTTATTTTTCAACTAGTAAGTGCCGGCATGGGCGTTGCCGCTTTACCTGATTGGCTAGTTACACCTTATGAAAGCCAAGGCTTGATAAAGTCAATTCCTTTGGGTGCTCTTGGCCTTACTCGTCCTATGTATTTAGTAATGAAAAAAGACATGAAAGACAACCCTGTTTATCGTCACTTTTTAAATACGTGTAAGTTAAATAACGGTCGATAATCATCAATATAATGAGTAATATCGCTGTAATTAACTCTACAGCGTTTAACTCTTATGTTTGTTATTAAAAAAATTATTGGTGGTTTACTTATGCCACTGCCTCTATTTGGTTTATTTGCGTGCCTGATGCTCCTACTCGCATTTAAAGGCCGCAAATCAGCTCTCTTCTTATCTGCTTCAAGCTTAATTGTATTACTTGCATTGAGCACACCCTTTATCGCCAATTTAATTATCCACAATAATGAACCTACGTCGCTTGCATTTAATGCTTTAAAGCATCCAAAAATAGACAAAATAGTTGTACTAGGTTGCGATATAAACCCAAATCCTGCACTCAGTGCTAATAATCAATTAGGTAATTGTGCGTTAACGCGCTTATTAGAAGGTGTAAAACTAGCAAAGCACTACCCTAATGCAGAGCTTATAGTTTCAGGCGGGGGTTATAAAAATACCACTAATAGCGGGCTTATGTATCAAACAGCAATTAGTTTAGGAATTAATAAAAGTCGTATACTCCAAAACCCTAAAGCGATGGATACCGCAGCAGAAGCTAAATTATTAGCACCTAAATTAGTTGATTTTAAAGTCGCGCTAGTAACATCTGTGCTGCACATGCCCCGCGCCAAAAACTTATTCAATGCTCAAGGTATTGAAGTAATAACCGCCGCCACTGATTATCATAATTTTGCTGCACTTCCATGGAACAAACAGTTTATTCCCAATGCTCATGCCTTACTTGTGGTTACGCAATACAGTCACGAAGTAGTAGGAAACACTTGGATAAGTCTGCGCCGCTGGGTAGATCCAGAGGCACTGTAGCTCATTTCGTCTAACTAACCTGAACTCTGGATAATAAATCTACCTCAAGTAGAGTTCAGGTTAACTAATAGATAGCCTAGTTAAACTGGGTTATCTATATCTATAAATGTCACATCAAAACCATGCTCTTGAGCAAGTAACTCACCCAGAGCTTTTACACCATAGCGCTCTGTTGCATGATGCCCTGCAGCAAAAAAATCAATGTTTTGCTCACGAGAACTATGAATTGTTTGCTCCGATGCCTCACCCGTTAAATATGCATCAATGCCTTGCTCTGCTGCTAAGTCAATATATCCTTGCCCACCACCAGTACACAGTGCAATGGTTTCTATTTTAGCTGAGCGTACTAAGCTTGTGAGCGGGGTTCGATTAAGCACTTTTGCAATTTTATCTGCAAAATCTTCACCACTTAATGGTGTTTTTAAACGCCCTTTCATTGCTACGCTATTTGAAGTTGGCTCTAGCCCTGTTTCAATTTCAATATCCAATAACTTTGCAAGTTGCGCGTTATTGCCAACTGCTGGATGAATATCGAGTGGTAAGTGATAGCCGAATAAATTAATATCGTTTGCTAGTAGCGCGCCTATGCGACGCTTTTTCATACCCGTTATTGGTTGAGATTCCCCTTTCCAAAAAAAACCATGATGAACCAAAATAGCATCTGCTTGTTGCTCAATAGCAGCATCTATTAATGCTTGACTCGCGGTTACACCCGTCACAATTTTTTTAATTTCATTTTTACCTTCAACTTGTAAACCATTTGGGCAAAAGTCTTTAATTAAATGAGGCTTTAAAATGTCATTTAGGAGTTGGTTAAATTCTCTACGTTGCATATAACTTACCTTACTTTGCACTGAATTTTGTGCAAATATTGGCGCTTATAGGCTTAAAATGGAAGGAAAATCGCAAAAAATTGAAAAACTGTTTTAAAATAGGTATAAATACGTCTTCTTTATCTGTGTTCACAACGTATAGGGTCTCTGATGAGCAAACTAGACAAAACAGAAGTGTTATCTGCCTTTGAATCAGCGTACGAAGCTGCCAATGGTAAAAAACCTGAAATCACAACTAAACCTGGCTGGTACAGCATCGATGGCGGGAAAAACTTACGCCTAGCTGATTTAGTAGAGCTAACTGAAGAATTAAGCTCTGGTAAAACGACACCCAAAGCGCCTGCTAAAAAAACTAAAACCAAAGCGGCTGCGCCTGTAAAAGCACAGAAAAAAGCCCCATTCACTGTTGTTACCGAAAATGAAGAAGGCTACACAGCGGAAGAGCTTTGGATTGTAATTTTAGCTCGTAAAGATCATGATTGTCGCTTACCGCGCGGTGTTGTTTAATCAACATTTATGATTTTTAAAAGAAACCGCGTTAAGCGGTTTTTTTATGCCTACTATTTACCGAGAAAGCCAGTAACCATTTTGCAGCAAAGCCACAAATAACAATAAACATCGTCCCGGCTAATACAGGCATAATCAAAAAGTCCCAACTCTGCCCTGATGCAATAATCAGAATAGGATTAGCACCTGCCGCCGGATGTACTGTTTTAGTGAGCATCATTAGTGTAATTGCAATGCCAACGGCCAATGCAATTGATGCACTGCCATCGCCAACATAAGTTACAAAAACGATACCCACAAATGCAGTTAAAAGATGACCAAAAATCACATTTTTTGGCTGTGCTAATGGGCTATTTGGAATACCAAATACAAGTACTGCTGTTGCACCAAAGGGTGCCATTAACCATATCCCATAATCACCCATGTTGTTCAACCACGCTAGAAATCCAAGCACAAGCGCTGAAAAAACACCGGCAACACAGGCTAATTTGATATCACTTAAATTCATTTTAATCTCTTACATTAAAAGTAGACCGACTTGTCTATACACGTAGGGTAGACAACTCAGTCTACTTGTGTCAACCTTTGTTTTTGAGGAGACTAAATGACTAAACAAGAACATATTGTAAATACTGCACTTACTTTGTTTTACACCAAAGGCTTACATGCTGTTGGCATTAATGAAATTCTAGCAGAATCTAACGTGGCAAAAAAAACACTTTATAATCATTTTGCCAGTAAAGATGAGTTAATTTGCGCGTGCTTAGCCAAAAGAGATACACAGTTTAATAGCTGGTTTGAAGAGATCTGTAATAAACCACTAGCTATTGAAGTCGCTATTTCGTTATTTACTGGGTTAAAACTATGGTTTGCCAACCAAGTACCAAAGCTTGGGCATTTCAATGGCTGTTTTTTTATAAATGCTGCAGCAGAGTATCCTAATGCTCAACACCCTATAGCAAAGCAATGTATGCAACATAAACAAACCATATTAGACATCATTTTAACTGCATTACTTGCTACACCCGAACTCAAAAATAATAAAGTTAAAGCGCTAGAAATTGCACATACCTTACTTACTCTCAAAGAGGGATTAATATGCCAAGCACGTGTAACGCGTAACCAATCTCTCGTTATGCCAAGTATTACTTTGCTAAAACACATAACACAAAGCTAAAAAAAGCGGCTAATAGCCGCTTCCAAAAGATCAAAATAAATTACAGTTTTTCAAAATAAAGTGGTTCGCGCTCTTTTTTACCCACTTCATTCATTGTCTCTGCATTGAATAATCGACCATTGATCATGGTGTAATCTACTTTATCCGAATCTCGAATATTTTTAAGCGGATCGCCATCTATAACCATTAAATCCGCCAGTTTGCCCACTTCAAGCGAGCCTACGTTTTTATCAAGCCCTAAATACTTAGCCGGATCGAGTGTCGATGCACGTATTGCCTCAAGCGGTGTCATTCCGCCTTGTGCAAACATCCACATCTCCCAGTGTGCACCTAAGCCTTCACGCTGACCGTGAGCACCTAAGTTAACTAATACACCTAGGTCTTGCAGCTCAGCAGCAACGCGTGCGTTATTAAAGTGATTATAGTGATGATCGGGCGCTTTAATGCGGCGCATAGAGCGCGGTAATAATTGATTTTTTGGCACAAATTTACTTAAACGTGGATGATTCCATACATCAGTTTTATCGTACCAGTAATTTTCACCCCAAATGCCACCATAAGCCACTACAAGTGTTGGTGTATAACCAACATCACTTTGCGACCATAACTGCTTTATATCGTCGTATATGTGCTCTACAGGGATTGAATGTTCAATACCTGTGTGTCCATCTACAATCATACTTAAGTTATGTTGTAATAATGAGCCGCCTTCAGGGACAACCATCATTTCAAGCATCCGGCCTGCTTCAATAACTTGTTGGCGCTGCTCACGGCGAGGCTGGTTATACGATTTAACACTAAACGCCCCTACTTTTTTAAGGCGCTCTAAATGAAATTTAGCATCGTCTAACGAGTCAATATGCGACGTATAACCTGGCATATTTGCGCCATATAAAATAGTACCCGTTGAGAAAATACGCGGGCCAACAATCATGCCTGCCTTTTGCATTTCGCTTGCGGTAAATATTTCAGAGGTATCGTTTGATGGATCGTGAATTGTAGTTACACCTAGCGCTAAACCTGCAAAGTTTTTCCAGTTTTGCTCAGGTATAATTTCGTTACTTGCTTGCGAGCCATGTGCATGAGCATCAACAATACCAGGCATAATTGTTTTGCCTGTTACATCAATAACCTCAGCACCTTTAGGGATGCTTATATCACTGGCTGTACCAATTGCTTTAATATGCTTGCCATCAGTAATAATGACACCATTTTCAATAACCTTTTCGCCGTCCATAGTAATAATTTTTGCACCAGTAAGCGCAATCATACCTTTAGGCTCAGCCATTTTTTTACTGAAACCAATATTATCGCCACTTTTTACTTTAAGGTCGGCATCTTCGGCTTTGTTAATAGCAAACATCCCATCAAGGCTTGCATGATAAAGTTCAGGCCCTAATGTCCAATAAAGCGTGTTGCTCTTAGCGCTCCAACTAATGTTTTCACCAGCACGTACCGATAACTGCTCTATTGGAAACTGGCTGTCTTTAGGCCCAATATTAATTGTTTTACCACTTTGTACAAACGGCGTTACAAATACTTTAAATCGCTCAGCAAAAGCTAGGTATTTGCCATCTGGCGATACTCTAAATTCTGTAGCATGCTCTGACTCATATAGTTTGCGAACTTTTTTACTTTCAAGTTCAACCACACTTAGCGTTGGTTTTGGCCAAGGACTCATTATAAAAACGCGATCGTTTGCATCTCCAAATTGTGGTTGATAACCACTTTTTGAAATAAGCTCACTTTTACCGCCTTTTGCGCTTACACTATAAACCCCCGGATTAAGTGACCACTTAGGGTTTAAAATACTCCCCCCCGTGGCTTTACGATAAACAACCGTTTTCCCATCTGGACTAAACGTAGGCTCTACATACTTACCTGGCTCTTTAGTAATTGTATCGCCGCGACCACTGCGCGCAGAAACCACTCTTACAGACCCTTGTTTGTTATCATCCCATGTGGTGTAAACTATTTTTTTACCATCGCGGGAATACTGCGGAAATAATTCGTAATGATCAGTTTGTTTTGTTAAACGCTTAATTTTACCTGACTCTAAATCGCGTTTATAAATGTGTCCTAGCGCTTCAAAAATTGCCGTTTCGCCATCTGGGCTTACTTGCACATTACGCAGCATTTTTACGTCAAACTCATCAGTATCTAAGTTTTGTGTAAAGCGCACTGCTTTTTGAATTTTTTTACTTGTTTGCACTTTAAAAGGAATGGTTTTAACGGATTTTTCTGCAACATCTAGCTTGTGAATTGTACCACCAGCCCAAAATACTAACTCTTCGTTATCGGGTGTCCATGCAATAGTTGGGTATACACCATGAATAGCCCATGTTTCTTGCATATCTCGCTCAAGCTTATCGTAAAGTTTAGTGTGCTCACCGCTAGTTAAGTCATATAAATAGAGGCTTGTTTGAAAATCATCACGCTTTATATAAGCAAGCTTTTTACCATCTGGTGAGGGTGTAGGCCTAATTGCGCCGCCCATCGTATCGATTATGGTTTCAATTTCACCTGTTTCACGGTCGTAGCGCTTAATTTTATAAATGCCCGCTACAGAATCCTTTGAATAATGAAAGGTTTTACCCGGTGTTGCATCATGTGAAAAGTATACATAACGACCATCCGGTGAAAACATTGGCTCACCTAAATCTTTTTGATCGTTCTCGCGTTTTGTAAGCTGCACGCCCTTGCCACCCGCTTTATGGTACAACCACACTTCACCCGCACCCAATGAGCGGCTAGCTGTAAAGTGTTTACGTGCAACTAAGTAGTCGCCATCAGGACTCCATGCAGGGCTATTTAGTAATCTAAAGGTTTCGTCAGTAACAGCGTGTTGGTTCTCGCCATTTAAGTCCATTATCCAAATGTTATCGCCACCCCCTTGATCGGAAGTAAACGCAATACTTTTGCCGTTAGGACTAAAGCGTGGTTGCATTTGCCATGCAATATCAGAGGTGAGCTTTGTAGCTGTACCGCCACTCATTGGCATAGTATAAATATCGCCAAGTAAGTCAAACACCACGGTTTTACCATCAGGGCTGATATCTATATTCATCCATGTGCCCTGCTCAACGCTAATTGCAGCGTCAACAAATTGTCCTTTAGGTGAATCTACTTGCCATTTTTGTTCATCTTTTTCAGCGGCATTTACCTGCCCTATCGCTAATGACACCGACAGCGCCAATACTGTATGAAGCATTTTTTTCATGCGTTTCTCGCTTGTTATTGTTGCAGTAAAAACTATTTCACATGATTGCAACAAAAACAAACGCAACTTGCCAGCGTTATATGATAAAGCGCGGTTTATGTAGGTTTAATGCCAAACAATAGGGTCAAATTGATAGTAATTCACCAACATGCTATAAATTTCAGGATCGTATCGGCGAAGCTCTGCGGGCTTTTCGAGGAAGGTTTCGGTGAGTACAGCAAAAAACTCAGCTTCGTTAGTCGCACCATAGCTGTGAATAACATGCGGCATGCTATAAGCAACATGACTTTTCAACTGCGTAAACGCGCGGCTAAATACTCGGCCCCACTCTTTGTAATCTGCTGAACTTTTTAAAATGGGTGTCCCCGTTGTTTTGCCTGTTTCTTGATCGAGTTGGTGCGCAAACTCATGAAATACCAGGTTATGTCCATCACTTGGTAAACGATTACCCTCAAGCACATCATGCCAACTGAGTACAAGCGTACCGCCAGGCCAAGACTCACCTAATCTTACCGTATTATGGTAACTCACAAGTCCTGCACTATCGCGAGTTGATTGCGGAGCGTAATAAGCACTTGGGTATAATAAAATTTCTTTTACATTTCTATATAACGGCCACGGTTTATTAAGCACTAATACACACGCATCGGCGGCAACAATTAACTTCATTGCAGACGTTAACCTTAAACCATCACAACCGACAAAACGTTTTTCGTTTAAAAACCACGTAATATGTCGCTCTAATTTATCTCTGTCAGCGTCGGTCATTTTTTTATAGATGGGCATGCAACGCAGTAAAATATCTTTTTGCTGCGAATTTAAAGCAAAGTCTTTATATTTACTGCGCCATAATCTATTTTGAATTGATGGCCAGCGCCAGAAAATCACCACAAAAAGAATTAAAACAACAATTAACAGTCCATTTATCATGGGGATTTCCTGAGCTAAGGTATGGTATATAAATATGTCCGGCACACATGTATTTCAAGCATATGAGGTATGTATTTAAATATAAAGTAATTCGAATTGTATGACCTATAAACTACTTATAAATTACTTACTGCTTTGCACTACCGTTAAAATGGTGACTTTTAAGATTAAACTTTGCAAAAGGTGCCAAATGTATTCTGCAATGTGTTTATAAACTTTGCTACGTGCAAACCATCCATTAATGAATGGTGTACATCAATAGCTAAAGGCATTGTGCCGGTGTGTTTATCAAACTGACCAAATACAAATTTAGGAATACCTAAACTCTCACCTTCACTAAATGCATGCGAAAACGCACTAAAATTCAGCCACGGCAAAACAGAAATATGAATTAAGTCTGCCTGCCCTTCCGTTTGGGCAAACGCATCAGAGAATAACGGCTGTAATTTCGCTTTTGTGCTTACATCTCTTGCATGTTCTGCAAACTCTTTAAACTCGCCCGTGCTATTAAAGTAACTAAAAACAAATGTATCGTTTTCAGCAAGCTCCACCACGCTTGCGCGAACACTGTTAAGTAGCCATGGCTTACTGTCTATAATACGTAGCATTATTGAGTCGTACTCATGGCACGCTTTTAAGGTGCAATATACATACGCTTGAAAAAAAGAATATTGATTGGTTTTACAATAGTCGTACAGTGCTTGAGCATCTAAACGCACACACACGTTAAAATAAGGCTGAGAAAAGTGTTTAAATAATTCAAAGTGTTGCTTTCTAGGCCAATTATCTAAATCGATAGGCTGTATAAGAGAAGTTGAGGGAGTCATAATTTGCCGCACAAAATTAAAAATAAAGTGTACCGCTGTTCAGTAATAATTGCATTAGGGTCTGTTAATCTTTCAAGGTTAAATCCGTAAAGATCAACCCCCCTTAACTTACAGATCAAAAAAGGGTGTGCAATTGCACACCCTTATATAAATTCGGACTTAGATTACAGGCCGTTTTTAATGATCTCTTGCGCTAATTCATCAGCAATTAAATGCGTTGATTTTTGCTCTTTTTCGCTACGGGCAAAAATTTCAGTTAACGTATTAAAAATACCTTCAACATGTTTATTAGACGCTGCTGCACTGTAACCTTCTGGCGCTGTTTCGTAATAAACATTAATAATACCACCGGCGTTAATTACGTAATCAGGTGCATATAAAATGCCTTTTTCACGAATAACTTCACCATGGCGAGACTCTGCCAGCTGATTATTGGCACAGCCTGCAATAATAGTCGCTTTTAAACGCGGTATAGTTAAGTCGTTAACCGTTGCACCTAATGCACACGGTGCATAAACATCAACGTTTAAGTCGTAAATTTCATCAATACCAACTGCAGTGGCACCAAAATCATTAACTACACGGTCAACTGCTGCTTGGTTTATGTCGGTTACAAACAGTTCAGCACCCGCATCATGTAAATGTTTACATAAACCATAAGCAACAGCACCTAAACCTTGAACGGCTACTTTAACGCCTGCAAAGTCTTGGTGGCCACGTTGATGTTGTAACGCGGCTTTAATTCCTAAAAAAGTACCGTAGGCTGTAAATGGTGATGGGTTACCACTTTTACCCTCAAGACCCAGTACGTAATTAGTTTCTTTATTCATAATAGCGACATCAGCACATGTGATGTTTACATCTTCTGCTGAGTAATAGCTGCCATTTAATCGCTCTAATTGGCGACCAAATGCACGGAATAATTGCTCAGATTTAATTTCTTTTGCATTGCCAATAATAACAGATTTACCGCCACCAAATGGTAGGCGCGCTACTGCATTTTTATACGTCATGCCTTTTGATAAACGTAGCACGTCATAAACGGCATCTTCGTCGTTCGCATAATCCCACATTCTACACCCGCCAACTGCAGGACCTAGGTTAGTATTATGCACAGCAATAATTGCTTTTAAACCTGACTCTTCATCAGAACAAAAAACCACTTGTTCATGGTTATCAAATTCAACTCGATTAAACACAGCCACTTAAAATACTCCGAAATAGTTAACCCGTGAGAGGGTATGCGCGCTGGAAATTGACGAGACTTTATCACTTCATATTAGAGTTCGCTACACTCACAGATGATAAAACCGATGAAAACATCGAGCTTAAATTAAATAACCAAATTAAAACAATTGAATAGATAAAAAATTCACAAAATCGTTATTTGTAAGTTTTAAAAACTATAAACATAAGAACCATACCAATTTACGTTTACGTGAACGTAACACCACTATTGCGTGTAAAGTTTAATATACAGGTGCGACTTGGCCGCCACGTACTGCTGCCTATAGGTTTTCAGTAGAAGGTGAGCTTTTTCGTTAACTGGTCAGAGCTGTAAACTTACTAATAACTCTATTTAAAAAAACAAAAAAGCGAGCACTAGGCTCGCTTTTTAAAAACATAACGTACGTTATTTTAGCTTGCTATCAAGCTCTTCAATTTTAGCTTTCCAGATTGCAGGGCCTTGTGTATGCGCATTGGCGCCTTCACTGTCTACTGCAACGGTCACTGGCATATCTTCTACTTCAAATTCATAAATAGCTTCCATACCTAAATCTTCAAAAGCAACTACGCGTGCTTTTTTAATCGCTTTAGATACTAAGTAAGCTGCGCCGCCTACTGCCATTAAATAAACAGATTTATGCTCTTTAATCGATTCAACTGTTGCAGGGCCACGTTCAGCTTTACCAATCATGCCTACAATGCCTGTTTTTTCTAGCATCATATCGGTGAATTTATCCATGCGAGTAGCTGTTGTAGGGCCTGCAGGACCTACTGCTTCATCACGTACCGCATCAACAGGACCAACGTAATAAATAAATTTATTATCAAAGTCTACGCCTTTTGGTAAACCTTCACCTGAATTGATCATATCTTGCAAACGTTTATGCGCTGCATCACGGCCTGTTAAAATAGTGCCCGAAAGTAAAACGGTTTCACCCATTTTCCATTCTTGAACATCTTTTTTGGTCAGTGTATTTAAGTCAACACGACGTGTGCCTTCGCCCACTTCAAATGTTACTTGTGGCCAATCTTCTAGTTTAGGCGCTTTTAAATTCGCAGGGCCAGAGCCATCAAGCGTAAAATGTACATGGCGAGTTGCCGCACAATTTGGGATCATTACTACAGGTTTTGAAGCCGCATGCGTTGGTGCTGTTTTAATTTTAACGTCAACAACCGTTGTTAAACCGCCTAAGCCTTGTGCACCAATGCCTAATTTATTAGCACGGTCAAAAATTTCTAAACGCAGTTTTTCTTCAGTTGTCTCTGCGCCGCGCTCCATTAGTTCATGGATATCAACCGGATCCATTAACGACTCTTTAGCCATCACTGCCGCTTTTTCAGCCGTACCACCAATACCTATTCCTAGCATGCCTGGCGGACACCAACCAGCACCCATTGTTGGTAGTGTTTTTTCTACCCATTCAGCAACGTCATCAGACGGGTTTAACATAACCATTTTACTTTTGTTTTCAGAGCCGCCGCCTTTAGCCGCAACCATTACTTCTACTTTACCACCCGCTACTAAATCGATATGTACTACCGAAGGCGTATTATCTTTAGTATTTTTACGCGTACCAGCAGGGTCTGCAACAATAGATGCACGTAAAGGGTTATCTGGATTCAAATATGCACGACGAGTACCTTCATCAACCATTTGTTGAACGGTTAAATCTGTTTTATCCCACTTAACATCCATACCTACTTTAACAAAACAGGTAATAATACCGGTGTCTTGGCAAAGTGGACGCTTGCCTTCAGCCGACATGCGTGAGTTAATTAAAATTTGTGCAATGGCGTCTTTAGCCGCTTTACTTTGTTCTTTGTTGTAAGCTTTTTCAAGTGCTTGAACAAAATCAAGTGGGTGATAGAACGAAATATATTGCAATGCATCTTCAATGCTATCAATAAAGTCTTGCTGACAAATTGTACTCATAGTGGTTCCTTAAGTTACCGTTACGCGTTGTCGCGTAATCTAAATCAAACCGGTGACGGTGGTTTGCACTGTTTTTTGCAGCTTAGTGCTGCCAAAAAATTTGACTTATGATACCCTCCCAGCCCGTTTCGAGCCAGTTCTTAAAGGGGCAGTAAATGCTAAACAATAAAAAAAATTGTATTAAATTAGGCATAACACAAAACTGCATTGACGTTTTTGCGCATTTTTCACACTTGCCTTATGCAATTCTATTAGATTCTGCAAATAGTAATCATATAAACAGCCGTTTTGATATTATTGCCATTGAGCCGCAAAGTACCCTTGAAGTAAAAAATAATAAAAGCTTTTTAAATAATATAGAAAGTAGTGATAACTGCTTTGAAATTATGAATAATGAGCTTTCGCATCTTGATAAAACAAAAGCCGGTTACGATTTACCCTTTAACGGCGGCTGGCTTGGCTACTTTGGCTACGACCTAGGCCGTACAATTGAAAACATCCCTACTCGTGCTATCGAAGACATTAATCTTCCCCAAATGGCTATTGGCCTTTACTTAGATGCCCTTATTTACGACAAGCAGCAACAAAGCTGGTTTTATGTATCGCAGCCAAGTACCGATCGATTAGCGCTTTATCAGCAATATTTAAATACACACGTTAACTCCCAAGTTAATACGCAGTCCTTTGCCCTAAACAGCGACTGGCAATCAAATATGAGCGAAACGGAGTACGCTGCAAAATTTTCCCAAATTGAGGAGTATTTAAAAAGTGGCGATTGTTATCAAATTAATTTAGCGCAGCGCTTTAACGCTCAGTTTGAAGGCTCCCCTTGGGCTGCTTATATTAAACTGCGTGAAGCAAATAAAGCACCGTTTTCAAGCTTTATAAATCACCCTCAAGGAGCTATTTTATCAATTTCTCCTGAGCGCTTTATATCTGTAAATAATAACGTTGTAGAAACCAAACCTATTAAAGGCACGCTACCGCGAAAAGCAGATGCACTAGAGGATCAACGCCAAGCGCAAATACTCGCAGCATCAGCTAAAGATCGCGCTGAAAATGTCATGATTGTTGATTTACTACGTAACGACTTAGGCAAAGTAGCAAAACCTGGCAGCGTTCACGTACCTTCCCTTTTTGCTATTGAAAGCTTTCCGGCAGTGCATCATTTAGTAAGCACGGTAACCTCAGAACTTGATGAAGGTAAAACAGCGGTCGATCAGCTAAAAGCGGCTTTTCCGGGTGGCTCAATAACCGGTGCACCCAAAATTAGAGCGATGGAAATAATTGAAGAATTAGAGCCGCATCGCCGCAGTATTTACTGTGGTTCAATTGGTTATTTAAGTGCCTGTGGCAATATGGATACGAGTATCACTATTCGCACCTTGGTGTGCCACAAAGCGCAAATTTACTGCTGGGCGGGTGGCGGAATAGTCGCTGATTCTAAAGTCGAATTGGAATATCAAGAAACTTACGATAAAGTAAATAAAATCCTCCCTTTATTAAAACAGTAGGTCGCTTTGAATAGTGAACACATTACGGCGCGGTTTCTGTTAAGCCCTACAGCTGCGCCAAATCAGTTAAAAGACACACGTAAAAAGCGCGCTAGCGCTGTTATGCTGCCAATTATTGATATAGATAACCATGCACATATTTTACTGTGTAAACGCCCTACTTATTTACACCATCACCCTGGGGAGATTTGTTTGCCCGGAGGCAAATTTGAAGTAAGCGACATTACCCTTCGCACCACAGCACTTCGCGAACTAAAAGAAGAGCTAAATATTGCCCAAAGCAACGTTAATGTATTAGGTCACTTACCTGAGTATTCAACCTTAACGGGTTTTAGTATTAGCCCCTATGTGGGTTTACTCAAAAAAGACACCACCTGGGAAAATGACTATAATGAAGTACAAGCGAGCTTTTTGCTCTCTGTCACTGAGTTAAATAACGAAGCTAACTGGCAACCCTTACCTTTTCAACGTTCTGGGAAAACGGTTATTTTGCAAGGTTTTAAAACGCCACATGGTTTACTTTGGGGTGCGACTGCAAGCATTATAAAAAACTTTACAAAACAACTCGCCTTACCAGTTTAAATCTTCGTTATTAGTAGTTACACAATCACAATTCCACGTTATCATGCTCGACCGTTCAAAGAGCAGCTTCGTGCTGATAAAACAAAGTAGAGACACACATTATGATCAGTGCATTTGATATGTTTAGCATTGGTATTGGCCCTTCGTCATCACACACCGTTGGCCCAATGCGCGCATCACGCTTATTTGTTAATGACCTACAAGAACAACAATTATTAGCAAATGTTACCGATATTAAAGTAGAGCTTTATGGCTCTTTGGGTCAAACAGGTGTTGGCCATGGCTCGGGTAAAGCAGTAATTCTTGGTTTAGCCGGTTACGATCCTGAAACAATTGATGCCGATTTAGTCGACGATATTTTAGCAACTATCGAAAAAGATCAGGTTATTTATTTAAACCAAACACACAAAGCTAAGTTTCCAAAACAAGGTGCTATTGTTTTTCATCGTCGCAAAACGCTGCCTAAGCATTCTAATGCAATGGAAATTATTGCCTCAAACAACGGCAAAAAAGTTTACAGCAAAGTATATTACTCTATTGGCGGTGGCTTTATTGTTACTGACGAAGAGTTTGAAAACGAAAAACAGGCGGCACTCGATATAAGAGAAGAAAACCCAGCCCCCTTTCCATTTGGTAGCGCAAAAGAGCTGCTAGAGATGTGTAAAGAGTCTGGGTTTAGTGTTTCAAGCTTGATGATGAAAAACGAAAAAACACTGCGCACAGAAGATGAAGTAAAAGACACACTGTTCCATATTTGGAAAGTAATGATGGCTTGTATTGACCGTGGTATGCGCACCGAAGGTATTTTACCTGGCGGCTTAAAAGTAAAACGCCGGGCACCTAGCTTATACTTAAAACTAAATATAGAAGTAAGTAACGACCCTCTTCGTGCAATGGATTGGGTTGATTTATTTGCCCTTGCAGTTAACGAAGAAAATGCTGCTGGTGGCCGTGTAGTTACCGCACCAACTAATGGTGCTGCGGGTATTTTACCAGCTGTGCTTATGTACTATCACACATTTGTAAAAGAAGTAGACCGCGATATAGCCACGCGTTATTTATTAACGGCTGCTGCTATTGGTATTTTATATAAAAAGAATGCCTCTATATCGGGTGCCGAAGTAGGTTGCCAAGGTGAAGTTGGCGTTGCGTGTTCTATGGCTGCAGGCGCATTAACAGAAATTGTTGGTGGTAACGTTGTACAAGTAGAAAACGCTGCAGAAATTGGTATGGAGCATAATTTAGGCCTAACGTGCGACCCTGTTGGTGGCTTGGTGCAAGTGCCGTGTATTGAACGTAATGCAATGGGCGCAATTAAAGCAATTAATGCCTCACGTTTAGCTATTCGTGGCAGTGGCGAGCAAAAGGTATCACTTGATAAAGTGATTAAAACCATGCTTGAAACCGGCAACGACATGAAAACTAAATATAAAGAAACCGCTCGCGGTGGATTAGCAGTTAACATTATCGAATGTTAACCAGCTCTTTATAAAAGTAAAAAGCCGTCTATTTAAAAATAGACGGCTTTTTTATTATTCGTTCAATGTAGTGACATTATTTAACGGGTAACTCTATATCTGCAAATAATTTATCTACGTCATCTTGGTTACGTAGTAAACTTGCTCTCTCTACGCGCTCTTTAGTTAAGTGCGGTGCAAAACGTTCGATAAAATCATACATGTAAGTACGTAAAAAGCTGCCCTTTCTAAAACCAATTTTAGTTGTACTTGCTTCAAATAAGTGGCTTGCATCAATACACACTAAATCAGTGTCGCTCACTTGATCTATCGCCATTGACGCAACAACACCTACTCCTAGCCCTAAACGTACATATGTTTTTATAACGTCAGCATCGGTTGCAGTAAATACAATGTGTGGTTCAAGCCCGTGTGCGCTAAACGCTTTATCTAACTCTGAGCGCCCCGTAAAACCAAATACATAGGTAATAAGTGGATACTGAGCAATGTCAGCCACAGTTAAACTGTTTGCTTTTTTAGCCAACGGATGATCTTTAGCAACAACAATACTGCGGTTCCAATGATAACAAGGCAACATCACTAAATCTGAATACAAATGCAGTGCTTCTGTTGCAATAGCAAAATCGGCATCACCACGTGCTGCAGCATCAGATATTTGTTGTGGTGTACCTTGGTGCATATGAAGCGATACCGCAGGGTATTTTTTCATAAAGCCTTGAATAACATTAGGCAAAGCATAGCGAGCTTGGGTATGTGTAGTTGCAATGTTTAACTTACCTTGGTCAGGCAACGTATGTTCATTAGCAACAGCTTTAATACCTTCTACTTTAGAGAGTATTTCGCGAGAAATATTAATAATATCTTCGCCAGCACCCGTTACATGCGTTAAATGCTTACCGCTGCGACCAAAAATTTGCACACCTAACTCATCTTCTAACATGCGTACTTGTTTAGAAATTCCTGGCTGCGAGGTAAATAAACTCTCAGCCGTCGCTGAAACATTTAATTTATGATTTTGTACTTCTACGATGTATCTGAGTTGTTGTAATTTCATGGCTGCAAATTTTAACGTTATTATTCATATTATTTATAAAGGCAATACTAGTTAAAACCAAGTGTTATTTACATAAAATGACACATATAGGCTTTACGTATGCAATTATCTGATTAGAACTCAAGGCTAGCATAATAAATATGCTTGAGGTAGCGATGATTATTCAGCTTCAGTTTATAAGTCCTTAGGCTTACTACAGTTTGTAAAGGGCTTAACCTATAAATTTTTGGTATATATTTTAAGTTAATCAGCGTAAAGCTACCCTGTTAACGTATATTTAATGTAAGATTAAAAAATTAGGTTATACATCCGAGAATTACGCCATGATCGTTTCTATTATAATAGTGCTTATAGTTGCATTGATTGTGATTGCACTTTGGGTAAGTGCTGTACAGCAACACAAAGAAAAACAAGAGGCTGAACGCCGTAAAGAGCTTACAAAACAAAAAGCTATAATAGAAGAAACAGAAGAAGCGCTAATGAATAGTGCTAATATTCCCCTTTCTGAAAATTTAATTCGTACGTTACAACGCCGTATTTACGAAGCTTTAAATACAATGGTTACTAACTCGCAAACATCTAAAGCACTTAAAGGCCGCTTAAGTGAAGCGAAAACGCACTTATCTAATCCAGTTCAAGATAACAGCAGTGAAGCATTAACATTACCCAGCAATGACAAACAGCTTGTAGGCCTAATTCAAGGCATTAAAAAATTACGCTCAATTTTACGTTCTGAACACAGTAAAGGTCGTATTGACAGCCAAGTTTTTGTTTTAGAAGATAAGCGTCTCGAAAAACTACAACTGCGTATTAATATTGAAAGCCAAATAAAACGAGGCTTGTCTGCCCGCTCAGCAAGCATGGTTGGTTCTGCAAGACAGTATTTTGAAAAAGCACAGGCAACACTAAGTGCAGTTACCTACTCTGATGAATATGTAACAACAAAACGCCAAGAAGTTGAAGGTTACTTAGAAGCGATTAGTGTTGAACTAAGAGCCTCTAATGCAAGCGCACTTAAAAAGAAAACAGAAGAAGAGCAAGACGACTTAGACATACTGTTTGCTCCTAAAAAGAAATGGTAGCGTTAATATACTAAAAAATAAGCATTAAAAAAGCCTGCATAAATTAAAATTTATGCAGGTTTTTTTTGTATTTTTTGTTAGCTATTAAGACAAAAATGCAAACTTGAAAACAAACAAGGCTGTTAATATCCAAACACTAATACTGACTTGATCTTGCTTACCGCACAATACTTTAACCGCTGCATAAGATATAAAACCAAGTGCAATACCATGCGCAATCGAAAACGTTAGTGGTGTCATTAGTAATACCACAGTAACAGGAATTGCATCGGTCATATCATCCCAGTTTACAAACTTTAAGTTTTGCAGCATCAGCACAGCGACATATAAAATGGCGCCCGCCGTTGCATATGCCGGTACCATTTGTGCAAGCGGTGCAAAAAACATCATTAGTAAAAAGCAAATACCTACAACTACAGCCGTTAAGCCAGTACGTCCGCCAACAGATACACCAGCAACCGATTCTATGTACGATGTAGTCGTAGACGTGCCTAGCATCGCACCTGCAATTGTTGCTGAGCTGTCAGCACTTAGTGCGCGCCCTAAACGAGGCATGTTACCTTTTTCATCAGCTAAACCTGCTTTTTGAGTTACAGCAACTAACGTACCCGAAGTATCAAAAAGATCGACAAACAAGAAAGCAAAAATAACACTCATCATTGATATATCAAAAGCGGCTGCAAAATCTAGCTGCATAAAAGTAGGCATTATTGATGGTGGCATAGCCATAACGCCGTGATATTCAACAAGCCCAAAACTTAGAGCAATGCCAGTCACTAATAAAATACTAATAAGCACGCCACTTTTAAAGTCGCGGTATAAAAGTGCTGCAATTACAAAAAAGCTTAATATAGCCAATAACGGTCCTGGAGAAGTAATGTCGCCCAACTGCACTAATGTTGCCGGGCTTGAGACAATAATGCCTGCATTTTTAAGGGCAATTAATGCTAAAAAAGCACCTATTCCCGTTGCGATTGCTCGCTTGAGCACCAGAGGTATGGCATTAATAATCCACTCTCTGACTTTAAATAAGCTTAAAAACAAAAATATACAACCCGACATAAATACAGCCCCTAACGCGGCTTGCCAGGTATAGCCCATCCCTAATACGACACCATAAGTAAAAAAGGCATTTAGCCCCATACCCGGCGCTAATGCTAATGGATAATTAGCCCATAAACCCATTATGAAACAGCCTATCGCAGCTGCTATACATGTCGCTACAAATGCAGCCCCTTGATCCATCCCTGCCTCTGCGAGCATAGCCGGGTTTACAAATACAATGTATACCATAGTTATAAAGGTAGTTAGGCCAGCAACGCATTCGCGTTTAACTGTTGAATTATTTTCGCTCAGTTTAAATAAGGCTTCGAACATAATAAACTTGTGATAGTAAAAAGTGGCGAGATTTTAACATAAAAATTATCTTTTACAGGACATTTTACCTTGCTATATACTAAACTGTTAAAGTAGTTAAAATAATAAATGAACCAATATGCTTAAAACAACACCTTGTGAGCAAGACTTAGAGCAACAGCTAGATAATATTTTAGGTTTTGTTACTCAACCCGAAAATACCTCTGTGCCCGTAGATAATAAAAAAGATGAACAAAGTACGTTAAATAAAGCCCTATATTATTTAAAAAATAATCAAGCTCCATTGGCTGCAAAATGGATGCGCCTTGCTGCAATGGCAGGAAACCATAGAGCACAGTTTTATTTAGGTTTATTTTTTGTGAAAGGTGAAGGCGTACCACAAAGTGTATTTCATGCTGTAGCTTGGTTAAGCCTAGCAAGTAGCCAAGGGTACGCACCTGCCACTGCAGCAGTTACAGATATACGCAAACATATCGAAACTAAGCGATTTAAAGATGCTCAATGTTACGCAGCAAGTTTGTACGAACAAATCCACCAACTTCAGTTTTCTCATTTGATCCCTCGCACGAGTGAAAACACATAGGCTAACTATGGAAAAAGTACTGTATACAGTGTTTGAAAGTACTGTATATGGTTGTAGTAATAGTCTTATACAGTACAAAAGCCAGTAATGAAGACACGACTCAAAAATTTATTTTTAGAATCTCTTTTCAAAAACAACTCCATAACAAACTGATTAATAAAGAATTATAAATTAAAAAACAAAAAAAATGATCAAAAGCTGAATGACTGTACAAATAAATAGCATAAAATGCTTGCACGAAAGCACTGTATAAACTACTGTATATGGATACTGTATAAAAACCCAGTGAGTGAAATTATGTTACAGCCTATTACCGTAAGAACAGTTAAAAGTTACCAACAAGATGAGCAAAGCGATTGCGTGAATTTGATTCAAATTGAAGATGAGATTTCAGCGACCTTTGAGCTTTTAAAAGTATTACACCAATACAATAGCTCTAATGCATGGACGTTATTAATTGCTCCAGATCATGTACCGAGTAAAGCTTTACTTGACTCATGCTCTATTGATACAAGTAAATTACTTGTTATTAGACAAAAGCACTTAGTAAATCTAGAGTATGTATTAAACTCTGCATTACATAACGGAAACTTTGCAGCGGTAATTACTTGGACCGATATAGTTAATAACCAACTACTGACTAATTTATCGTTCGATTTAAGTAAAACGAATACAAAACTATACTGTTTTACTAAAAAGTCTCAAACAACAGAGATATCACTCGCCCAATAAGCTTGTTAAACTAATGTTTTAAACTTTGTATTATTATTATGACCTCACTCGATACCACATTATGTTTTTGCAGCAGTGGGCACAATTATGCCGATTGCTGCGAGCCGCTTCACTTATCTGTTAAACAAGCTGACACTCCTGAACAACTTATGCGCTCACGATTCAGCGCTTATGTTATTAAAAATGCAAAATATGTTTATCAAACCTACGCAAAAGAAAAACAAGCTGAGAATCCGGTTAAAGAAATCAATGATTTTGCTAACAGCTGTCGATTTATAAATCTTGATGTAATTGGGTCAAGCCATGATGACAATACTGGCAATGTAGAATTTAAAGCCCAGTATTTTTATCAAAACTTATTTTGTGAGCTTCACGAAAAGTCGCAGTTTATTAAAGAAAATACTCAATGGCGTTATTTAGATGGCACAATATACCCAGTTGAAGATATTAAAGTGGGCAGAAATGATGACTGCCCATGTGGTAGCAATAAAAAGTACAAAAAATGTCATAGCGTGTAATAAATAATCTTATTTAATATTTATTACCTACAAGGTGTTTTTAAGTGGCAGAGTGATTTATTAGCTAGCTAAACTTAAAAACACACTTGATTACGACCTTGCATTTTGGACTCATACATTTTTTCATCTGCGATCTGCAACGTGTTTTTGTTATTTACATATGGTTGTAGGGTTGCACCGCCAATACTAATAGTCACAAAGTCATATTCTGAATATCTGTGTAATATTCCTAAATCGACCACATTTTGTTTAATTTTATCAGCAACACAAATTGCACCTTCAATGCTTGTATGCGGTAGGACAACTACAAACTCTTCGCCGCCGTAACGCGCAACAAAATCGGTTGGTCTTTGTAAACTATTAGTAATAGTTTGTGCAACAAGGTTTAAAACCGTATCACCTTGCACATGACCATAAAGATCGTTGTATTGCTTAAAGTAATCTATATCGATGAGTAAGAGCGCATAGTCGACTTTTTCTCGCAAAGCGCTTCGTTCCATTTTAGAAAAATGCGCATCAAAATAACGACGATTGAATACCTTTGTTAAATCATCTAGAAATACTTTTTGATTGAGTAAGTCATGTTGCAGTTTCATCGTAATATGGGCGCGCACCCTTCTATATAAAGTTTCCGAGTTAGTTGGTTTCTTTATAAAATCTACAGCCCCGGCCTCCCAGCACTCTTCTTCTTGATTTTCAGATGAGGTAACAAAAATAACAGGAATATCTTGTGTTTCAGATATGTTTTTTAATTTAAGACATGTTTCAATACCACTCATTCCTTCCATATTAATATCGAGTAGTATTATATCTGGCGGATTATGCTTACAAATTTCAATCGCATCCTCACCACAGCTCGTTGTTGTTACACTAAAATGCTCTGATAATATTTTTTTCAATACTATGAGACTCAATAGCTGATCGTCAACGACAAGTACCTTAGAGTTCTTTAGGCTTAATTTTAATTGATGGTCAGAGTAATTTATCGGCATGGTACAACTGTTTCGTTTTTTTTATTAAACACACCCTATATCACTACATTTTGTTATGCAAATGTTAATAAATTAAAATTCTACTTATTAGTTACTAATAAAATGATTTATGGTGAATCTTTAATACATAAAAACAAAAAATGAGCCACTTGGGCTCATTTTAAAACTTCGAACACTTAATTAAATTAAATGTTATTCGTCATCATCTAAATTTAACTGTTGACGTTGAGCAGGTCGAGCTAAAATCTCTACATAGAAAGAGGTCAAACCTTGCTTTTCAATTTCGCCAATTTGGTTACTTAATTCAGCTACGTGCACAACTTGCGCATCTTCAGCTGTGTTACCAAACTTACAGTCAAATGCCCAATAGTCAGCATCTTCAGGTAGCGTTTTATTACGCTCTCTTTTCAAATATTTTTTCACTTCGTGCTTTGCAGCATCAACCATACGAGGGTATTTGATTTTCTCGTGATTTAGCGTGAATGTTTTCTTCATTACGTTCCTAATTACCTTGGTTTAATGATAATGGCATTTCATGTCATACCATTTGATGCCATTATAGCAATTGCATTTAATTTTTGGATGCTTTTTTTTCATTAAATCAATTATTAGCAAATATATAAAGCAGACCCGTTATAAAGCATATATTAACTGATGATTATTACAATCATATATCACACAGCAATAAGGTGAAGTGGTTGATGTAATGCATCATTATTAAGGCTGTCGTAAAAAGCAGCTGCATCCATAGGGGGATTAGCTAGTTGCGTTTGTTCGCTTTTAATTCTTCTTCTGACAGCTAGCTCACAGTTATCTATTATATTAAGTGGAATATGCATATCATCATTTCTAATCGCAAGTGGTTCAGGGCTTAAGCATTGTCTTAGCTTAATACTTGTCATACCACAGCGCTCCCCTTCTTGAGATATTAATGAAGCATTAAATTGTCCAACCAACATATTATATTCATCAGGGGCTAAAAGTTGCTTTGGACCTGCACCAAATTGCTTTCTTAATGCCTCTTCTTCTATAACTAAATTATCTATTTCAGTTTTTGGTAAATGAAATTGACTAAAGTCGAGTGCGTCATGTGACAGCATCGCTAATAATAGTGCAAATTCGCCACGGCGATTTTCATGCACACTATTATTGAGTCTACTGTTTAACTGACTCTCTGTGATTAACAAATCATCTATTTGCATAGTCTTTAGCCGATTGTGGTAACTGATAGATATTTATCGGCTTTATTTCAATTTTCTTTAGCTTTTTTCTTTACTTAAATACGCAATTTGCTATTATCAGCGCCGTTGCATTGGAGGGGTTCCCGAGCGGCCAAAGGGATCAGACTGTAAATCTGACGGCTCAGCCTTCGCTGGTTCGAATCCAGCTC